>NZ_KB906867.1:4529-190228 GCF_000381685.1 Nocardiopsis sp. CNS-639
GGCACCCACAGGGAGTGCTGGTGTGTGGGTGGCCTTCATCGCTCCTACAAGGGGTAGCAACCCCGTGGAAGTAGGCCTTGGACCTGGCGGCTTCGCGCCTTCATTGCCCCTACGAGGGGTAGCAACCCCGCCTGGCCATGGCCACCTCCCACGGCGGAACCGCCTTTATGGCCCCTGCAAGGGGTGGTAACGAGGCTCTTGTTTACCGCGGTAAACACCGCGTCCCTGCCTTCATTGCTCCTGCGAGGGGTAGCAACACCGGTCGACGTGGGGATGGCACGGGCCGCTGAGTAGCCTCCATCGCCCCTGCGAGGGGTAGCAACTGTAGCCGTCGCGGCGGTTGCCGTACTGGGCGTAGCGCCTTCATCGCCCCTGCGAGGGGTAGCAACGTGGTGACCTCGGTGAGGGCGTCCAGTTCGCGGCGGGCCTTCATCGCCTCTGCGAGGGGTAGCAACGAGTCTGAGGTGTTCTGGGAGGGGTGCGGGTAGTGCCTTCATCGCCCCTGCGAGGGGTAGCAACGGGATCCGGTACAGGGCGACCGTGGAGCACACCCACGCCTTCATCGCCCCTGCGAGCGGACAGCGCCTCGGCTTGGAGTGTTGAACAGCTCGGGCATCTTCTCGACCTCTGGTGACGATCGAAAGGGGAACACGACCTCACCCCCAGAAGGGCGTTTCCTGGGGGCAAGCCGGAGCGGGGGCTACTACTGGTCGGCTAATGGGTTCCACGAGCCTGAGCGATCAGTGCTACCCACTGGTTCAAGGGAACAGTGATGTGCCCTGCCTCGCGGTGAGCGGTGTCGCGCACGTCGGCGCCTGACTCGTGCTCCCGCACTTCCACGCACTCGTTGTTGCCGCTGCTGTACGAGGACTTGTGCCATTCGGCAGTCATGCCAGGTCACCTCTCACTTGCTTCACCAGGTCCAGAGACGCTGCGGGTGTAAGCGCCCAGGACATCTGTTCCCCGAAGATAGCGTCCAAGCGCCTGACCTCGTCCCGCTGGTCGATGATCACCCCGCCGGAGGCATGTTCGGCATAGGCCAGCGGCAGTCGATCCTCGAAGGAGATGAGTCTGAACGGCCCCGTCGCGACACCGGCTCGGTTCTGGGTTCCCGAGGGGACGATGAGCAGTCGGATCGTGCCGTCAGCTTGTAATTTCAGCAGGTGATCGAGCTGCTTCGCCTGAACTTGCGGCGATCCTATGTTGTGCCGGATCACATACTCGGTCAGGACCAAGAGCATCTGCGGACGGTTGTGCCAGAGCAACTTGGGCAGCATCGACGTCCGGATCTTCACCAGGCGTTCGATGTTGGTCGGGTGGTCTCCAGGCCGACAGTCGGTCAGGACCGAACGAGCGTAGTCGGGTATCTGGAACCTTCCGGGGACGAGCGCCGAGTGGAACATCTCGATGCTCGTCGCATACTTCTCCGCGTCAGCGATCGCCCGGAACCACTCCGGGTTGTTGTCCATGCGCCTCGCGGTCTCCCAGGAGCGTAGAACCCCTCCGTGCGCATCCAGTTCCCTGTCCAGGGTCTCGACATGACCGCGCCTGGGCTTGCGGTGGCCGGTCTCGTAGCCACCAAGGGTGCTTCGTGCCATGCCGCACCGTTGGGCCAGCTCTAGCTGTGACAATCCGGCCATATCTCGCAAATGGCTTATTTTCGCACCAAACTCGCGCCATGCGCTGGGAGGGGCTTCGGTCGCCATGTCAGCACTATGCCATAGGCGATGCTGCATCGACTCTGCGCTGATGACGCAGAATGATGCGGCATTCCCGCGTCTGACCTGATTAAGCGGCATCTCTGGCTTCTTTCCTGCCTCCCGTTCATGCTCTCTTCCAGAGACCGAACGTCATTGAACGTTTCTGAACGGGCACGACCAAGGGTGATCTGTGTGGGCAAGGTGATCGGGTTGAACACAGAGCGGTTGCATGGAAGCAATGGTGAACGGCTGCCTCGACGCCTTGCTGACCCTCGCTCGAACGCTCCTCTGACTTTGGACGCGGACCGTCCGCACCTCGGCGCCGCGATCGCCCTTCCGGGAGAGCCGAGCCAGGTCGCCGTTATGCGGCGCCGCATCCGAGCCCGCACCAACGGCGACAACCAGACAGAAGTCCTCGCGCTGCTGGCGTCGGAGCTGTTCACCAACGCCCTTCGCCACTCGCGCAGCGGCGACCCCGGGGGCACGGTAACGGTGGCGGTGTTCAAACTGCCCGGCAGGTACCAGGTTCGCGTCACCGACCAGGGCTCCCGCGGGGAGCAGGACACCTTCCCCCACCCCCGACCGCTGGATCCGCTCGCCGAAGGCGGATTCGGTCTGCACCTGGTCGCGAGCGAGGCGAGCCGCTGGGGCACGATCCGCGAAGGAGGCCGGACCACGGTGTGGTTCGAGATCGACCGCGCCCCCCGCGTCCCCGCCGCGTGAGGCCGCCATGGGGTGGCAACGTGCGGACGACCAAGGCGCTTACGACGTCGCCCGAGAACTGCAACGCCATGTCGGCCTTCGGTGGCTCGTGTTCTGGGGCCCCGGCTCACGCCGGTTCTGGGCCTTCCTGCGTGGCGGCCCCCACCCCCTGATGCTCAGCGATCCGAGCGCCCAGGGCCTCTACGAACGAATACGGCAACACCAGTGACAGCGAAGAAGAGCGAGCACCGATGGTTCTCTGCACCCACTGTGGACGCCCCCGCCGCGAAGGAGCGCCCCATCAGCGTTGCTCCTGTATTCCCGACGGAGTGTGGAGAGAGCCCGAGATGATCGTCGCCGTCGAACGTATGGACGTCGTGGCCGTGGTGCGGCTCCTGCGCTCCCACCCTCTGACCCGGAACCTGTCCCAGACGGCACTCGCCCAGTTGGCCGGTGTCAGCCAATCCTCCATCTCCGGGTGGGAGTCCGGGAACAGGACCCCGGCCCCGCGGCGCGCCGTCGAGTTCTTCGAAGGCCTGGGGACACCCGGCGTCCGTTGGGGGCTGCGATGGCTCCTGCCCGCAGGCTGCACCGACACCACGGAACCTGAGCCCGCTCAGTCGAGCCCGTCGGCGGACACGCCGCGCGTGGTCATCAACGCTCCCGGACCCATCGATGTGCAGGTGAGGAAGTCATCCTCCCCAACCGGCCAACCTCCAGCGATCGCGTTCGTCGCCGATCAGGACGGGCCGCGTCTGCTGGTCACCGAAGACACCACGTGGGGAGTGAACAGCTCCCGGAACGGGGCAACCGCCTGGTTCGCCCTGGTCGCTCCTAAACCAGGACCTCAGAGCACTCGTGACCCCCGGCCTGGTGAAGGACCTCGGACGCTCTCCGGAGGGCGACCGTCCGAGCGAAGCATGTGACGAGCCCCGTGCACCGACCGGTGCGCGGCCACGCCCCGCCGCTTCGCGGCCGGGCGCATCGAAGGAAGGACACCGTTCATGAACACCGACACGACCGGTCCGACGACTTCCGACCTGGCCGAGTTGGCGGCCGTCATGACGCGCACCCTGCCGCAGGTCGGCATGGACCGCATGACCCTGCCGCAGGTCGAGGAGACCCTGGCCTGCTCGGCGCTGACCGCGCACTTCTAGGCCTACGACACACGACACGAACAGGAGCCACCTGAGTGAGTAAGTGGGAACGGGTCACAGTGCTCTTCGCGAACGGCGCCCGCCCGGTCGCGCCAGCCGACGAGTTGTCCTTCGCCGACCTGCTTCGGGCCAACCGCATGCCCCCCTCGATGTTCCAGGCATACGAAGTCCCCGGAGACGGAAGCCTGCGTCCCGTTCCCATCACTCACACGCTGGGGCAGATCCCGGAACCGAGCACGGTGATCCTGCAATGCATGCGCAACACCGATGTGGAGATCCTGCCGCACACCCTGCACACCCGAGAGCACAGCGCCGAGCCCGTCGCCGCGATGTACGACCTGCGGTACGCCGAGAAGGACCCCGAGCACCGGGTTCACCTGGTGGACGACGAACAGCTCCGAGAGATCGTCTTCACCAAGATCGCGGACTTCCTGCGCGGGTACGGGGTCACGCTCCCGCTCGTCGCGGGAATCTCCGGCGGTGGGGACTCCAGCAGCCTCGTGCGCGGCCTGGACCGCTACGTCCGCGCCGAAGGGCTGCGCCCCGACCAGGTGCTTTGCTTCACGGTGGTCCTGGACCCGCTGTGGAGGGGAACCGCTGCCGACCGCGCCCGCGACCTGTGCGAGGGGTACGGGTTCGGCCACCGCGTGCTCCACCCCGAGGACATCGCCTCCCTCCTGGGCATGTCGGCGTCTCCCGAGGTCCTGTGGCGTGAGGTCCGCTCCACCTACGGCGCCGACGCCAGCCACTTCTTCGGCACCTGGCTGCTCAACATGGTCGGACGTGCGCTGAACCGCGAGATCGGCGGCGCCTGCCTGCTGATGGGCTACAACCGTGAGGACGTCATGGCGGAACTGCTCTTCTGCCTGATGAACGGACGTCGCCCGCTGCCCTACCCCAAACGCCGCGTCGGCCACGTGGACTGCTTCATGCCCGTCTGGGACGTGCCCAAGGTGCTGCTGGACTCCTGCTATCCGCGGGTGAGCGAAGTGAACTACAGCGAACGGATCGACAGCACCGCCCCGCGGCGGTCCTCGATCTACTACCAGGCCCATGCCCTGGACGCGATCGTCCCCCAGATGTCCCTGTCCCTGATGACGGGGGTGCGAGACCTCATGGACTCCCTGAACGGGTGGGAGACCCTGGAGGAGATCGACGGTACGCCGCTCGTTCACACCGGTCACGGAGATCCGAGCGAGAGGAAAGCGCTGGTGAGGCTGCTCAGCCGGTACTTTCCCGACTGGTCGGTCGGCGAAGCGGAGCAGCAGTAGTCTGGCGCTGTCCACGCATTCACCACGGCACGGGAAGCGGCACCAACATGGCTAAGGCGCAGGCACCCTCAGGAACGCGGGACTTCCTCGCGGACGACCTGAGGCGCAGGAGGGCGGCCATCGCCACCGTCTCCGAGGTCTTCGAACGCTACGGGTTCGACCCGTTGGAGACCCCTGCGTTCGAGCGGATCGAGGTGGTCACCGGCAAGTACGGCGAGGAGGCCTCCAAGCTCCTGTTCAAGATCTTGCGCCGGGGCGTCCACGAGGCCAGCGGACAGCCCGACCTGGCTCTGCGCTATGACCACACGGTGCCGCTGGCCCGCGTCATCGGTACCCACGGCTCCAAGCTGCCCTCCCCCTTCAAGCGCTACGCCATCGGTCCGGTGTGGCGGGCCGACCGCCCCCAGGAAGGCCGGTTCCGCGAGTTCGTCCAGTGTGACGTGGACACCGTGGGCTCCACCTCACCGCTGGCCGATGCCGAGATCGTGCGCGCCATCGCCGACGGTCTCGACGCCCTGGGAGTCGGGAGCTTCCGCTTCCTGGTCAACAGCCGTGAGGCCCTGCGCGGTCTACTGGAGGTCTACGAGGTGGCCGAGGACCGCGGTGACGGGGTCCTGGCCACCCTGGACAAGCTCGACAAGATCGGCGTCCAGGCCGTCGCGAAGGAACTCAT
The DNA here is from genome assembly GCF_000381685.1 of Nocardiopsis sp. CNS-639. Classification (NCBI taxonomy): domain Bacteria; kingdom Bacillati; phylum Actinomycetota; class Actinomycetes; order Streptosporangiales; family Nocardiopsidaceae; genus Nocardiopsis; species Nocardiopsis sp. CNS-639. Next base: position 10,033 of record NZ_KB906867.1, read on the forward strand.
CGACGAACGCGGCCTGGACGTGTCCGTCGCCGAGAGCCTGGCCGAGGACGTGGCCGCCGACGACCCGGAGCTCATCCGCTCCAAGCTCGCCACCACCGAACGCGGGCAACGGGGTCTGGCCGAGATCGACAGCCTGTTGGAACTGACCGCCGACCTCGGGGAGCGTGTCGTCTTCGCCCCCCGGATGGTGCGCGGCCTGGACTACTACACCGGAGCCATCTGGGAGGTTGAAGCCGACGGCTTCCCCGGCGCGGTCGCGGCCGGAGGGCGCTATGACGGCCTGGTCGCCTCCCTGGGCGGCCCCGACGCACCCGCCTGCGGTGGTTCCATCGGTATCGAGCGCATCCTGGCCATGCAGGACTCCCAGGACGCCGAACCGCGCGGCCTCGACGTCGCCCTGACCGTTCTGGGCGGGGAGGCCGAGCTGATGCGCCTGGCGGGCGAACTGCGCTCGGGCGGCCTGCGCGTGGGCATGTTCCTAGGAGCGTCGCGCAAGCTCGGCAAGCAGCTCCAGTGGGCCAACGCCCAGCACGCCCGCTTCACCGTCCTCTACGGTCCTGAGGAACAGGAGTCCGGTGAGGTGACCGTCCGCGACATGGAGTCGGGCGAGCAGACCCGCGCCCCCCTCGGCACCGCCGCCTCCTACCTCCAGGAGCTGATCGAAAGGTAAGCCCCTTGACCGCGCCCACCCCCTGCCTCGCACGGTCGCCCTCACCCGCGTTCCGGCGCGACCTGCTCCAACAGGTCGCTGTCCGGCTCGGTACCGATCTCATCGAAGAGGGGCAGGCTCCGGCTGGAACACGTCCCTCCCTGGGAATGCCGACCGGGCGGGGTACGTGGGCGCGGATCAGTTGGCACCGCCCCGGCTGGATCTTCCCGCGCGAGTTCAGCGGCCTGGAAGCCTCCACGGCCGTACGCGGAGTCCCCCGGCCCGATTTCCTCCAGGCCGTCCACTGGACGCACGGCGGCTTCGTATGCCGAGCCGAGGAGATGACGTTCGTGGACCAGCGGACCGTGTCGGTGGGTTACGTCGTGGACGAGCCTCCCCGACTTCCCGAGTCCTGGTGGACCTCCCTGAGCCTCGCTCTGGTGAACCTGGCGGCCACCGACACCGACCGTGTCTCCCTTGTCCAGGAGGACATCGACCGCTCCATCACCCAGGCGTTCGGAGGGTGCGCCGACACGACCGTGTCCGACTGGTGCATCGGTCATGGCGACCTGCACTGGGGGAACGTGACGGCCCCGGAGCTGTTCCTGCTCGACTGGGACAGCTGGGGACGAGTGCCGCGTGGGCTGGACGCGGCGAAACTCTGGGAGGCGTCCTACCGCGTTCCCGAACTGGGTGCGGAGATCATCGAACGGTTCCCCGTTCTGTCCACACGAGACGGACTCATCAGCCGCGTGTGGGTGTGCGCGAACCGCGTGCTGGGCGCGCGCAGGCGGGGCGAGAACACCGTTCAGGCAGACCACGCTCACCGGGCAGGCATGCGACTCCTGCGGGAGCTGGCGTCGTGAACCGACGGAGCGGGCGATGACCTTCGCTCCGCAGCAGTCGACCACGGCTGGGTCCCGCTCGGTGAGCCGGGTCAGGCCCCGCCCTCTTCTCGCGAGGAGCGCGGAGTCTCCACTGGCCCATACATCTGTGGCCACATGAGTGCCCGGCTCCGCCCGGACCAGTGCCGACCGCTCTGTCCCACAGGAGCAGGCAGGGCACCGGAGCTGTATGCGGGGAGTCGGCAACTCCGTGAAGCGGTGACACAGGCGGGTTTGCCGACCCGACCCGCCTGCGGCCGGGGTTTGCCGACGTGGTTTGCCGATTCTGTCGGCAAACCGCTGTGACCAGCACTGGTGCCCTTGCCGACGGGCGGTGGAACACAGTGGTACGAGGTCGGCCCATGGTGGTACGCGAGCACGGCCAGCCCGGTACACCCATGGACACGACCGCGCAGCAGCACGGTGCGACGGCCAGGCGCGGGGCGTTCTTCGAACGCCGGGCGTTCGCGGCCGTACTGGCATGGTCCGAGAGCCTGTCCAAGGTGTGCCACCTCTCACGCGGCCTGGTCCGCCTGGACCAGGCCACCGGAACGGCTCTGGACCGCGCTGGCCGGGGCCTTCTCCCGAGGTTGCCGGAGCCTGCGTCAGCCGGTCCCCGGGTACGAACGGTCGCCCCGCTGCGCCCTGAACGGGCAGCCCTGCGGGCAGCAGCGCCGTGGGGAGTAGACGCCCAGACGTGAACGCCCTCAGCAGGGTTGACCTAAGGGTTCGGACAATGGTTGACCCCACGGTTGACCGGACGCTACAGGCACCACTACAGGGACGGGTTCGACCTTTCCGCAGCCACCGGAAGCGTCAAAGCCTGACGCAGTAGGAGATGAGGTGTTGTCGGCAAACGCCGACATCTTCTCTCTTCCCTTATATAGGAGAGAAGCGTCTTCCTTCTTATACCTCCTGTCTTCCTCTGCTCCGCCTGGATCGCGCTCTCCCCTCTGTAGACCTGCGGTGCTTCCCAACGTTCCAGGCCACGGTGACCTACCTTCCGCCCGGTCTCCCCACGATCGTGATGCCACCTCCAGCCTCGCTTCCTGTCACTCTCCTGCCTGAACTCCGCTCACCTGCTCGCCTCTCCACCTGAGCTGGGAACACCCGTACATGCTGTGTGTCTGAGCCGGTGCCCGGCCGGGCCGGGAGGGCGGCGGCTGCAGGGCTGGTGTACTCGTCCCCTGTGTGCCGCCAAGGCCCTCAGTTGCGCCCTGGAGCCCTGGAAGGACCACCCCGGAGAAAGGAGTCGAACGAGGAAAGTGAGCGCCTCAGGATTGACCTGAAAGGCGCTGTGGTGTGCTCTTCCTTTCTCCTGGGGCGGGGCGCAGAACTTTCGACCTCTGTGGTGATGCGAGACGGGGGAGTTCTCTCCCCCCGGACAAAAACGCCGCTCCCCCTCAAGGTCCCGGTCGCGCGATCGTGATGCGTCACATGCTCGCCCCTGGCGGGCTTCCCCCTTATGACGCGACGTCTGTCCCCACGCCGAGGAGGACGAGGGTTTGCCGATCCGCACCATCGAGGCCAGCGCCCTGGCCCAACACACCCAGGCGGTGCTCTACCAGCACCGCCTGGCCACCAGCCACCAACTGGCCCGCATGCTCACCCCGGATGCCGCCTCACGCCGGTACATGCTCCACGTCCTGCACCAACTGCGCACCCAAGGCCTGGCCGACCGCGTGGTGCCCCCGGGCCGCCGACCACACCGCTGGTACCTCACCCCCGCAGGAGCACACGCGGTACACGACACCGACCAGGTACCGGTACGCCCCTACCGAATGAGCCACCAGCGCGCTGCGGGCCCACTCGCCGAGCACACGCTGGCGGTGGTCGAGACGGGCCTGGCCTTCCTCGAACACGCCCGCCTCCTGGGCGACGGCTTCGAACCCCTGCACTGGATCCCGGAGGTGGCCCACCGCTACACCAAGGCCAACGGCAGATTCGCCGACACCCACGTGATCAGCGACGCCCTACTGCACTACATCGTCGTCGAACCCAGCGGGAACCGCACACAGATCCAGTTCCTGGTGGAGGTGGACCGCGCCACCATGCCCGTACACCGGCTGGCGAACAAGCTCGTGGCCTACGCCCGCTACTTCGACCACCACCCCCTGCCTAAACGCAGGAGCGCGGCGGACGGGCCGGCGCGCCCGGCGTGGCGCAAGCGCTACCCGCGCTTTCCCCGGGTGCTGGTGGTCCTGGACGGGGCTAACGAACGTCGTCTGGCCAACCGCCGGACCGATCTGGCGGTCTACGTCCGGGCCTCGCAGTACCTGATGGTGCCTCGGCCGAGGTTCGCGATCGGCTGCGCGACGATGACCGACCTGGTGGAGCAGGGGCCGCGGGCCCGGATCTGGCTCAACCTGCTCGACCCGTCATGGGACCAGGAGCAGTACGCGGACTTCGCGCTGGGTCTCGGGTCACCCAGGCGCTGAAGCCACCCTGTCCCAGCATGTCCGCGACCGGGGAGGAGAGAGCGGCGGAGACAGACGACAGGAGCATGGAACGGCTGATGACGCTCAAGGAGGTGGCGCGCTACTTGGGCAAGTCCGAGCGCTGGGCGCGGATGGAGGGCCGTGATCTGGGGCTGCCCCTGGTGGTGATCGGCAGGTCGCTGCGCTGCGACCCGGCCGAGCTGAGGAAGTGGGTGCACCGGCAGAGGTAGGGCCTGTCGATGGGGGAGGTCCCCGGCACGCCGTCGGGGACCTCCGGTCGTTGTCGGCGCTACTGGAACAGGGCCTTGCTGACCACCCTGCTCATGCTGGTCAGGGATTCGGGCAACAGGTGCTTGTAGGTCTTGTGGGTGACCTGCATGTCCTTGTGGCCCATGTAGTCGGCCACGTCCGACAGCGGGATGCCATTGCGCACGGCCGTGGAGGCGAAGAAGTGCCGCAGGCTCTTGGTGTCGACCTCGGGCGGGATCTGGGCGATGCGCCGTGCCGTGCTGAAGGCGGTGGCCCACGCGGCGTGCGAGACGGGGACGTCCCTCAGGTGTTCACCGCCCCGCGGGACGCGGAGTTTGAGGAACTCCCGCCGCATCCCGCGCAGGTAGTAGCCGTCCGGGGTCAGCCCGTACCGTTTCTGGTGCTCTTCCATGCAGGAGACCAGTTCGTCGCTGATCGGCGTGTCCCGGTATTCGCCTTGGAGCCGGTGCTTGAGGGGCCCGAACTCGCTGTGCTTGGTCCACTGGTGGTTGAGCCTGTAGGTGTTGCCCTCCCGCAGGCAGGAGGCGTTGGCCGCCAGGATCTCGCCCAGGCGCAGCCCGCAGCCCGCTCCCAGGTAGACCCCCAGGCTCAGGTGGGGCGGCATGGCCTCGGCCAGGGCGTGGATCTCCTGCGCGGTGGGCAGGTAGAACTCGCCCAGGGGTTCGGGTGGCAGGGGGATGCGTGTCACGGGGTTGTCGGTGATGACCTTCTCCAGTCGGGCCTCCTCGAAGACCATGTGCAGCAGGTCGCGCGTGACCTTGAGCCGTCCATAGGTGAACCCCGTGTCGACGAGGTGCTTGAACTGGTTCAGCACGTGGGGGTTGCGGGCGATGCGGTTGATGGGCAGGCGTCCCAGTTCGGGGTAGACGTGGTTCTCCAGGATGCTGCGGTAGTTGCGCTGGGTGTTTTTGCCCAGATCGATTCGGCCGCGCAGGTAGTCGCAGGTGAACCGTTCGAAGGACGGGACCGAACGGATGGTGGCGCGCTCCACGGGCGCCTCGGCGAACTTGGCCCTGTTGACCTCCTTCAGGCGGCCCTCCGCCTGTCGGCGGGTCCAGCCCTGGTCGTGTCCCTCCTCACGGGGCCTGCCGTCGATGCGGTAGCGGATGTGCCACTCGTGCTTGCAGCGCGTCTGGTCGGCGCACTCACAGCGCTTGAAGATGCTGCCCTTGCCGTGACCGAGGCTGATCGGCTTCTGGGGCAATGCTCGGCTCCCTTGTCGTCCAGGTGGGAGCTGGTGATGGCTGAACGATGGTTGCTCCCATCAAGACAGAAGCCGTATACGGCCTGACCTGTGACAACACCGGATCGTCCTGCACTACCACCAGCAGTACCTGTCCGACGCCAAGAACCCCAACGGCTACTGCGGCATCGGCGGGACCGGCGCCAGCTGCCCGATCGGTGTGGCGCCCACCGAGTGAGCGGGAGGTCCTCTCGGGACCGCGTCGGCGTGACGGGGCCGCTCGGAGGCGTGCAGCGGGCGTGAGGGCCCCGACCGCCCCGCGCGCCCGCTGTCGGCGGGGCCGGGGCGGCGGGAGCCCTTCCGCTACTTCACCGCGCCCGCCGACAGCCCGGACACGAGGTAGCGCTGCACCAGCATGAAGGCCACGACCACCGGCAGGGAGACGGTCACCGACGCGGCCAGCAGCTCGTTCCACAGGGTGTCGGTCTGGCTGGTGTAGAGCTCCAGCCCGATGGAGAGTGTGCGGGTCTCGGTGTCGGTGAGCACCGAGGCGAACAGCACCTCCCCCCAGGCGGTGATGAACGCGAACACCCCGACGGCGAGGATGCCCGGGCGGGCCACGGGGAGGATGACCCGTACCAGGGCGCCGATCCTGCCGGTGCCGTCGATCATCGCCGCCTCCTCCAGCCCCTCGGGGATGGCGCTGAAGTACCCGGCCAGCATCCAGATCGAGAACGGCAGGGCGAAGGTCAGGTAGGTGATGATCAGCCCGGTGTAGGAACCGGTGAACTCGATGCCGGTGAGGTCCTCCAGCCGCACGAAGATCAGGAAGAGCGGCAGCAGGAACAGGATGCCGGGAAACATCTGCGTCGAGAGCACCGTCATGCTGAACAGCCGCCTGCCGCGAAAGCGCAGCCGTGACAGCGGATAGGCGGCCAGCACCGCCACCACCAGCGCCAGGGCCGTCGCCGTGGTCGTGACGATCAGGCTGTTGGTGAGGTAGCGGGCCAACGGGATCGTCGTCCACATGTCCACGTACGGCTGGAGGGTGACGCGGTCCGGAAGCCAGGTGAACATCCCCCGGACGTTCTCCAGCGGCTTCACCGAGGTCACCACCAGCACGTACAGGGGCAGCACCGTGAACACGGTGAGGAAGGTCAGGACGATCCGCCGGAACCAGCGGAACCCGCGTGTCTCATGCATTGCCGCTCCCCTTGGGCAGCACCAGTCGGACGTAGACCGCCGACGCGATGACCAGTGCGACGAGCAGCAGCACGCTCATCGCGGCGCCCAGGCCGAAGTTCCAGTTGACGAAGGAGTGCTCGTAGATCAGCGGTGAGATCAGCCGCGCGCTCTCGGGCGAGGTGTCGCCGAAGAGCAGGAAGGGGATGTTGAACTCGTTGAACGTCCACAACGTCATGACGAGCAGCACGACCGCGTTCGCCGGGCGCACCATGGGCAGCGTGATGCCGGTGAACCTCCTCCAGGTCGAGGCGCCGTCGATGGCCGCGGCCTCGTACATGTCCTCGGGGATGCTCTGCAACGCCGCCAGCAGCATCAGGAACGCGAACGGCCACAGCCGCCACACCGACACGATCACCAGCACCCAGAAGGCGTTCTCGCCGATGAGCCAGAACGGGCGCTCGTCCAGCAGCCCCAGATCCTCCACGAGCACCCGGTTGACCATGCCGTCGCGCTGGTTGAACATGAACGCCCAGATGATCGCGGCGACGTAGACCGGCAGGGCGTAGGGCACGAGGAACAGCGTGCGCAGCACGCCGCGTCCCCGGAACTTCGTGTTCAACGCGACGGCGGCGGCCATCCCCAGCACCCACGACACCCCCACCACCAGCACGGTGTAGACGGTGGTGCGGAACAGGCTCTCGAACAGGGCGCTGCCCAGGGCGTTTCCGGGGTCGAGGCCGCGGACGAAGTTCTCCAGGCCGACCAGCGGCGCCGTCGTCCAGCGCCGGATGGTCAGCTGCGTCAGCGAGGTGAACGCGATGTAGATCCCCAGGGCCATGGGGACGATATGGACCAGCAGCTCCAGTACCGCCGCGGGCAGCACCATGCCGTAGGGCAGGAACCACCCCGGGCGGCGCGGACGCCGCCTGCCCGGTTCCTCCACGGGGCCGGTCCGGGGCGGGGCCTCGACGGCGCCGGGCCCCTGTTCTTCTGTAGTCGACATCTAGCGCCTCCATCAGACGGCCGCCCCGCCGCGGGGACGGGGCGGCCGAAGGGCCGCACCGCCTAGTTCGCGGCGTCCATCTGGGTCTCGGCCGCCTCCATGGCCTGGCGGACGTCGGCCTCGGTGACCTCGTCCCCGGTCGCCACCTGGGCGAAGAGCCCGCCGATCGCCTCGCCGAGCACCGTCTCCATCTGGCCCTCCTCGGGGATCAGCGGCATCGGCGCGGAGTGCTCGGTCAGGATCGTGCGGAAGGTCTCCATGGACTCGCTCCGCAGCTCCTCGCTGTCGTAGGCCTCGGTGGCCACCGGCAGCGTCTGGAACTCCTGGGACAGGTACACCTGCTCCTCCGGGCTGGTCAGGTGCTCGACCAGCCGCAGAGCGCCCTCCTTGTCGTCGGTGTCGTTGAAGACGCTGATGTTGATCCCGGCCGCGTGGCTCTGGATGGGCTCGCCCGGCAGCGGGTCGAGCATCGGCACCTGGGCGACCTCGTAGTCCTCGAAACCGCGGGCGGCCATGCTGGTGCGGGCGCTGCCCTGCACGATGATCATGGCCGCGCGCCCGTCGACGAAGTCGCTGATGCCCTGGGTGCCGTCGCTGAACTCGGCGCTGCTGGGGTCGACGACCTCCTCCACGGCCATCAGGTCCACCCACTGCTTGACCGCGGCGACCTGCTCGTCGGAGGAGAAGGAGGGCCCGTCATCGCCCCACAGCTGTCCGCCCTGCTGCTGGCCGAGGATGAAGGCCATGTGGGAGTTCTGCCGCTCGTTGCCGCCCTCCAGTACGAACCCGTACTGGTCGACGTCGCCGTCGTCGTCGGTGTCCCTGGTCAGCTCGTCCGCGGTGTCGACGAACTCGTCCCAGGTCGCGGGCGGTTCCTCGATGCCCGCCTCCTCGAACATGGTGGGGTTGTAGAACAGCGCGTAGGACAGCCCGTAGAGCGGCACCGACGTCGGCGTCTGGCCCTCGGCGCCGCCGGTGGCGAAGCTGGTGCCGACGAAGCGCCCCTCGCCGCCCACCGCCTCCAGGTCCGCGCCCTCGTAGGGCACGAAGGCGCCGGTCTCCTGGAGGCTGGCCGCCCAGGTGTTGCCGATGTTGAGCACGTCGGGGCCGTCGCCGCTGCTCACCGCGGTGAGGATGCGGTTGTACAGCTCGCTCCAGGGGATGACCTCCAGCTCGACCTCCACCCCGGTCTCCTCGGTGAAGCGGTCCAGCACGGGCTGGAGGACCTCCCGGTCCTCCTCTACGCTCGCTCCCTGGTTGCTGGCCCAGTAGGTCAGCGTCTGGTCCCCGGAATCCTCGCCGGAACCGCAGCCGGTCAGCGCGGCGGCCAGTACCAGCGCCGTCGAGGCGGACAGGAGTGCTGTGGGGGGTGTCTTCACGGCCGTCTCCGTTTCTCTGTAGGCCATGTGAGCCCGTCGTCAGCGTCGGCGGTGACGGAGCGGGCGGATCGGACGCGCCCGTCGGTCCGTGGGCGGGAGCGTCGGGAACCGTGGGCCACGACCGTCGCTCTGCGTGACCCGATGATTAGGTAAACCGGTTTACCTCGGCAGTGTAGGCGAGATCACAGGAAGGCAGGAGGGGCAGTTGTGGAACCGTTACAAGCCTTGGATCGGCTGTCCGGACGACTTCCTCGGGCGGAGCTCACCGACGAGCACGGTCGACAGCGGCGGCTCCTGCCCCTTGAGCATGTCCAGCAGGATGCGGGCCCCGACACTGCCCAGCGCGCGGTGCCTGTTGCGGACGGTCGTCAGCGGCGGTGTGACGAACGAGGCCAGGGGGATGTCGTCGAACCCGGCCACCGCTATGTCGTCGGGGACGGTCAGACCCGCCTCCCCCAGCACGGAGTAACCGCCTATGGCCATGAGGTCGCTGCCGTAGAAGACGGCGGTGGGGCGTTCGGCGGCGGGCCTGGCGAGGATGCGCTCCGTGGCCCGGGCCCCGCCCTCGATGGTGTAGCCGCCGTGCTCCTCCACGGGCCCCGGCTCCAGGCCGAGCTCGCGCACGGCCTCCTCCCAGTGGCGCCGGCGCTGGTGCGCGTGCAGCATGTGGGGGTCGCCCTGGACGTGGGCGATGCGCCGGTGCCCCGCCTCGGCGAAGCAGCGCACCAGACCGCGGATCGCCTCCCTGGAGTCGTTGGTGACGGTGGGGAAGTCGGAGGAGCCCTCGGGCGCGCCCACCACCACGGCGGGCGCGCCCAGGCGGCGCAGCATCGCGGGACGGCCGTCGTCCGTCCGCAGGTCGGTGACCAGGAAGCCGTCGACGAAGTGGTCGTTGAACAACCGCTCGTAGGTGGCGGCCTCGGTCCGCTCGTCGGGTACGAAGCGGATGACGGTGGCGTGCTCCTCGCCGGAGAGCACCGACTCGATACCGGACAGGAACGAGGGGAAGAACGCGTCGAAGTCGAGGATCTCGGGGGAGCGGCGCACGATCAGGCCGATGGTGCCCAGCGACTTGCCGTTGAGCGCGCGTGCGGCGTAACTCGGGCTCCAGCCCAGTTCGACCGCCGCCTGGCGGATGCGTTCACGGGTGCTGGCGCTGGTGCCGGTACCGGTGTTCAACGCCCGGGACACGGCGCCCTTGCTCACACCCGCCCGGCGGGCGACGTCGCTGATCGTGGGGCGCTTGCGACCCGTGTTCCCGGTTGCCATGGTGACGATGGTAGTCCGCCGGGCTTCGGGGCCCGCGCCGATAACGCCTGCTACCGCGGCCTCGGAGCGTTCCGGTACCGGGACGTGCTCCGCGGCTCGGTGCGGTCCCGCGACCGCGCCGAACGGCCCGGTCCGCCCGGCACGCGGCCTTCCTCGCACGCGGTCTCTCAGCATGCGGCCTTCCCGGCACGCGGCCCTCCGACAGGCGGCCTCCCGGGGAAGAGCACCTTCCGGAAGCCGCCGGAGGCCGTCCGTACTAGGGTGTGCCGGTATGGACTGGACCCAGCGGCTCGGCTCCGTCAAGCGGTGGACCCGTGCCGGGGTCCGCGCCCCCCACAAGCCCCTCCTGCTGCTGTACGCGCTCGCGCACCACCAGCGGAACGGCAACGCGCCCATCGTCTACAGCGAGGCCGAGGCCCGGCTCGCGCGACTCCTGCGGGAGTTCGGCCCGGCCAAACCCACCAACCCCGGCTACCCCTTCCACCACCTGGAGACCGACGGGTTCTGGCGGGTCACCACGGTGGACGGCGAGGGGTCCCCGGGCTCGGCGGTGACCCTGCTGCGGGAGAAGGAGGCGCGGGGCAGGCTGGACCCCGACCTGGACGCGGCCCTGAGCGACGACCCCGGCCTGGCCGCCCGCATCGCCCGCCGTCTGCTCGACGACAACTTCGCCCCCTCGCTGCACGAGGGCATCATCGCCCTCACCGGACTCCGCGTGGGCCAGGGGCCGGTCCCCGCGCCGGGGGAGGGCGGCGTCCGCGACCCCCGGTTCCGGGAGACCGTGCTGACCGCCTACGAGCACCGGTGCGCGTTCTGCGGCTACGAGGGGCGGCTGGACGGCGTGTCGGTCGGGCTGGAGGCCGCCCACATCCGCTGGTGGTCGTACGACGGCCCCAACGACCTGGACAACGGTCTGTGCCTGTGCCCGACGCACCACCTGCTGTTCGACCGCGGCGTCCTCGGGCTCACCGGCGAACTCACCGTCGCGGTGTCCCCGCGCTTCGAGGCCCGCTCCCCCGCGGCCGAGACGGTCGTCCTCTCCCTCGCCGGACGCGACCTCGTCCGCCCGGCTCCGGGAAGCCCCGCCGTCGAACCCGCCCATGTCGCCTGGCACTCCAAGCAGGTCTTCCGCGTCGCCGCCTGAGGGCCGCCGCCCCGACCGGCGCGTTCCGACCCCTGTGGACCCCCTGTCCGAGCGCCTCGGAACGGGCTGGAAAGTGACCCGGGTCACGCGCGTGTCAGGATTGTGTTAACACCCGCGTCACGTTCGGTCGTATTGTTCGTGCAACGCCCACCTGCGGGTTCGCCCGGCCGGGGCTTCCGCGTCCCCCGCCACGGCGCCTGGAGAACACATGATCACGTACCCCGCGCGCTTCCGACTGTCGCTCACCGGCTCCCTGTTCATCGGCTACGTGCTCCTGCTGGCACTGGCCCTGGCCGCCGTGGGCGCGCTGTGGGCCGTCCACATGGACCGGGCCACCGACCGCCACTACGCCGAGCGGGTCCTGAGCCTGGCCCGGTCCGTGGCCGTCATGCCCGAGGTCGTCGCGGGCCTGCAGTCCGCCGACCCGGCGGCCGAACTCGCACCCCTGGCCGACCGGATCGACTCCGCCACCAGCACCGAGTTCGTGGTCATCGCCTCCCCGGAGGGGATCCGCTACTCGCACCCCGACGACGAACTCATCGGCCGCACCGTGTCCACCCCGCCCGGACCCGCCGCGCAGGGGCGGGAGTGGACCGGCGTGCAGGAGGGGACGCGGGGACGCACCGTGCGCGCCAAGGTCCCGGTGTTCTCCGGCGGCGGCTCGGTCAACGGCGGCGACGCGCGCGGCGAGGTGGTCGGCTACGTCTCCCTGGGCATCCTCGCCTCCAGCGCCGCCACCGAGGCCAGGGCCGCGGTCCCCGCCATACTGGGCACGGTGGCCGTGGTGCTGGTCCTGGGCGTGGCCGGCGCGTGGGCCCTCTCCCGCCAGGTCCGCACCAAGACCCACGGACTCGAACCCGCCGACATCACCTCCCTGCTGGAGAGCCGCGAGGCCCTGCTGTACGCGGTCCGCGAGGGCGTGCTCGCCGTGGACGGCTCGGGCCGCCTCGTCCTGGCCAACCCGCCCGTCCGGGAGATGCTCGGCCTGCCCGAGGACGCCGAGGGCCGGGGCCTGGACGAACTCGGCCTGTCCGAGCGCGTCCGCGACATCGTCTCCGGCGCCGACCCCGGCGACGACCGCCTCCTCCTGGCGGGGCACCGCATCCTGGTCGCCAACCGGATGCCGGTCCACGTGCGCGGCCAGGACGCCGGGGCGGTCGTCACCTTCCGCGACCGCACCGAACTGGACCGGCTCACCGGCGAGCTCGACGGTGCGCGCACGGTCACCCGCGGCCTGCGCGCCCAGACCCACGAGTTCGCCAACCGGGTGCACACCATCGCCGGAATGCTCGAACTCGGCGCCCACGAGGAGGCCCGCGCCTACCTCGCCGACCTGTCCGCGACGCACAGCCGCACCAGCGCGGACATCTCCCGGCACGTCGGCGACTCCGCGCTGGCCGCGCTGACCATCGCCAAGTCCGCGCAGGCCTCCGAGCTGGGTGTGGACCTGCGGCTGTCCCCCCTCACCAGCGTCCCCGCGCTGGACAGGGAGGTGCGCTCCGACGCGCTGCTCGTCCTCGGCAACCTGGTCGACAACGCGCTCGACGCGGTGGCCTCGGCCCCGCACGGCTGGGTGGAGCTGATGGTGCGGCTGCACCGGGCCGAGGGCACCGACCTGCCCCACGACCTGCTGGAGATCCGGGTGACCGACTCCGGACACGGGGTGGCCGACGACGTGGCGGAGGAGATCTTCCGGCTCGGGTTCACCACCAAGGCGTCCCGGGACGGCGGCACGCGCGGGCTGGGCCTGGCGCTGGTCAAGCAGGTCTGCGAGGGAAGAGGGGGAAGCGTGGAGATGGAGGCGCCCGACGCCGACGAGGGCGCGGTGTTCACCGCCTGCCTGCCCCTGCCGGGGGCGCGGGCGCCGCAGGGGGCGGCCCGATGATCCGTGTGCTGGTCGTGGACGACGACGTGCGGGTGGCGCGCAACCACCAGGAGCTGGTGGAGTCGCTGCCCGGGTTCACCGTGGCGGGGGTCGCGCACACGGCGGCCGCCGCCCTCACCCAGATCCGGGGGCACCAGCCCGACCTGGTGCTGCTCGACCTGCACCTGCCCGACGCCTCGGGGATCTCGGTGATGCGCGCCCTGCGCGCCGCCGCCACCAGCGCCGCGCCCCAGCGGACGGACTTCCTGATGATCACCGCCGTGCGCGACATCGGCCAGGTGCGCTCGGCCATGCACGGCGGGGCGGTCCACTACCTGCTCAAGCCGTTCCCGCTCAGCGTGCTGCGCGACCAGCTGGAGCGCTACGCCGTGGCGCGCCGGAGGATGGACGCCGACGGGGAGGCCACCCAGCAGGAGGTGGACCGGCTGTTCGGGCTGCTGCGCCCGGCCGGGGGCCGATCGCTGCCCAAGGGGCTGACCCCGACCACCGTGGACCTGGTGGCGGGAGTGCTGCGGGAGGCGGAGGGGGACGTGTCGGCCTCGGAGGTGGCCGAGCGCGCCGGGGTGTCCCGGGTGACCGCGCGCCGCTACCTGGAGCACCTGTGCGCGGTCGGCCGGGCCGAGCTGCGCATGCGCTACGGCTCGACGGGCCGTCCCGAACACCTCTACCGCTGGACGGCCTGAGCCTCCTCGGGTTCGCCGCCGATGTGCCTCTTCCACGGGCCGCTCGCGACGAGCCAGTGCGGTACGAGCTTCACGGGGAAGGGGAGGTCGGTCTCGAAGACGTCGGTGCCGTCGACCTTACGGACCGGCCGGTATCCGTTGTTCTCCAGGCGGAACTCGATGATGTTCGGCGCCCACTGGCAGGGAGTGACGATCCAGTACGAGGGGATGCCGAAGGCGGCGTACTCACGGAACTTGGCATGGTGGTCGCGCAGCACACTCTCCGCCGTGGTGACCTCGACCGCGAGCAGCGGAGGGCCCGTCGGATAGTCCTCCAGTTCCCTGTCCGTGGAACGCACCGACACGTCGGGCGCCCGGAAGCACGTACGCCGCGCGTCCATGACGAACGGCACCCGGGGAAGGGTCTCGTAGCCCTCGGGCTCGTTCATGGTCAAGTGGAAGCACAACCGTGTCGCGGCGAAGGAGTGCATGGCGGTACCGGCGTAGAAGACCTCCAGCCTGCCGTCGGCCAGTTCGTACCTCCGACCGTCGTCCGGCAGGGGTTCCAGGTCCTCCACGGTCAGGGGACGGTCGGGCAGTGCCGGGAGGTCGCGCCACGGGTCGTGCATGGCAGCCAGTATTCTGACGCACGCTCGGTTACCGGCGGGTTTCGCGGAGAAAGCCTCGCAAGGGTGTCCGAAACCCGGCCCTGCACCTGGCCCCTTGCCCCCGGAAGTGTCGGTGGCCCGTGTCACACTCATCCCATGTTGGACCACCTCGGAATCCAGGTCAGCGACCCCGCGGCCAGCGCCGCCTTCTACGACGCGGTCCTCGCCCCGCTGGGCGCCCGCCGCGTCCTCGACTACGGCGAGAACGTCGGCTACGGCACGTCCGGACCCGACTTCTGGATCGGACCCGCGCCCGCGCCCGGTGAGGCCCGCGAGTCGCACTTCGCCTTCACCGCGCCCGACCGGGCCGCGGTGGACGCCTTCTTCGCCGCCGCCGTCGAGGCGGGCGCGGAGGTGCTCCACGAGCCGAAGGTCTGGCCGGAGTACCACGAGCACTACTACGGCGCGTTCGTCCGCGACCCGGACGGCAACAACGTCGAGGCCGTCTCGCGCGCGCCCGCCTGACCGGCCCGGCCAGGAACACGCCACCGCGCGGGCGGCCGCGGAGCCGGTCGTGCCGCCTGACAGAACACGCCGTCGGGACCCGGGCGACGGGAACGGCGGAGGCCTCCACGGGCCTCCGCCGTCCCAGCCGTCCCGAGGCTTCCTAGCGGGTGCCGACGGCGCGCCTGCCCGTGGCCGCCTCCGCCGCCGCGACCGCGCTGTTGAGCGACACCTCGCCCAGGAGACCGGGCGCCGCCACCGCGTCACCCGCCAGGTAGACGCCGTCGCCCCGGTCCACGGCCGGGCGGTCCCGCCACGTGTACCCCGGCAGGTCCAGCGCGCCCGTGCGCCCGCGCGCCACCTGGTCGCGCCGCCACGTCACCCGCTCCCGCCATCCCGGCAGGGACAGGTCCAGGAACCGCTCCAGCCGCTCGGCGACCCGCGCCCGGGACTCACCCGGCCGCACCGGCAGCTGCGCCTGGACCAGCTCCTCGCCCCCGGGGGCGAGCGTGCGGTCCACCAGTGAGTAGCGCTCCAGGAAGCCGCACTCGTCGGCGTCGAAGACGATGAAGGGGTCCCGGCCGCGCCGCAGCCCCAGGTCCACCATGAGGGCGTGCCCGCTCTCCCACTCCAGTGAGTCGTCGCCGAGCAGCGCGCGGGCCGAGGCCAGCGACGTCGCGACGATGGTCGGGGTACCCGGGAGCGCGTCCACCCGCTCGCCGGTTCCCACGCGCACCCCCATCTCCCGCGCCCGTCCGGCCAACCGCTCCACCAGCGAGGACCAGCCGCCGACCAGGTACTTCGGTGAGGGCCAGCCGGGGTTGGTGACCCGCAGGAACCGCTCCCAGACGAACGCGGCCGACAACCGCGACGGGTCGGAGTCGAACAGCGCCACGCCCATCATGTTCGCGGCCACGCGCGCGGGCTCCGCGCCGAGCGCCTCCCGCGCCCACGAGCCGAAGTCCCGGTCGTGCGGAGCGCGCAGCCGCCGCCGCGCGGCGGCCCGGAGCAGGGCGACCGGCGGCGCTCCCACACGCCCCCGGTCGCGCACGCGCACCCGGGGCACGGCGCGCGCGGGGAAGGGCAGGTGGGGCGGGAGCAGGTCGCGTTCGGCCAGCCAGGCGAACAGCGGGCCGTCGCCGTACAGCACGTGCGGCCCCTCGTTGGCCGTGTACGGCGGTTCGGTGGAGCGCGCCCGCCCGCCCAGGGTCCGGTGCGCCTCCAGCAGGGTGACGTTCGCGCCCCTCTCGGCGCTGGCGATGGCCGCGGTCAGTCCGGCGAGCCCACCGCCCACAACGGTGATGTCCATGCCACTAGGACGGTTCGGGCGCCCGCAGACGTGACATCTTGTCGGGATTGGCCACGAGGTACACGTGCCGAACACGGCCCTCGGCGGTGATGTCCAGGGACAGCAGCGCGACCACCCTGTCCCCGACGGAGACGACCGCCGCCGGTCCGCCGTTGACCTCGGTGACCGCCGACCGCGGCTCCTCCGTGCCGTCCAGGCCCGCGGAGACGAGGAAGCGCTCCGCGTTGCGCGGCCGCGCCAGCACGGACAGGAACCGGCCGACCCTCGCCGCGCCCTCCAGGATCCGGTGGGGCGCCCTGGTCCGGCCGCCGCTGTCGCTCACCAGCGTGACGTCGTCGGCCAGCAGGCCGGTCAACCCCTCCAGGTCACCCTCCAGGCAGGCTCCCAGGAAGCGCTCGGTGATCCGCCGCCGCACGGCCCGGTCGGCCTCGAACCGCGGGCGCCTGTCGCGTACGTGCTCGCGCGCCCGCCGGGCGAGCTGGCGGGTGGCGGCCTCCTCCCGGCTGATCACCGCGCCGATCTCGGCGTAGGGCATCTGGAAGGCCTCGCGCAGCACGAAGACGGCGCGCTCCAGCGGGCTGAGGGTCTCCAGGACCACCAGCAGCGCGAACTCCACCGAGTCCGCGAGTTCGGCGTGCTCAGCCCCGCCGGGGACGTCGCTGACCGGCTCGGGCAGCCAGTCGCCCACGTAGGACTCCCGCCGGGACCGGACGCTGCGCAGCCGGTCGATGGCCAGCCGGGAGGTGACGGTGACCAGGTAGGCGCGCGGGTCCTCCACCGCGGCCGGATCGACGGAGGACCAGCGCAGCCAGGCCTCCTGGACGGCGTCCTCCGCGTCGGAGGCGCTGCCGAGGATGCGGTAGGCGACACCGGTCAGCAGGGAGCGGTGCTCTTCGAAGACATCGGTGGTCATGACAGGCAGACGTACCAGCTCCGGCCGTACGTGACATCCCCGGGCGCGGAACGGGTCCTCCCGGCCGGCGGACGGGGCGGCGGGGCCCGCGCTAGGAGATCCGCCGGCCCACCCTCCCCGAAGGCGGGAGGAGGAGTGGCTGTAGCGTGGCGCGGTCAGAGCGCGGACGAGGAGGAGGCAGCCGCTGTGTACCGACTGCGCAGGTGGGAGCCGGGGGACACCGACCGGGTGCTGGAGGCCTTCGCTGAGCCGGAGCTGGCCTGGCAGTCGCCCGAGGTCCCCGACACCCCGGAATTGGCCGCCGCGTGGATCGACCGGCAGCGCGTCCGGGCGGAGGAGGGCACGGCCTTCGGTTTCGCGGTCGTCGAGGACGGCGGGCCGGTGCTGGGACACGTCCAGGTCAACGTGACCAGCAGGGCCCACGACACCGGCTGGGTCTCCTACTGGACCCTGGCCGAGGCGCGGGGCCGGGGTGTGGCCACGGCCGCGACGCTGCTGGTGAGCGAGTACGCCTTCGCCGAGGCGGGCCTGTTCCGGCTGGAGCTGGGGCACCGGCTGAACAACCCGGGATCGTGCGTGGTGGCGCGCCGGTCCGGGTTCCGGCCGGAGGGGATCGAACGGCGCAAGCTGCGCTACGGCGCCGAGCGCTTCGACACGGGTGCGCACGCCCGACTGGCCACCGACCCGGTGGAGGGCGTCGATCCGCGGCCCTGCGCGTCCTGAGCGCTCTGCCCGCCACAGACACAGAACGCGGGGCGCGGCGTGCGCCGTGCCCCGCGTCCACCCCCACAGAAGGTCGTGCGCAAGAGGTTCGTCGTGTCGACGGGCTTAGTCCTCGACGGAGATGCCGTTCGTGCTGGTGCCGGAGGCCACGTTGCAGTCGCCGCCCAGCTCGAAGCCGGTGAAGGCCAGCACGTTGGCGCAGATCGGCACGGTGACGTTCTGGATGTTGGCGTTGTTGTCGGCGGCGGCGGTGCCGGACATGGCGCCCAGGGCGAGGCCGGTGGCGAGGATGAGGCCGGAGACGGAGGCGAAGCGCTTCATGGTGTTGGTCCTTTTCGGTTCGTGGTGTGATCGTTGGTGCTGACGGGACCCGTGGATCCCGCTGTGACCGAGCCGGGTGCGAGGGCGGGCCGGTCCTAGTCGTTGACGGAGATGCCCTTCGTGGACTCCCAGTCGATGACGTTGCAGTCGCTGCCGCTGACGCCGGAGGCCGTGAGGATGTCCAGGCAGATCGGGATGGTCACGTTCTGCACGTCGGCGTTGTTGTCGGCGGCGGCGGTCCCGGTGAAGGCACCGAACGCGAGGCCGGTGGCGAGAACGAATCCGGAAACCTTGGCAATACGGGACATTCTTCTTACCTTTCGGAAGTTCAAAACAGGGTGGCTGCATCCGCCGGAATTAACTTAGCGTAGTCGAGGACGTGCTTGGAGTACTTTCAGGGAAGAATCCAGAGTTTCCCTGGAGTTTCTTCGGCTTCGGGGTAGGCATGCCGGACATATCGACGCTTCGTCGGGTGAAGGTTTTATCCAGCCGAAAACAGGGGCAGCGGCGATGTACGCCGAATACATCGGAACCCGGATTTGTCCGATATCAGGCGCACGAAAAAGGCCCGCACGGCTGACCGTGCGGGCCTGTTA
This sequence comes from Nocardiopsis sp. CNS-639, assembly GCF_000381685.1. Lineage (NCBI taxonomy): Bacteria > Bacillati > Actinomycetota > Actinomycetes > Streptosporangiales > Nocardiopsidaceae > Nocardiopsis > Nocardiopsis sp. CNS-639. The sequence goes on from NZ_KB906867.1 coordinate 28,958, forward strand.
CTCGATCGAGGGACTACCAGCCCTGCTGCTGCCCGTATCCCGGGTACTGCTGCCCGTATCCGGGCTGCTGGCCGTAGCCCGGCTGCTGCCCGTACCCGGGGTACTGCTGCTGGTCGTATCCCGGGTACTGCTGCTGCCCGTATCCGGGCTGCTGGCCGTACCCCGCGTACGGGTCCTGCGGCTGCGCGCCCGTCGGCGGGTGCGGGTAGGCGTGCTGCTGGCCCGAGGGCTCCTGCTGGTGCTGCTGCTCGGCCTTGGCGGCGTCGTCCTTCTTGCTGTCGGGGTCCGGACGGAAGATGAACAGACGGGCGGGCTTGTCACCCTCGTCGCCCGGGGTGATCAGGTCCAGCCGCCACCCGGCCTCCTCGATCCCCTCCAGGATGCGCGTGAGCCCGGGGCGCAGCTTGCTGGAGGCCTCGTCGTAGGCGTTCACCTCCAGCTGGATGATGAACATCCGGCGCTTCTGCTGCGCGGCGACCTTGGCGTGCTCGACGACCGTGCTGTCCCTCACGACCTGCGTGACGCTCATGAATAACCGTACCCATCTGCTCTGCGTGGAGCTTGCCGTACTCGTCGGGCTGACACCCGGTCATCCGCGTCCACCGTGGCGGGGCTCCGCCGGGCTCCGCAACCATCATGCCCCCTGGAGGCGCATCTGGCCACAGAGAGCCGCGGGCACCCCCTCAGGAGGAGGCGGCAGCGGCGCGGACGGCCTCGGCGACGGGTGTCTCCCCGTTCACCAGGTTGAGAACCTTGCCGACCGTTCCCGGTTCGTCCAGAAGGGCCACGATCACCGAGGCCACGTCGTCACGGGTCACCGCGTCGCGCTCGACCTCCCCGCCCAGCTCCACCCTGCCGGTGCCCGGGTCGTCGGTCAGCCGGCCCGGGCGCAGGATCGTCCAGTCCAGCTCCAGGTCGCGCTCGCGCAGGTCGGCGTCGGCGGCCCGCTTGGCCTCCACGTACGCCGCCCACGTCTCGTCGGTGCCCTCCGGCACGGGTTCGTCCACGCCGATGGCCGACACCTGGACCAGGCGGCGCGTGCCCGCCAGGGAGGCCGCGTCGGCGGTCAGCACGGCGGCCTTGTGGTCGACGGTCGCCTTGCGGGCGGCGCCGCTGCCCGGGCCCGCGCCCGCGGCGAACACGACGGCGTCCGCGTTCATGAGTTTCTCCGTCAGCTCGGTGACGGTGGCCTTCTCCAGGTCGATCACGACCGGTTCGGCACCGGCGTCGACGACGTCCTGGGTGTGGTCCGGGTTACGGATGAGGGCGACGGGCTCGTCACCTCGGTCGGCCAGCTGCCTGGCCAGCCGCAGCGCGATCTTCCCGTGTCCTCCGGCGATGACGATACGCATGGGGGAGAGCGTATGCCCTCATGGTGCGGTCGGCGGGGTGGTGCGTCTGTCCGCCGTGTCACACCCGGTCGCCCGGCCCGTCCGGGCCCCGCGTGCCGGCGGCGCGGGGCCCGTGCCGCACGGACCACGGCGTGTCCGGGCCCCGCCCCCGGCGGGGCCCGGACACGGTCCTACTCCACCCTCCAGGTGTCCCCGCTGGCCAGCAGGGCGGCCAGCTCGCCGGCGCCGCGCTCGGCCCGCGCGTCGGCCACCTGCTCGTTCACCAGCTCGTCGTAGGCCGGGCGGCGCACGTCCCGCAGCACCCCGATCGGCACGTGCTCGAACGCGGGCTGGTCCAGGCGCGACAGCGCGAACGCGTACCCCGGGTCCTCCCGGTGCGCGTCGTGCCGCAGCAGCCGGTCCTCTCCCACCGAGTCCACGTCCACGACCTCCAGGCCGCCGAACTCCCCGGCGACCACGCCCCGGTCCGGGCCCAGCCGCAGCGGCTCGCCGTGCTCCAGGCGCAGCAGCCGGACGTCCCGCGCCGCCGGGTCCTTCAGCGGCTCGAACGCGTCGTCGTTGAAGATCGGGCAGTTCTGGTAGATCTCCACGAACGACGCGCCGGGGTGGTCGGCCGCCGCCCGCAGCACCGACGTGAGGTGCTTGCGGTCGGAGTCGATCGTGCGGGCCACGAACGTGGCCTCCGCGCCCAGCGCCAGCGACAGCGGGTTGAACGGGTGGTCCAGCGACCCCACCGGCGAGGACTTGGTGATCTTGCCCGGCTCGGAGGTGGGGGAGTACTGACCCTTGGTCAGCCCGTAGATCCGGTTGTTGAACAACAGGATGTTGATGTTGACGTTGCGGCGCAGCGCGTGGACGAGGTGGTTGCCGCCGATGGACAGCCCGTCGCCGTCACCGGTCACCACCCACACCGACAGGTCCGGGCGGCTGGTGGCCAGCCCGGTCGCGATCGCCGGGGCGCGCCCGTGGATCGAGTGCATGCCGTACGTGCTCAGGTAGTACGGGAATCGGGAGGAGCAGCCGATGCCCGACACCATCACCACGTTCTCGCGCGGCACGCCCAGCTCGGGCAGGAAGGACTGGAAGGCGGCCAGGATCGCGTAGTCGCCGCAGCCCGGGCACCAGCGCACCTCCTGGTCGGACTTGAAGTCCTTCATCTTGTACGCGGTGTCGGTCCTGGGCACCAGGCGCAGCCCGCCCAGGGCCTCCGGGGCCCCGTGGACGTGGCCGTTCGCGCCGGTACCCGTCACGTTCTCAGTCACGGTCGATGACCTCCTGAAGCACGCCCGCGAGCTCCTCGGCCTTGAAGGGCAGGCCGCGGACCTTGTTGTAGCCGATGACGTCGACCAGGTACCTGCCGCGCAGCAGCAGGGACAGCTGGCCCAGGTTGATCTCGGGGACCACCACCCGCTCGTACCGGTGGAGCACTGTGCCGAGGTTGGCCGGGAACGGGTTGAGGTGGCGCAGGTGCGCCTGCGCCACCCGGCCGCCCGCGCGGCGCACGCGGCGCACCGCCGCGGTGATCGACCCGTACGTGCCGCCCCAGCCCAGGACCAGCACGTCCGCCTCCCCGCCGGGGTCGTCCACCGCCAGCTCGGGGATGTCGCGGGCGATCGCGTCGATCTTGGCCTGGCGCGTGCGGACCATCAGGTCGTGGTTGGCGGGCGTGTACGAGATGTCGCCGCTCTGCGCGTGCTTCTCGATACCGCCGATCCGGTGCTCCAGCCCCGCCGTGCCCGGCACCGCCCACGGGCGGGCCAGCGTCTCCTCGTCGCGCAGGTAGGGCAGGAAGGTTTCGCCCGGCCCGTTGGGCCCGGTCGCGAAGGCCGGGTCGATCCGCGGCAGCTCCGAGACCTCCGGCAGCCGCCACGGCTCCGAACCGTTGGCCAGGTACCCGTCGGAGAGCACCACCACCGGCGTGCGGTAGCGCACCGCGATCCGCACGGCCTCCAGCGCGGCGTCGAAGCAGTCCGCGGGGGAGGCGGGCGCCACCACGGGCACCGGCGACTCGCCGTTGCGCCCGTACAGGGCCATGAGCAGGTCGGTCTGCTCGGTCTTGGTGGGCATGCCGGTGCTCGGACCGGCCCGCTGCACGTCCACGATGACCAGCGGCAGCTCGGTCATCACCGCCAGCCCCACCGTCTCCTGCTTGAGCACCATGCCCGGACCCGAGGTGGTGGTCACGCCCAGGGAGCCGCCGAAGGCCGCGCCCAGGGCGGCGCCCACACCGGAGATCTCGTCCTCGGCCTGGAACGTGCGCACACCGAACCGCTTGTGCCGGGACAGCTCGTGCAGGATGTCCGACGCCGGGGTGATCGGGTACGAGCCCAGGAACAGGGGCAGCCCCGACCGCTCGGACCCGGCGATCAGCCCGTAGGCGGTGGCCAGGTTGCCGGTGATGTTGCGGTAGGTGCCCGCCGGGAGCCGCGCGGGCTTGATCTCGTAGGAGACCGCGAAGTCCTCGGTGGTCTCGCCGAAGTTCCACCCCGCCTGGAACGCGGTCAGGTTCGCGGCCAGGATGTCGGGCTTGGCGGCGAACTTCGACTTCAGGAACGAGGTCGTCCCCTCCGTCGGCCGGTTGTACATCCACGACAGCAGGCCCAGGGCGAACATGTTCTTGGCCCGCTGCGCGTCCTTCTTGGAGATGTCGGCGCCGGACAGCGCCTCCACCGTCATGGACGTCAGCGGCACCGCGCTCACCTTGAACGCGTCCAGCGTCCCGTCCGTCAGCGGGTCGGCCGTGTACCCGACCTTGGCCAGGCTGCGCTTGGTGAACTCGTCGGTGTTGACGATCACGGTGGCGCCCCGGGGCAGGTCGCCCAGGTTGGCCTTGAGGGCCGCGGGGTTCATCGCCACCAGCACGTCCGGGGCGTCCCCCGGGGTCATGATGTCGTGGTCGGCGAAGTGCAGCTGGAAGCTGGACACCCCGGGCAGGGTCCCGGCGGGAGCGCGGATCTCCGCGGGGAAGTTCGGCAGGGTGGACAGGTCGTTGCCGAACGACGCCGTCTCCTGCGTGAAGCGGTCACCGGTCAGCTGCATGCCGTCGCCGGAGTCCCCGGCGAAGCGGATGATGACGCGGTCGAGCTGTTCGATCTGTTTGGCCACTGAGATCGACGACCTCCTTGGTGAGCCGCCGGTCGTGACGGGCGGCGGCGCTCGGGTGTCGCCCCCGACCGGACCGCACCGTCGCGGGCCGGGTGCCTGGTTCGGGGACGTGGGGACAGCGTTCGCGGCCCTCGCGAGCGCCGGATGCGCCAACCCGGTCTCGCGCGGTGCGGCCGCGCCGCGACGGCCGGGTCGTGAAGGGGCCAGCCTTCAACGACACGGCCGCCCGCGCACCGGACCGAGGGGCTGGAGTCCCGACGGCCTGGTACACGCAGTGATGAGGGCCACGTTCGCACTATAGGTCGTCGGGTGTGCCGGGACCGCGCGCGGGTGGCCATTCTCACACGGAGGGGGGTCGGAGGGGTGTGGCTGTGGGCGAAGGTGCGGGTGGTGCGGGGGAGGCGGCAGGTGAGAGGGAGATCAGTGATGCCTCGGACGTTGGTCCCATAACGGGAACGCGGAGCGGCGAGCCGCACGTTTGCCACCATGTACGCATTCATCGTCGGCTGAACGAGGAGGTGGTGGCGTGTACGTCAGCGTGGCCCGCGCGGCCGGTCTGTTCGTCGGCGCCGCGGTGCTCGTCGTCCTGGTCGGCTGGCTGTGCGGAGCGGAGAAGGGCGCCCAGTTCTCCGTGGCCCTGGTGCTGTGCGCCGGGGTCCTGGTCTACCTCTTCGGGGAGTCCCTGGCGCTGCGCGCGATGCGCGCGCGGCCGGTGAGCGAGATCGAGCGCCCCGAGCTGTACAGGATCGTCCGCGAGCTGGCCACGGCCGCCCGGCAGCCGATGCCCCGGCTCTACCTGTCGCCGGTGCGCTCGCCCAACGCCTTCGCCACCGGCAGCAGCCCGCGCCGCGCCTCCCTGTGCTGCACCACGGGGCTGCTGCGCACGCTGGACGAGCGCGAGCTGCGCGGCGTGATCGCCCACGAGCTGGCGCACATCCGGGCCAACGACACGCTGATCAGCTCGGTGGCCGCCACCCTGACCGCGGTGATCACGGCGACGACCGCCATCGCCCTCCTGGTCCCGCTGGGGGACTCCGAGGAGAGCGACATGCCCACCCTGCTGGGCGGTCTGATGACGGTCCTGCTGGCGCCGCTCGCGGCCATGGTCGTCTACTGCGGGGTGGGGAGACAGCGGGAGTTCCGGGCCGACGAGCAGGCCGCGCGGCTGACCGGCGACCCGCTGGCGCTGGCCGACGCCCTGCGCAAGCTGGAGGTGGGCGCGCTCCGGTACCCGCTGCCCCGGGAGCGCAGCCTGCTGGCCTCGGCGCACCTGATGACCACCAACCCGTTCCCGAGCGGCGTGGGCCGCCTGTTCGCCGCGCACCCGCCGACGGCGGAGCGCGTCCGGCGCCTGCGGGAGCTGCGCCGCAGCTGGGACCTGGGCCACTGAGGCGCTGCCGACGGACCCGCGGGGCGGCCCGACCACGCCGGTGCGGTGGGACGGCGACGGCCGCCCTCCCCCTCGGGGGCGGGCGGCCGTCGTGTCCTCGCCGCCGGCTACGTCTGCCGGTCCGCCACCGCTAGCGGTAGTTGACGAACTGGAGCGCCAGGTCGAAGTCCTTCTCCTTGATGAGGTTCTGGACGTTCTGGAGGTCGTCCTTCTTCTTGGAGCTGACGCGCAGCTCGTCGCCCTGGATCTGGGCCTTGACGCCCTTGGGGCCCTCGTCGCGGATCAGCTTGGAGATCTTCTTGGCGTCCTCGGAGGTGATGCCCTCCTTGAGGCCGACGGGAAGGCGGTACTCCTTGCCCGAGAGCCGGGGCTCGTCGGCGGGGTCCAGGATCTTCAGGGAGAGCTTGCGCTTGACCAGCTTCTCCTTGAAGACGTCCAGGGCGGCGTTGACCCGCTCCTCGGAGTTGCCCCTGACCTCGATCCCGTCCTCGCCCTGCCAGGCGATGGTGGTCCCGGTGCCCTTGAAGTCGAACCGCTGGGCCAGCTCCTTGGCGGTCTGGTTCAGCGCGTTGTCGACCTCCTGACGGTCGAGTTTGGACACGACGTCGAAACTGGATTCGGCGGCCACGTTCGCTCACACCCCGCTAGGTCTTCATGGGTCGCGGGCGCCCGTGGACGCCCGCGTGGGTTCTCGTCGGTCCGCGGCGGATCCCGCGCGGACGGTCCTCAGAGCTTAGCCGCGCGCTGGTCGGGCGCCCGACGTGCCCGGTCGGGGCGCGCCCGAACAACCGATTTCAGGTTCGGGCGGATCATCCGCTATTCTCGGTGATGCGCCGCGACGAACACGTCGCCGCAGCCCAGGCAGGTTGCCCGAGCGGCCAATGGGAGCGGACTGTAAATCCGTCGGCTTAGCCTTCCAAGGTTCGAATCCTTGACCTGCCACACGGGGAGAAGGCCCCGGTGACCAGCGGAAACGCTGGACACCGGGGCCTTCTCGCGTTCCCGGCCGTTCACGGGTGTCTGTGGAACAGCCGCGGAACGCTCCCAGGCGGCGCTCCCGGGTGTCCGCGCGGTCCGCGCCCGCCCCGGGCCGTCCACGCCTGTCCTGAGTCGCCCGCGCCCGTCCCGGGCCCGTCGCGGCCACCCGTGCTGGCCGCCGTCCCCGGGGCGGACCGAGGCGGCCCGGGATCCCCGTGCGGCGGCCCTGGCGCGCCTCCGCTCCGGCGCGGGTGTGACGCCCCACAGTGGGGGAGACGCGGGTCACATCCCCTCGCCCCTCCGGTGGGTCGGAGGGTGTTCCGGACCCCGCGCGGCGCTGTTTTCCGGATTCGGCCGGTCGCGTATTCATCTCGGTCGGGACACGGGCGGATAACGCGAATGTCCGCTCTCCCCTCAGGGGCGTCGAGGGCGGGTCATGTGCCCGAATGGGCGCTGACCTGCGGTTTCGCTGTTGTCCTTGGAGGGTTGGCGCGCCGGCCCCGTCCCTGCTGCGCTGGTAGCGGATGGTGTGTCCGCTTCGCCGGTCCGAATCCGTCTTGGCACGGCGTCGGTCCTTTGGGCGGGTCGAGCGGAAAGAAAGCCAATGTGGCCATTCGCGGTCAGCACGAAAAGAATGGTCGAGACAATCTGGACAAAATGCTTCGCGAGTTTCGGCGTTGACAAAAACTGGGGGCCGGATGATGATTGCCCCAGTCCACCGCGACACAGGTGCAACAAGCGCCTGAGTCTTTTTCTGTCAATACCTCGTAACCGATTCTCGGGGGAAGTCATGTTCAAGAAGATGGCCGTTGCTGGCCTGGTCGCCGGTGCCGCGATGGGCGCGCTCCTCATGGGAGCCCCGGCTCACGCCAGTGGTTCGCACGGTGGTGACCAGCAGTTCAACCAGAACCTCCAGCTGGTTCCGATCCAGTCCTGCAACCTGCAGGCCAGCGTCGGCCTGGTCGCCGTGACCGTGCCGGTCCTGTCGCCGCAGACCACGGGCGACTGCACCAACGGCCCCGTCGGCACCAACATCAGCTAGTTCCGGCAATCCGTCCGCAAGAAACGCTATCTCAAACTTTCTCGAAGGGTAATTCAATGCTGCGTAAGCTCGGAGTTGCCGGCCTCGTCGCTGGTGCCGCTTTCGGTGTCGTCCTCGCCGGTTCCCCGGCCTCCGCCAGCGGTTCGCACGGCGGCGACCAGCAGTACAACCAGAACCTGCAGGCCATCCCGGTCCAGCTGTGCAACACGGACGCCACCGTCGGCCTGGTCGCGATCACGATCCCGATCCTGTCGCCCGACACCACCGGCGACTGCACCAACGGCCCCGTCAGCACCAACATCGACTAGGAGACCCGGCATGCTGCGCAAGTTCACCACCGCCACCGCCATCGCCGGTGTCGCCCTGGGCGCCATCCTGGCCGCCACGCCCGCCTCCGCGGGTGAGTCGCACGGTTCGCACGGCGGCGACCAGCAGTACAACCAGAACCTCCAGCTGGTTCCGGTTCAGCTCTGCAACACGGACCTGACCGTGGGCCTCCTCGTCGGGGTCACCGCGCCGATCCTGTCGCCCGACACCACGGGCGACTGCACCAACGGCCCGGTCAGCACCAACATCGACTAGGAGACCCGGCATGCTGCGCAAGTTCACGGCGGCCACCGCCATCGCCGGTGTCGCCCTGGGCGCAATGCTCGCCGCCTCACCCGTGTTCGCCAGCTCGCACGGCGGCGGCCAGCAGTTCAACCAGAACCTCCAGTTGGTTCCGGTCCAGATCTGCAACGCCCAGCTGTCCGTCGGCCTGGCCGGCGTGACCGTGCCCATCCTGTCGCCACAGACGACGGGTGACTGCATCAACGGTCCCGCCACCACCAACGTCCAGCACGACGACTCCGAGGACCACGACAGTGGCGCCCCGGAGGGTCACAAGGACGAGGGTGAAGACGGGGGCGACGGGTACTAGCCACCTCCGGGTGGCGGGGTCCCCGATCCCGCAGTGACGGAAGACGCGAGTGGTTCGTCGAGGCCCTCCGGCAGCCTGCCGGAGGGCCTTGTCGCAGGTAGGACATCCGAGGGAACCGACGTGGGGGGAGACGTCAGATGAGGCGCACGGTCCTGACGGGAGCGGTACTGCTGTTGGCCGCCACCGGCTGCGGCGAGCAGTTGAGCGTGCCCGACCCGCCCGAGGCCACGAGTACTCCGGAGACGGAGCAGAGCCCGCAGGGGGAGACCGCCGGCCCGCAGGAGCAGGCCAGCCCGCGGGAGACGCGGCCCACTCCGGAGGAGGACGCCGACCAGAGCAGCGGGGCCTTCGTCCTCAACCGGTACGGCAACGAGAACGGGTTCGACGACCAGACCCCCACCGAGTACGTGGCCACGGAGTTCACCACCTTCACCGACATGGAGTGGGACACGTGGGCGGACGAGGTCGCGCGCGGCGAGGGAGGGGTCAAGGGGACCTGGTGCATGCAGGAGGGGTGCCAGGACGACCCCTACGAGGTCGAGGTCGAGCTGGGCGACCCGGTGGACGTCGACGGCACCATGTACTTCTCCACGTACACGATCACCGACCACGGCGAGGAGATGTCCGAGGAGATGATCGGGACGCTGGAGGAGACCGACGGCGGAACCCTGGCGGTGCCGGAGCCCGAGTGATCCGGGCCGGCTGCCGGGGGCACGCCGCCGCGTCCGGCGGAGGTGAGCTTCGCCTCCCTCCGCAGAATCATGCCAAAGTTCCTCAAAAGTACATAACTCCTGATCAAAACGGGTGACGCGGCCCTCTTCCCGGGACCGGAGGGGGCCGAAACGGGCGTGGCGCGCCCGCGAGGTCTCTAGTCTGCTGAGTTGTGGGACTCAACCAGTGGACGGACAACCACGCGGACGACGGACGCGGCGCCGACGGGCGGCCGACGCCGCGGCACGGCCGCGCCTCACTGCTGCGCCTGGCCGCCTGGTTCGAGGAGTCCGACCCGGACCGCGCCGACGCCCTCGCCGCCGCCTCGTACGCCCTCCACCCGGCGCTCCACCTGGAGGGGAGGGTGGACGAGGGTGTCGCCGCGACCACCAGCTGGTGGCAGGCCGACGCCGACCGCAGCACCGTCACCGAGCACCCGGGCGCCCGACCGCCCGAACCGGTGAGCGACCACCGCGCCCAGCAGGCGCGCCTGCGCGACGCCGCCGAGTCCTCCGCCCACTGGCGCCGCGCCGGTGCCGCGCAGATCCGCTCCCTGCTGACCGAGCCCACGGGCCGCCGTGCCCGCCTGGACCTGTCCGGCGCCGGGATGGAGGTCCTGATGGAACTCCTCACCGCGGCCCTGGGATCCGGCGACGCCAGCAGGCGCCCCACCTCCGCCGGGGACCTGGAGTTCGCGCTGCGCCTGCACGTCGTCGCCGCGCCGGGCGCCGACGTCACCATCCGGGGCGAGGGCGGGGAGCTGACCCTGGAGGGGCTGCGCCTGCTGGTGACCCCCTACGAGCAGCACAGCCCCGGTGACCTCGACCCGCTCCCGGAGGAGCCGGAGGAGGACGGGGCGGACCCCCTCGCGGCCGGTGCCCCGGAGGGGGGGGACGCTGCCCCGGAGGGGGAGGAGGTCTCCGCCGATTCCCGGACCTCCGTGGATCCGCTCGGCCCCGGGACCGACGAGGACCTCTCCGAGCCGTCCGAAGAGCCGTCCGAGGACCCGCTGGCTCCCGCCGACTCCGTAAGCCCGGACGCCTCCGCTGCCCCTGAGGCTCCGGTGGGTCCGTCCGTGCTCGACGGCCCTGCGGCCCCGTTCGATCCGCGGGTCCCTGTCGCACCTGAGAGTGCGCAGACCCCAGATGACCCGCTGGCCCCCGCCGACTCTCCGTACTCTGCCGCCTCGGACCGTTCGACGGGCCCGCAAGCCCCTGCTGGCACCAAGGCCCCAACGGCTTCCTCCGCCCCGACAGACACGAAGAACCCCGAGACCCCGGCGGCCCCTTTCGACCCTCGGCTCCCGACTGCCTCGGGCCGCTCGGCCAGCCCGGGCACATCGTCCACGCCGTTCGCCCCCCGCAACCCCTTCGCCCCGGCCGCCTCCGAGGACCCGAAGACCCCGCCGTCCCCGGCCGCACCCCGTACCCCCCAGACCCCGGCCGCGTCGACGGAACCCCTCTTCCCCCAGCCCCCGACGGTCCCGCCGTACTCCGCGCGCTCCGAAGCCCCGCCCGTCCCGGAGATCCCCGGGACGCCCGCCGCCCCGTCCTACGCGGACATCCTGGGGATTCCGGTCCCCTCCACGACCCCGGAACCCTCCCCGGCTCCCGAGGCGGCGCCCCGCCCCGAGGACACCGAACCCACAGGTAACCTCCCTGGACCGGACCCGCGAGCCCCCGGCCCGGACGACCTGTCCGCGAACCCGCCCGAGAAGCCATCGTGGGAGTGATGGAGACGGACACCTACAGCGAGGACGCCGCGCTCATCGGCGAACGCCAGGCCGCGGCCCGCGCCCTCCTGGCCCATCCCCTGCTCACCGAGCGCACCCACCCCGCCGAGTTCGCCCTCGTGCGCTCCCACACCGAGTGGCTCGTCCAGCGCTTCCAACGCGTGCTCGGCTACCGCCTGACCGTCGCCGAGGACCACGCCCGGCTGGTCAAACGCGGTCTCGTCACCGAGGTCGCGCGCCCCCTCGCGCGCGGGACCGGCGCCCCCTTCACCCCGCGCACGCACACCTACCTGGCGCTGTCCCTGGCCGTCCTGGTCGAGGAGCAAGGCCCCACCACCGTCCGCGGCCTGGCCGCGCGGGTCCGCTCCGCCGCGCACGAGGCCGGGGTCGACGCCGACCCCGAGCGCGGCCTCGCCGAGCGCCGCGCCTTCTGCGCCGCCCTGCTCCACCTGGTCTCGCTCGGCGCCCTCACCGAGGACTTCGGCACCATCGCCGACCACCGTGAGGACCCCTCCGCCGACGCGGAGCTGATCCCGCACACGCAGGTCCTGCGCTCGGTCGCCGTCCACCTGCCCCGCGCCTCCGACGACCCCGACTCCTTCCTCGCCGCCGCACGCGACACCGACCCCGACGGCGACCACCAGGGCGAGACCGCCCTGCGCAGGCTCCTCACCGAGACCGCCGTCGTCTACCGCGAGGAGCTCCCCGACCGCCAGCGCGACCGCCTCGCCGCGCACCAGTGGCGGGCCGCAGCGGCGCTCGGCAACCTCCTGGGCTGCGACACCGAGGTCCGCGCCGAGGGCGTCGCCCTCGTGATGCCCGACGAGGCGGGCGCCCGCCCCGCCTTCCCCTCCGACGACCCCGTCGGACAGGTCGCCCTGGCCCTGGTCCGCCACCTCTCCGGCCGCCTGCACCCCGGTCGCCCCGCCACCTCCGCCCCGGTCCCGGAGGAGGAGATGAACACCGCGCTGGAGGCCCTCTGCGGCGCGGACGCGCCCGCGCGGGCCGAGTGGGCCCGCACCGCGGGACCCGAGATCCCCGACCCCGGACGGCTCCGCGAGCGGGTCCTGGTCCTGCTGGCCGACCTCGGACTGCTGCGGGGCGCCCCCGGACGGTGGCGGCTCACCGCCGCGGCCGCCCGCTACGGGGCCGAAACGGACATCCGCGTCCCCCCGATCCAGGACAATGACGAAGACAGCCGGACACATCCCGACCCGGTGCGTGCCCCCGGCGACGACGAGGGCGGACCCGACGCTCCCGCCGACCCCCGCGGCGATCTGAGCCGGGTGGCGTCCGTGCTGCAAGCGGTGGCGAACGAGAAGGTGAGCGCGACCAGTGGTGACTCAGGAGACCAGCCAGGCCCCGGAAGCGGCGGCGGCGACGGGTCCGGCTGATTCCGCCGGTACCGGCGCCTCCGGCGGCGTCCCCCGCTACCGGCTCGAACGTGCGGGCATCCGCAACGTCTGGCAGTACGACGACCACGTCCTGGACTTCGCCGAGGGGCGGCTGCTGCTGCGCGGCCGCAACGGCGCGGGCAAGTCCAAGGCGCTGGAGATGCTGCTCCCGTTCCTGCTCGACGGCGACGTGCGCCGCCTGGACACCACGGGCACCAACCGCACCAGCCTGCGCTGGCTCATGGCCGAGGACACGCGGCCCGGCCGCCTCCACGGAGCCGAGGACGACGGTCCCGACCTGCTCGGCGGCCCCGGCGCGGAGGACGCGTCCGCGGACGCCCCGCACGGCGCCGACGCCTCCGACGACCCCGCGGAGGAGGAGTCCGGCCCCGCCACCCGGCTCGGCTACCTGTGGGTGGAGTTCACCACCGAGCGCGGCGACCGCGGACTCGACGCCGCCGCCCGCTCCGGCAACGGCCGGGGGGCCTCCGCGCTGCTCGCCGGTACCGGTGCGAGCAGCGCCTCCGCCCTCCTCGCCGCCAGCGCGGCGGCCAGCGCCGCCGCCGACTCCGACGCGGCGGCGCGGGAACCCGAGCCCCGCGACCCCGACGCTCCGCCCAGCCACCTGACCCTGGGCGCCGCCGTCATGGCGGTCGGCGACTCCGACCCTCGGTGCGTGTTCTTCGTCACCGACCGCCGGGTCGGCCACGACCTCGAACTCGTCACCGACGGCCGCCCCAAGCCCGTCGACCGCCTCCGCTCGGAGATCGGCGCCGACAACTGCTTCACCAGTCCCGTCCCCTACCGGGCCCGCGTGATGCACGACCTGTTCGGCATCGACGACTCCGTCCGCTACCGCAACCTCATCCACCTGCTCTACCGGCTGCGCCGCCCCACCATCGGCGACCGCCTGGAGGCCGGGGAACTCGTCGGCGTCCTGTCCGAGGCGCTGCCGCCCATGGACGAGACCGTCCTGGACGAGGTCGCCCGCAACATCGCCGACCTGGAGCGGGCCCGCTCCGACAAGGACGCCCTCACCGAGGCCGGGGCGGGCGTCACGGCGTTCCTGGAGGACTACCGGGGCTACCTCGTCCACACCCTGCGCGCCCGGGCCGCCGAGGTGCGCGAGCAGATCGACGCCGCCGCGGACCGCACCGAGGAGACCGAGCGGCTGCGCGCCGAACTCGACGACCTCATCACGGCGGAGAGCCAGGTCTCCGAGGAACGCGACCAGGCCCGCCGCACCCGCGACACCGCCCGGTCCGACGACATGACCCTCGCCGCCGCCCAGGGCGGCGCCGCCACGGCCACGGACGGCGAGCGCCGCGCCTACGACGCCGCCGTGGGCGCCTACATCCGCGCGGCCGAGGCCGCCTGGGTGGCCGCCGAGCACGCCGAACGGGTCGAACGCCACACCGTCGAGCGCATCGGCGAGGACACCGCCACGATCGAGCGCGCGCTCGACGTCCTGCGCCAGACCCACGCCGAGGCCGCGCGCGCCGCCTCCGCGGCGGGCATCGACCCCGGCGTCCTCGGCACCGTCCCCGACCCGGTCGCCACCGTCCACGCCCCCCGCGAGAGCACCACCCGGGTCGACCTGCGGGGACTGGAACAGGCCGTCGAGCGCGAACCCGTCGAGGGCGTGGACCTGGACACCCTGCGCGAACGCCTGGGCCGCCTCCACGACCGCCTCACCGGAGCCGCCGACCGCGCCGCCGACCGCGCCGACCTGGCCGCCCGCCTGACCGGACTCACCGCCGCCGAGGCCGCCGCCGACCGCCGCCTCGTCGCGCTGACCAGCGAGGCCGAGTCCGCCGACGCCGTGCTCGAACGCGCCCACCAGCGCGAGCAGGACGCCGTCGCCCTCGTACGGCGCCAGAGCGCCGCCTACGCCGAGGGCGTCCGCGCCTGGTCCGCACGGCTGCGCGACTCCAGCCACGCGCACGCCCTGGGCGAGGCCATCCACGAGCTGGAGGGCAGCGTCGAACTGCCCATCGACGACGCCCTGCGCGTTCTGGACCCCGCGGTCCCCGGCAGAGTGGCCCGTCTGGCGCACGCCGCCGTGGACCCCCTCCTGGAGGAACTGCGCGCACGGCGGGACGTGGCCGTCGGGGAGGAGGGCCAGCTCTCCGGCGAACTCGCGGAACTGGCGGACCGGCGCACCAAGAACGCCGAGCACGCCCCCGAGCGCCCCGGATGGGCCACCTACCCGCGCCCCGAGGGGGACGGCGTCCCGCTCTACCTGGCCGTCGACTTCGCGGACGGGCTCAGCACGCGCGAGCAGGCCGGTCTGGAGGCCGCCCTGGAGGCCAGCGGACTGCTGGCGGGCTGGGTCCGCGCCGACGGCGCCCTGCACGACCCGACCACGCGCGACCTCATGGTCTCCCCGGTGCCGGTCCCCGCGCTCTCGCGCCCCGTCCGCGGCCGGACGCTGCTCGACGTGCTCGTCCCGGCCGCCGGTCCCACCACCGGCCGCGGCGTCGCCCCCGACACCCTGCGCGCCCTGCTCTCCTCCATCGCCCTGGACTCCGAGGCGGAGCGGGTCCGCGACCCCGAGGACGCCGAGGCCGAACCCCGTCACCGCAAGGACAGCCCCGGAGCCGTCGCCCTCTCCAGCGCCATGTCCCTGTCCGGCGGCTGGCGCCTGGGCGTGGCCTCCGGTGCCCACTACAAGAGCGAACCCGAGTACATCGGCGAGGCCGCCCGCAAACGTGCCCGCGACCGCACCACCGCCAACACCGACAGGCGCATGGCGATCGCCGAGGCGCTGCTCGCCGAGGCGGGCGAGCGCCGCTGGGCCGTCGAGCACTCCTACGCCGAACTCCTGGAGGTCTCCCGCGACCTGCCCGACGCCGCCCCCCTGATCCGCGCCTGGGCCGTCCTGGAGACCGCCCGGGACGACGTGGCCGCCGCGCGCCGCGCCCACGACGTGGCCCGCGACGCGGCCGAGGACTGCCGGGCCGAACTGCTCGACATCCGCGAGGGGCTGCGCCGCTCCTCCGTGGTGGAGGGCACCGGGGTGGGCGGACCCGCGGAGGGGGAGAAGGACCTGCCCACCGCGCGCGCCGACCTGGACAGCGCCCTGCGCGCCCTGGACCACCTGCGCGTACTCATCGCCTCCGCGCTGCGCGACCTGGACGTCCTGGCCTGGGAGCTCGCCGACCACGAGCACCACGTCGCCGCCTGGCGGGCCGTCCGGGCCGACCGGGTGCTGGCCGAGGACGCCCGCGCCGCGGCGATCGACGACATGATCACCGTCCGCCGCCAGATCGAGCTCGGCGACCGGGCGCGGGGCGTGGCCGAAGAACAGCTCGACGCCGCCCGCGAGCAGGTCGGGGCCAGGGCCGAGGAGGCCGCCCAGCGCCTGCCCGAACTCGAACGCGACGCCCAGCGCGCCCGGGACGAACGGGTCAGCGCCGAGGCGCGCCTGGCCGCGGCCACGCGCGAGCGCGCCGAGCAGGTGAGTCGCGCGCTCGCGGCCGGGGACGGCCTGGTCTCCTCGCTCACCTGGACCGACGCGTCCGGAGCCGAGGTCCCCGACGCCGTGCTGCTGCGCGCCGCGGGACTGGGCGCGTGCGCCGAGGACGACGCGCCCCTGGCCGCCTACCTGGCCGCCCGCGCCGAGACCGCGCCCCCCGGGCCCGACGCGCGCCTCGCCCTGCTGGAGGCCTTCGTCCTCGGGATGGAGGAGGGCCTGGCCGCCCCGGAGGGCGACGACGCGGCGGACGTACCCCGGGTCGACGACAGCACGGTCCTGGCCAGCCGCGAGGACCTGGACCGGGTGCTCGCCTCGGCGGGCTGGACGCAGGTCCGCACCGAGATGAGCGAACCCCGGGGCGTCAAGCGCCTCACGGTCCACGACGAGGACGGCGCGCACGACGTCACCGCCTACGCCGAACGGATCGCCGCCGCGGTCGCCGGGGCCGAGGAGAGCGTCGCGATCGCGGAGGAGGAGGCCTTCGAGCGGCACCTGCTCGGGGAGCTGGCCGGCCACCTGGCGCGTCAGGTCGAGGAGGCCAGGGCCCTCATCGCCACCATGAACGACGTCCTCAAGGACGTCACCACCTCGGCCGGTCTGGGCGTGCGCCTGGACTGGCGGCTCGCCCCCGACGCGGGCGCGGACATCGAGGCGGTCGTGCCGCTCCTGGCCACCCCGGCCAAGGAGCGGACCCGCGTGCAGACGACCCGGCTGCGCGACGCGCTCCGGCGCTGCATCGAGGCCATCCGCCGCCTGGACCCCACCGCCACGGGGGGCGCGCAGCTGCGCGCGGCCCTGGACTACCGGTCCTGGTTCACCTTCACCGTGTACGTGACCGACGGCGCGGGCGACGAACGGCGCCTGGGGCACCGCACGGCGCTCAGCCAGGGCGAGCAGCGCGTGGTGGCCTACCTGGTGCTGTTCGCGGCCGCCGCCGCGCACTTCGACGCCCTGGCGGCCCGGGCGCCGTGGGCGCCGAGACTGATCCTGCTCGACGACGCCTTCGCCAAGGTCGACGAGCCCACGCACGGACGCCTGCTGGGCCTGCTGGTCGAACTGGACCTGGACTTCGTCCTGACCTCGGAACGGGTGTGGGGCTGCTTCGCCAGCGTCCCCAGCCTCAACATCTACGAGTGCCTGCGGGACCCGAACGTGCCCGGGATCGCCACCCTGCACTTCACGTGGGACGGGAGCAGGAGGCGCCTGGTGGGGGTGTGAGGGGGGCCGCGTCGGGGGAGGAGGCCTGTCGGCCCCTCCCGCGACGGAGACCGGCGTTCGGCGAGTGCTTCCTCCCGTCCTGTCCTAGTCTGCTTGTGCGGAGACGACACGTGAACGGGGTGACGAAGTGACTCGGGTACCCGAGACGTTCGAGGGTGGGACGGCGCTCCTGGACGCTCTGGCGCGCTCCGGACTGCCCCGGGAGGTCAGCTCCTGGGTCAGCGCGGCCCTGTGGGGAGAGGACGCCCTGGAGGCCCGCCTGAGGGGTGAACGGGTCCCCGAGCCGGAACCCGTCGCCGAGCCGCCCGCGGGCAGGGTCCGGCGGACCTACCTCACGGGGATCAGGGTCCAGGGCTTCCGGGGCATCGGCCGCCCCGCCGAGCTCACCTTCGACGCCGGTCCCGGACTCACCGTGATCGTCGGGCGCAACGGCTCGGGCAAGTCCAGCTTCGCCGAGGCCGCGGAGGCGGCCCTCACCGGCCGCAACCCCCGGTGGGATTCCATGCCCACGGGCTGGCGCGACGGCTGGCGCAACCTCCACTACGACGAGCGCACCGAGGCGACCGTGGACGTCCGCGTCGCCGGGGACGAGGGCTCCACCCGCATCAGCCGCAGGTGGACGGGCGAGAGCGTCCGCTCCGCGCGCGGCGAGGTCGTCCACCCCGACGGCGAGGTCTCCCCCCTCAGGACCATGGACTGGGGCGACAACCTCGTGCGCTACCGCCCGTTCCTGTCCTACGACGAACTCGGCCGCACGGTCACCGGGCGTTCGGCCGAGCTGTACGACACGCTCACCGGCCTGCTCGGGCTCAGCGGCCTGGCGGAGGCCGAGCGGCGCCTGGCCAAGGTGTGCGACGGGCTCGCCAAGCGCCGCGACCGGCCCTCGCGGGAGCTGCGGTACCTGCTCGACGCGCTCCGGGCCTCCGACGACCCCAGGGCCGTGCAGGCCGTCCAGCTGCTCACCGCCTCCTACTTCGACATGGACGCCCTGCGCAGGCTCGCCTCCGACACCGGGCCCAGCGACCCCGAGCTGCACACGGTCCTGCGCCGCCTGCGGCGGCTGGCCGTGCCCGAGCGGACGCTGATGTCCGACGTGGTCAACGAGCTGCGGGGCGCGTCCATGGAGCTGGCCATGGCCGCGGGCAGCAAGGGCGACCGCGCGCACGGGGTGGTCAGGCTCCTGGAACAGGCCCTCGAACACCACCAGCGCCACCCCTCCGAGACCGAGTGCCCCACGTGCTCCGCGCCGCTGGGCGCCGACTGGGTGCGCCGGGCCAACGCCCAGCTGCGCGCCCTCAAGCCCCAGGCGGCCGTCGTCTCGGCCGCCTACGAGCGCGCCGACGCGGCCAGGGACCAGGCCCGCTTCCTGATGTCCCCGGCGCCGGGCTGGCTGCCACCGGAGAGCGAGCTGGGCCAGGTGTGGTCGCTGTGGGAGTCCGGCGCGGACATCGAGGACCTGGCCGAGCTGGCCGAGCACATCGAGGCGGTCGGCCGCAGGCTGCGGGCGGCCGCGGTGAGCGCCCGCCGGGACGCGAGCGAGCGGTTGGAGGACCCGACCGGCGGCTGGTCGGAGCTGGCCGAGCAGCTCTCGGGGTGGCTGGACGACGCCCAGGACGCCCTCACCGCGCGCGAGGTCCTCAACGGGGCCGAGGCCGCGCTGAACTGGCTGTCGGAGCAGGCGAGGATCCTGCGCGAGGAGCGGCTGGGCCCGGTCGCGGCGCAGGCCGAGCAGGTCTGGTACCGGTTGCGCCAGGAGCGCCACATCGACCTCCAGGGCATGCGGCTGATCGGCCGGGGCGCCCGGCGCCGGGTCGAGGTGGACGTGTCGGTCGACGGCGTCGGCGACCAGACCAGCGCGCCCGGGCTCCTGAGCCAGGGCGAGTTCCAGGCGCTGGCGCTGTCCATCTGCCTGCCGCGCACCCTGGTGGAGGGCAACCCCTTCGGCTTCCTGGTCCTGGACGACCCGGTCCAGGCGATGGACACCGAGACCGTGGAGGGCCTGTCCGCGGTGCTGGCGGAGGTGGGCAGGCACCGGCAGCTGATCGTGTTCACCCACGACACCCGTCTGTCCGACGCCCTGCGCCGACTGGGCCTGCCCGCCGACATCCGCACGATCAACCGGGACGCGATGTCCAACGTGTGGGTCGAGGCGGTCTGAGTCACAGTCGCGGCGCCGAAACCGCTGTGAACAGGGGTTTCGGCGTCCGGGCGCGGGGCGGGGGCATTCGATTTGGCAGACCACCCCCGGATCCCTGTATAGTCATGACCAGCGCAAGGGGGCAACACCCCCGGGGCGGACGAGAGAAAGCCCCACCAGCGCGCCCCTTTAGCTCAGTCGGCAGAGCGTCTCCATGGTAAGGAGAAGGTCTACGGTTCGATTCCGTAAAGGGGCTCCACCACTTGACGGGGTACGGTCCACTCAGGTGGGTGGCCGGAGGGAGCATCCGCCGGCCTGCACCGGGTCGCAGCCCTGGTAGGGTTGTGGTCCCGTTGATCGGGGCGGGGTAGCTCAGTCGGTAGAGCAAGCGGCTCATAATCGCTGTGTCGTCGGTTCAAGTCCGGCCCCCGCTACCAACCCGCTGACCCCTGAGCCCACATCTCAGGGGTCGTCGCGGGCGTTTACTACTGTTTCCAGCGAGAAAGGCACTCCGAAGTGGCTGCCACCGACGTGAGGCCGAAGATCACCCTGGCCTGCCAGGAGTGCAATCACCGGAACTACATCACCCGCAAGAACCGTCGGAACACCCCCGACCGTCTCGCGATCAAGAAGTTCTGCCCGAACTGCCGCAAGCACAACGAGCACCGCGAGACCCGTTAGGTCCCGCGCGAGCGCCCCTGTCGAGCGCGATCGTCTCCGCCGCGACGTCGCAGAGGCAGTTCTCGAAGGCTTCCAGCCCGGTGAGCGATCCGCTCACCGGGCTGTTCGCGTGTCCGGGCCCCTTCACGACAGGAGCAGGAGAGAGCGTGGCGATCAACCCTGACTACCTCGGCCGGGAGTACCCCGCGCCGGAGGCCTACGAGGTCACCCGGGGCAAGATCCGGGAGTTCGCCGAGGCGGTCAACGACCCCAACCCGGTCTACACCGACCAGGCCTCGGCCCGGGCGGCCGGACACCCCGACGTGGTCGCCCCGCCCACCTTCCCGGTCATCCTGGGGATGGCGGGCTCGGCCCAGGCCATCGCCGACCCCGACCTCGGCCTGGACTTCTCCCGGGTCGTGCACGGCGACCAGAGCTTCCGCTACAGCCGTCCGCTGCACGCCGGGGACGTCCTCAGCAGCGTCACCCGCATCACGGCCATCCGGGCCCTGGGCGGCAACGAGCTGATCACCCTGGAGACCGCGGCACACGACGCCGACGGCGAGCACGTGGTCACCGCCACGATGATGCTGGTCGCGCGAGGAGGAGAGGCATGAGCAGGCTGCGCCACGCCGACGTCGAGGTCGGCACCGAGCTGCCCGAGCGCACCTTCCCGGTCCGCCGCCTGGACCTGGTCCGCTACGCGGGCGCCTCGGGCGACTTCAACCCGATCCACTGGAACGAGCGCTTCGCCAAGTCTGTCGGACTGCCCGACGTCATCGCGCACGGCATGTTCACCATGGCCGAGGCCGCGCGGGTGATCACCGACTGGGCGGGCGACCCCGGCTGCGTCGTCGACTACTCGGTGCGCTTCTCCGCGCCCGTGGTGGTCCCCGACGACGACGAGGGCGCCGAGATCACCGTCGGCGGCAAGGTCAAGACCAAGAACGACGACGGCACCGTCACGGTGCTGCTGACCGCGCGGTCGGGCGGCGCCAAGGTCCTGGTGCAGTCCAAGGCCACCGTGCGCCTGGCGAGGTAGACGTGACCGCACTCTCCGAGTACACCACCCTGCGTCTGGGCGGCCCGGCGCGGACCTTCCTGGTCGCGGGCACCACCGACGAACTGGTCACCGCCGTGACCCGGGCCGACGCCGCCGGCGAGCCCGTCCTCGTCCTGGGCGGCGGCAGCAACCTCGTGGTCTCCGACGACGGGTTCCCCGGAACGGTGGTCCTCGTGGACTCCAAGGGCGTCTCCTTCGAGGAGGCGGGCACCGACGACGAGGGCGAACCGGTCGTGCTGCTGCGCGCCGACGCGGGCGTGGAGTGGGACCCGCTGGTGGAGCGCGTCGTGGCCGAGGGCCTCAGCGGGCTGGAGTTCCTGTCGGGCATCCCCGGCCGGGTCGGCTCCACGCCCATCCAGAACGTGGGCGCCTACGGCCAGGACGTCAGCCAGACCATCCGCGAGGTGCTCGTCCACGACCGGCGCACCGGCGAGCGGCGCCGGATGACCAACGCCGAGTGCGGCTTCAGCTACCGCGACAGCGTCTTCAAGGGCGACGACCGCCACGTGGTGTGCGAGGTGGTCTTCGCGCTGCGCCGCTCCAAGCTCAGCCGTCCGGTCGCCTACGCCGAGGTGGCCCGCACCCTGGGGGCCGAGGCGGGCGCCCGGGTGCCGCTGGAGCGGGCGCGCGAGACCGTCCTGGGGCTGCGCAAGGGCAAGGGCATGGTCCTGGACCCCGCCGACCCCGACACCCGCAGCGCCGGGTCGTTCTTCACCAACCCGGTGGTCACCGCCGAGGAGTTCGCGGCCGTGCGCGAACGGGCGGCCGCCCGCCTGGGCGCCGACGTGCAGGTGCCCGGCCACCCCGACGCACGGGGGAACGTCAAGCTCTCCGCGGCCTGGCTGATCGACCGCGCCGGGTTCACCAAGGGGTACGGCGACGGCCCCGCGCGCATCTCCGGCAAGCACAGCCTCGCCCTGACCAACCCCGGCGGCGCCACCACGAAGGACCTGCTGGAGCTGGCCCGCGAGGTGCGGGCGGGCGTGGAGGAGGCCTTCGGGGTCCGCCTGGTCAACGAGCCGGTGATGGTCGGCGTCTCCCTCTGAACCGGTGCCCCGAGCCCCGGCCCCAGCCGCGCCCAATTTCCGAGTTGGGCGCGGCAAACTTGTTTTTCAGGGCGGGCTGATAAATCAATTCAGTAAAGCCATGAATTGCATTCCCCTTCTGTTGTGCCATAAAGTCGGAGGCGTCGAAGGGGAGTAGTCCCCAATGCGTGCGATCGACACACTGGCCGCCCCGCGGCCCGGTCGTACGAGCCCGGCCAGGCCAGACACGCCGAGCCAGGAGCGGACGAGACCTTTGACCCGGAAAAGACCGGGTTGAAGTGGTGTCCGCCTCCTTCTGCCCAGACAGGATCGGACGGAAGGGGAAACATGACGGGGTTCGCCGCCGGGCTGGCATTCAGCGCCTTCGCCATCTTCATCGCCGAAATGGGCGACAAGACCCAACTCGTGGCCATGTCCCTGGCCACCCGCTACCGGGCCCTCACGGTCATCCTCGGCATCACCGCCGCCACCGCCGTCGTACACGCGGGCAGCGTCCTGCTGGCCGAGGTCCTGGGCGCCGCGCTCCCCACCGACTGGCTCACCCTCGCCGCCGGTGTCGCGTTCCTGTTCTTCGGCGCGTGGACCCTGCGCGGCGACGAGATGAGCGACAAGGACGAGGCCCGAGCGGCCTCCCGGCGCATCCGCTCCGCTTTCGCGACCGTCTTCGTCGTCTTCCTCGTCGCCGAACTCGGCGACAAGACCATGCTCGCCACGATCACCGTCGGCACCCAGCACCACTGGCTGCCCGTGTGGATCGGCTCCACCGTGGGCATGGTCGCGGCCGACGCCATCGCCATCGCGCTGGGCGCCGTGCTCGGCAAGAAGCTGCCCGAGCGCGCCATCCAGATCGGCGCGGCCACCCTGTTCTTCGTCGCGGGCGTCGCCATGCTGGGCCAGGGCGCCTGGATGCTCCTCGCCTGAGCCCTGAGCCCTGAGCCCTGAGCCCTGAGCCCTGGGCCGGATGGGGCGGGTGGCTCCGGCGGGGCCGGGACCGCGCCCCGGACGGCCGATGCCTCCGCGAGCGGCCGGAGCCGGGGGCGGCTCAGTCCCCGACGGGCTCCGGGTCTGCGGCCAGCCAGGCGTCCACCCCGGCCAGCAGCTCCTTGCGCAGCGACTCCGGCGCACCCGAGCCGCGGACCGACATCCGCGCCAGCTCGGCCAGCTCCGGGTCGGAGAACCCGAGCACCTCGCGGGCGATCCGGTACTGCTCCACCAGGCGCGGCCCGAACAGCAGCGGGTCGTCGGTGCCCAGCGCGACCGGGACCCCGGCGTCGAAGAGCGTGCGCAGCGGCAGCTGCCCCAGGTCGTCGTACACCCCCAGGCCCACGTTGGAGGTCGGGCAGACCTCCAGGGTCACCCCGCGTTCGGCGATCCGCTCCACCAGCCGCGGGTCCTCCACGGCCCGCACACCGTGCCCGATCCTGTCGGCGTCCAGCACGTCCAGGCACTCGCGCACGCTGCGGGGCCCCTGGAGCTCGCCGCCGTGCGGAGCGGAGAGCAGCCCGGCCCGCCGCGCGATCCGGAACGCCCCCTCGAACTCCAGGGCGCGGCCACGCCGCTCGTCGTTGTTCAGGCCGAACGACACCACGCCCCTGCCCGCGTACTGGCGGGCCAGGCGGGCCAGCACCTTGGCGTCCAGCGGGTGCCTGGTGCGGTTGGCCGCCACCATCAGGCCGACGTGCACGCCGGTCTCGCGCTCGGCGGCGCGGGCCGCGTCCAGGAACAGCTCCAGGGTGGCGGTGAGCCCGTCGAAGAGCGACGCGTAACCGCTCGGGTCCACCTGGATCTCCAGCCAGCCGGACCCGGCCGCGCGCTCGTCCTCGGCCGCCTCGCGCAGCAGCCGGTACACGTCCTCGGGTCTGCGCAGCACCGACCGGGCGATGTCGTACAGGCGCTGGAAGCGGAACCAGCCGCGCTCGTCCGTGGCGCGGAGCCTGGGCGGCCACTCCTCGACCAGGGCCTGGGGGAGGTGGATGCCGTGCTCGGCGGCCAGCTCCACCAGGGTGGGATGGCGCATCGATCCGGTGAAGTGCAGGTGCAGGTGTGCTTTGGGCAGCCGGTCCAACCGGCGGGCGCTGGTCGGTGTCTCCATGACGTAAGCCTGCCGTATACGGGACGCCTCCGGTGCCAGTACGCCCCACCCGGCCGCGCGGGGGCCGGTCCCCGTACACGCGGACGCGCCCCGGGGAACCCGTCCCCGGGGCGCGTGAACGGAGCCGGTGACCGGGTGCCCGGCTTCAGGGGGTTCTGTCCGGGCGCCCGCGGGGTTCTGGAGGTGGCGGAGGCGGGTTCGCGAGGAACGAGCGAACCCGCCGGAGGCACCGAAGGTTCCCGCTCTTTGGGCGCCCGGACACGGGCGAAGCGCAGCGGAGCCCCGAAGAGGCGCCGCTACTTGGCCTCGGCCAGCAGCTTCTGGATGCGGCTCACGCCCTCGGCGAGGTCCTCGTCGCTGAGCGCGTAGGACAGGCGCAGGTAGCCGGGGGTGCCGAAGGCCTCACCGGGCACCACGGCGACCTCGGCCTGCTCCAGGATGAGCTCGGCCAGCTCGGTGGAGGTCTGCGGCGTCCGGCCCCGGATCTCCTTGCCCAGCACGCCCTTGACCGAGGGGTAGGCGTAGAACGCGCCCTGCGGCTCGGGGCAGACCACGCCGTCGATCTCGTTGAGCATGCGCACGATCGTCTTGCGGCGGCGGTCGAAGGCCTCGCGCATCGTCGCCACGGCGTCCAGGTCGCCGGAGACCGCGGCCAGGGCGGCGGCCTGCGAGACGTTGGCGACGTTGGAGGTGGCGTGCGACTGGAGGTTGCCCGCGGCCTTGACCACGTCCTTGGGGCCGATGATCCACCCCACGCGCCAGCCGGTCATGGCGTAGGTCTTGGCCACGCCGTTGACGATGACGGTGCGGTCGGCGATCTCGGGCACCTCGACGGGCAGCGAGGAGAACTCGGCGTCCCCGTAGACCAGGTGCTCGTAGATCTCGTCGGACAGCACCCACAGGCCGTGCTCGTTCGCCCAGCGGCCGATCTCGCGGACCTGCTCGCGCGGGTACACGGCGCCGGTCGGGTTGGACGGGGAGACGAACACCAGGACCTTGGTGCGCTCGCTGCGCGCCGCCTCCAGCTGCTCCACACTGGCCAGGTAGCCGGTGCTCTCGTCGGTGACGACGAAGACCGGGACGCCGCCCGCGAGCTTGATCGACTCGGGGTAGGTGGTCCAGTACGGGGCGATGACGATGACCTCGTCGCCCGGGTCCAGCATGGCGGCGAAGGCCTCGTAGATGGCCTGCTTGCCGCCGTTGGTCACCAGGACCTGGGCGGGGTCGACCTCGTAGCCGGAGTCGCGCAGGGTCTTCTCGGCGATGGCCTTCTTGAGCTCGGGCAGGCCGCCGGCGGGCGTGTAGCGGTGGAACCGGGGCTCACGGGCGGCCTCGACGGCGGCCTCGACGATGTAGTCGGGGGTCGGGAAGTCGGGCTCTCCCGCGCCGAAGCCGATGACGGCACGGCCCTCCGCCTTCATCGCCTTGGCCTTGGCGTCCACGGCCAGGGTGGCGGACTCGGAGATCGCGCTGATACGTGCAGAGAGACGGGGTCGATCAGTCATGCGTCCCATGTTGTCATGCGCCCCTGGTCCGGGCGCGGGCGGGAAGGAGGGCGCAACCGGACGAAGGGGTCGTTCACCCTCCTCGGAGGGACGAACGGTTTGGTCACGGCGCCCCGAGCGCATACACTCTTTCGGGTCGGCCGGTCGTGGCCCAGGTGTTACCTGGCGCACGGTGTGCGCAGCGCACCGGAACCGGCTATGGTGGGATTGCAGTTTCCGCTAAGGGCAGTGGCTCAATTGGCAGAGCACCGGTCTCCAAAACCGGCGGTTGGGGGTTCGAGTCCCTCCTGCCCTGCACCTTCGCGCGTGCGGTGCGGCGCCCCGGCGGGCGCCGCACGGCACGGGCACCGAAACTACGGGGACAAGTAGCAGCCCGCGACCCTAAGGACCCCAGGTGACTCAGACTGACGCCGACGCCAAGCCCGACAAGGAGCCCAAGCGTCGTACCGGTCCGGTGACGTTCACCAAGCAGGTCGCCGGAGAGCTGCGCAAGGTCCGCTGGCCCACGCGCCGCGAGCTGGTGACCTACACCATCGTGGTCCTCGTCTTCGTTCTGGTCGTCCTGGGATACGTCTCCCTCGTGGACTGGGGCTTCGGCGAGGCGGTCACCTGGCTGTACGGCACGTTCGGCACTCCGCAGGGCGTCTGACCACCACTTCCGCGCCGCGTCCTCCGGCAGGAGCCGGGACGCGGCCTCCTCGTCCGCGCGTTGGTCCCGGTCCGCCCGGAGAGACCGTAAGCTGGCAGAACCGGGTTCGACGCACAGCGCTGCCTCGTGTGCGTCGCCCCGAGAGCGAATCCGACGAGAGAAAGAGCAGCCGTGTCCGAGTCCCCACTGACCTCTGACGACTTCCCCGAAGAGGAGCCGGTTCAGTCGTCGGCGGAAGAGACCGGCCTGGCGGGCGAGCTGCCGGAGGACGCGACCGACGCGGTCGACACCGACAGCCCGGAGCTGACCGGTGACGCCGACGCGTCCGAGGCCGCCGACGACCACGAGGGCGTCGTGGAGGAGGACGAGGAGCAGGACGAGGCCGCCGAGGAGGAGGCCCCCCGCCTGGACCCCGTCGAGGAGTTCAAGAACGAGCTCGTCCTGCTGCCCGGCGACTGGTACGTCGTGCACACCTACGCCGGTTACGAGAAGCGGGTCAAGGCCAACGTCGAGAGCCGCACCCAGTCCCTCAACATGGAGGAGTACATCTTCCAGGTCGAGGTGCCCGAGCACGAGGTCACCGAGGTCAAGAGCGGCAAGCGCCAGCAGGTCACCGAGAAGGTCCTGCCCGGCTACGTGCTCGTCCGCATGGACCTGACCGACGAGTCCTGGTCGGCCATCCGCAACACCCCGGGCGTCACCGGCTTCGTGGGCCTGTCCAACAAGCCCGCGCCGCTGAGCCTGACCGAGGTCGCCAAGCTCCTCGCCCCCGAGCCGGAGGTGGAGCCGGAGCAGGCGCAGCAGGCCCGGACCGCTGGCGGCGTCGGAGAGGCCCGCATGGACGTGGCCTACGAGGTCGGCGAGTCCGTCACCGTCATGGAGGGCCCGTTCGCGACCCTGCCCGCGACGGTCAGCGAGATCAACCCCGACACTCAGAAGCTCAAGGTGCTGGTGTCGATCTTCGGCCGCGAGACCCCGGTCGAGCTGTCGTTCAACCAGGTCGCCAAGATCTAGCCCGTCCACTCCCGGCTCTCACCGCTCGGGCCCGCGGTCGCGGAACGGCTGTCGGGGCACTCCACGCCCCCGCCGCCCGGGCTCGGGCCCCGCGGTCGTGAGGTGCCTGTCAGGGCACCTCCATGATCGGCATAGACTTGGTGGGTCCGCCCCGTGGCGGACCCACTCGCGTGTCCCGCCCCGGCGGGGCGCGCCCCGGCCCGCCCGGTCCCGGCGGGCCGACGCCCCGCGCCCGTCGAGCGCGGGGTTCCCGCCTCCTTCGGCAGCGGTTCCCCGGCCCCCGCGGCCGCGCGGTGCCGTCAGGGAGGCAACGGGACCAGAACACAACGCAGATCAGGCAAAGGACCCGATATGCCTCCGAAGAAGAAACTGGCCGCACTCGTCAAGGTGCAGCTCCCCGCCGGTCAGGCCACCCCGGCGCCGCCCGTCGGTACCGCGCTCGGTCCGCACGGCGTCAACATCATGGACTTCTGCAAGCAGTACAACGCTGCCACGGAGTCCCAGCGCGGCAACGTCATCCCCGTCGAGATCTCCATCTACGAGGACCGTTCCTTCAGCTTCGTCACCAAGACGCCTCCGGCGCCGAAGCTGATCCTGAAGGCCGCCGGTCTGGACAAGGCCGCGACCGACCCGGGCCGCAGCACCGCCGGTTCCATCACCGCCGAGCAGGTCCGCGAGATCGCGCAGACCAAGCTGCCCGACCTCAACACCGAGGACATCGAGGCCGCCGCCAAGATCGTCGCCGGTACCGCCCGCTCGATGGGCATCGAGGTCAAGTAGTCCCCGCACGGTGGCACCGGTCCGCGGAGGACCGGAGCGACCGGGGACGCTCGACGTTCAAGAACCACCGTGGCAGGGCCAGGCGCTGGCCCGGTGACCACACGTTCCCCAGGAGAACAGAGTGAAGCGCAGCAAGAACCACCGCAAAGCCAGCCAGCAGGTGGACCGTGACAAGCTCTACGGCCCCGCCGAGGCCGTGAAGCTCGCCAAGGAGACCTCCACCGTCAAGTTCGACGCGACCGTCGAGGTCGCCCTGCGCCTGGGCGTCGACCCGCGCAAGGCCGACCAGATGGTCCGCGGCACCGTGAACCTGCCGAACGGCACCGGCAAGACCGCTCGGGTCCTGGTCTTCGCGACCGGTGAGCGTGCCGAGCAGGCTCTCGCGGCTGGCGCCGACATCATCGGCGACGACGAGATGATCGAGAAGGTCTCGAAGGGCTTCACCGACTTCGACGCCGTCGTGGCCACCCCGGACCTCATGGGCAAGGTCGGCCGCCTCGGCCGCGTGCTCGGTCCGCGCGGCCTGATGCCGAACCCGAAGACCGGCACCGTCACCCCCGACGTCGCCAAGGCCGTCACCGACATCAAGGGCGGCAAGATCGAGTTCCGCGTGGACCGCCACGGGAACCTGCACTTCATCATCGGCAAGGCCTCCTTCGACGACCAGAAGCTCCTGGAGAACTACCAGGCCGCGATCGACGAGGTGAACCGCCTCAAGCCGTCCGCCGCCAAGGGCCGCTACATCAAGAAGGCCGTGGTCTCCACGTCCATGGGCCCGAGCATCCCGCTCGAGGTCTAGCCTTCGCGGCTGCCCAGCGCAGACGAGAGCGGCCCCCGCAGTCCGAGAGGACGGCGGGGGCCGCTCCGCTTCTCCCGGGGCTTGTCCGGCCGCCTCACGGCGGCCGGACAAGCCCCGGGGTGTCCCAGCGCCTACCTGTCGGTGATCTCGTCCTCGGCGGGCATCTCGAAGGAGGTCTCACCCAGGTTGGAGAAGACCATCGAGATGTCGGCCTCCTCGTCGGAGAAGTCCAAGCGCATCGGGAAGCCGTCGTCGGCCACCCAGACGGACACGTCGACGGATCCGCTGACGCCGCCCAGCAGCTCGTTGACGGCGTCCTGCTGCTCCTGGTTCAGGGCCTCGACGTCCTCGCCGGTCATCGTGCCCTCGATGAGGGTGGTCGAGACGCCGCTGATCTCCTCGGCGCCCGTCTCCTCGATCTGCTCGATCTCCGCGAACGCCCCCACGATGTCGGGGAGCGCGTTGATGTCGAACATCTCCTCCGGGGCGATCTGGTCGGTGTCCTGGGCGCCGCGGACCCAGGCGGTGTCGACCTCCTGGAGGCCGTTGTGGTTGGAGACGAGGGCGTCGCCCTCCGCCGGGATGATGACGATGGACGTGCCGATCTCCTCGGCGGTCAGGCCCAGATCCTGGCCGGACACCGCAGCCAGCTCCAGGAGCATCTCGCCCATCGAGGGCATGACCATGGTGACCTTGGCCGCCTGCGGGTCCTCCATGACCTCGTAGGTCATGTCCATGTCGATGTCGCCCATGTCCGGGTCGGGCATGACCATCGAGATGTCGAGGGTGTAGTTCT
This sequence comes from Nocardiopsis sp. CNS-639, assembly GCF_000381685.1. NCBI lineage: Bacteria > Bacillati > Actinomycetota > Actinomycetes > Streptosporangiales > Nocardiopsidaceae > Nocardiopsis > Nocardiopsis sp. CNS-639. Next base: position 58,818 of record NZ_KB906867.1, read on the forward strand.
CGATGTCCTGGGTGCTCGCTCCGAGACCGGCGACCAGGTCCAGGACGCTGCCGCCACCGCCCTCCTCGGGCGACTCGGCCGCCGCCTCGGCGGGCTCCTCCTCCGCGGCGCCTCCGCCGCAGGCGGTGAGGGACAGAGCGAGGGTGCCGGCGGAGATCAGGACCGGCATACGGGTCTTCACGGGGTGTTCGCCTTCTTCTTTTGTGCGGGGGACACGGGCACGACTGGGAGCGGGGGTGCCCGGTAGCGTCATGCTGCCACGTCGGAGGGACATTCCGGTCCCTGCCGGTTCCTCCGCGCGGCCACCGATTCGACGTCGGCCGCGCCCCGGCGATTCCGCGCCCGCGGGGGAGTGAGCGCGATCACGGTTTCGGCCCCCCGGTGCGGAACGGGGGCTCCCGAGCGTGCGGTACGATGGGTTCTTGCCGAAGACCGCTGGTCGTCACCCGAACGGGTGACCTAAGGGCCCATCCGCGATGGGCGCCCGCGCAGGTGTCACAAGAGCTTCCCGTTCCACGCCGCGCCCCGCGCGGCCCCCGGAACGCGGTCATGCCCCGTGCGCCTCGCGCCCGGGGCTTTTTCTCGTGCTGACGCCGATCGCCCGGGCCCTTGGAGTCAACCAGCGTTCAATGTTGGAAGGAGTCCCATGGCGAGGCCGGACAAGGCAGCCGCGGTCGCCGAACTCACGGGCGAGTTCCGTGAGTCGAACGGCGCCGTGCTGACCGAATACCGGGGGCTCACTGTCGCGCAGATCACTGAACTGCGTCGCAGCCTCGGCCAGAGCGCGCGTTTTCGCATCGTCAAGAACACGCTGACCAAGATCGCGGTCACGGAGGCCGGTGTCGACGAGCAGGTCAAGGACCTGCTCGAGGGCCCGTCCGCCATCGCCTTCGTCCACGGTGACGTGGTCGAGGCCGCCAAGGGTCTGCGTGACTTCGCGAAGGCGAACTCGCCCCTGGTGATCAAGGGCGGTGTCATCGACGGCAAGTCGATGAGCGCCGACGACATCACCAAGCTGGCCGATCTGGAGTCCCGCGAGGTCATCCTCGCGAAGCTGGCGGGTGCGCTCAAGGCCAAGCAGGGCCAGGCCGCCGCCGTCTTCCAGGCGCTTCCCTCCAAGACTGTGCGTCTCGCGCAGGCCCTGGCGGACAAGCGCTCCCAGGAAGCCGCCTGACCTTTTTGAAACCCGCCGGGCGCCGAGGGCGCTCGGACACTGACTCGCACGCGGGCCCGACAGGACCGCGTGTCCGCAGAGAAAGAGAGATCGCACCATGGCGAAGCTCAGCAACGAGGACCTGCTTGCCGCGTTCGAGGAGATGACCCTTCTCGAGCTGGCCGACTTCGTGAAGCTCTTCGAGGACAAGTTCGACGTCACCGCCGCCGCTCCGGCCGCCGTGGCCGTCGCCGCTCCCGGCCAGGGTGGCGGCGGCGCCGCCGAGGCCGAGGAGAAGGACGAGTTCGACGTCATCCTCGAGGGCGCTGGCGACAAGAAGATCCAGGTCATCAAGGAGGTCCGCGGCCTCACGAGCCTGGGCCTCAAGGAGGCCAAGGACCTGGTCGACAACGCTCCCAAGCCGCTGCTGGAGGGCGTCAACAAGGAGACGGCCGAGAAGGCCAAGGCCGCTCTCGAGGGCGCTGGCGCCTCCGTCACCCTCAAGTAGTCCCACGCGGGCCGCTGAGCGCCCGCTGGCCTGCTTCCGGCGGCCGTCCCTCCTTCCGGGGAGGGGCGGCCGCCTTCGTGCGTCCTGGAACCCCTCACCGGCTCCGGGCGGCCCTCCCGCGCCCCCTCCGGCCCGCGCTCCTCCGCGCTCCGGTCCGGGACCGCGGCGCCCCCGCGGCCCTTCCCTTCCCCGCGCCCCGGGCCGGTGCCCGCCGTGTCCCGCGCCCGCCGTGCTCCCCGCCACGGGGTCCTTGCCTTTCCCCGCGCCCCGTGTCGGTGCCCGCCGTGTTCTCCGCCCCGCCGCCCGGCCCCAGGCCCGCGGCGCCTCCGACGGCGCGCTGACCTGGGGCGGGCCCGGAGTCCTTTCCCCGCGCCCCGCCGTGTCCGTCACCGCTCGCCCCGTCCCCTGTGCGAAGCTGAGGGGGATCCGGCAGGTCCCGGAACCGGGGGTGCGTGTGCGAACTGTCCCCCGGACGCGCTAATCTCCCGTCCCGGGAAACCCGCTGAGGCCCGGAGGACGTGTTTACCCGCCTGAGGCGGGGGAATCCTTCGGATGTCGTTGGCTCCCGACCCCCGGGCCAGGGCAGGCGCACCAGTCCACCGACGAGGTCACCCGACCGTTCCGGGCAGCCGGAATCCGGGCTCCTCCGCCGGGAGCGGGCTTGACGGATCGCCCTCCAGGGGTGATCCTGCCGGTGTCGTGAGTGGCGCTGTGGACCGTGAGTGGACAGCGGTGTGGTGTTCGGCTACACTGCTCTTTTGCGCTGCCCTTTGGTGATCCCTGTGCCGGTGAAGGCTGCCGCCACTCCATTTTTCCGGACATTCCGGTGGCCCGCTCCCGCTCGATGTGACCGTCTCAACCGCGTTGCGGCGGTCCTTCTCGTGACGGATCGTCTGGCGTGCGCGCTTCAACCGCCACAAGCCTTCGGAAGGACCCCTGTTGGCAGCCTCGCGCAACGCCTCCGCTAACGCCCTTGGTCCGCACCGCGTTTCCTTCGCCCGTATCCAGGAACCACTGGAGGTCCCGAACCTCCTCGCCCTTCAGACCGAGTCGTTCGACTGGCTGCTGGGCAACGACAGGTGGAAGACCCGGGTTGAGACGGCCCGAAACGCTGGCCGCAAGGACGTTCCGGAGCAGTCCGGTCTCGAAGAGATCTTCGAGGAGATCAGCCCGATCGAGGACTTCTCGGGCACGATGTCCCTGTCGTTCCGCGACCACCGGTTCGAGCCGCCCAAGTACTCAGAGGATGAGTGCAAGGACAGGGACATGACCTACTCCGCCCCGATGTTCGTCACGGCGGAGTTCATCAACAACGACACCGGTGAGATCAAGAGCCAGACGGTGTTCATGGGCGACTTCCCGCTCATGACCGAGACCGGCACCTTCATCATCAACGGCACCGAGCGCGTCGTCGTGTCCCAGCTGGTGCGCTCCCCGGGCGTGTACTTCGACAAGTCCGTCGACAAGACCTCGGACAAGGACCTCTACGGCTGCAAGGTCATCCCGTCCCGCGGCGCCTGGCTGGAGTTCGAGGTCGACAAGCGCGACTTCGTCGGCGTCCGCATCGACCGCAAGCGCAAGCAGGGCGTCACCGTCCTGCTCAAGGCGCTGGGCTGGACCACCGACCAGATCCTGGAGCGCTTCGGCCAGTACGAGTCCATCCGCAACACGCTGGAGAAGGACCCCACCGCCGGCACCGACGACGCGCTGCTGGACATCTACCGCAAGCTGCGCCCCGGCGAGCCGCCCACGAAGGAGTCGGCCCAGGCGCTGCTGGAGAACCTGTACTTCAACCCCAAGCGCTACGACCTGGCCAAGGTCGGCCGTTACAAGATCAACAAGAAGCTCGGCCTGGACACCGACTACCGGCAGGGCACCCTCACCGAAGAGGACATCGTCGCCACGATCGACTACCTCGTCCGCCTGCACGCGGGTGAGACCGAGAAGGAGACCGTCAACGGTCCCCGTCCGATCGAGACCGACGACATCGACCACTTCGGCAACCGCCGCCTGCGCACCGTCGGAGAGCTCATCCAGAACCAGGTCCGCCTGGGCCTGGCCCGCATGGAGCGCGTCGTCCGCGAGCGGATGACCACCCAGGACGTCGAGGCGATCACGCCGCAGACCCTGATCAACATCCGTCCGGTCGTGGCCTCCATCAAGGAGTTCTTCGGCACCTCGCAGCTGTCGCAGTTCATGGGCCAGACCAACCCGCTGGAGGGCCTGACGCACAAGCGCCGCCTCTCCGCGCTGGGCCCGGGCGGCCTGTCCCGCGAGCGCGCGGGCTTCGAGGTCCGCGACGTGCACCCCTCGCACTACGGCCGCATGTGCCCGATCGAGACGCCCGAGGGACCGAACATCGGTCTGATCGGCTCGCTCGCCGCCTACGGCCGGGTCAACTCCTTCGGCTTCGTGGAGACCCCGTACCGCCGCATCATCGACGGCAAGGTCTCCGACCAGGTCGACTACCTGACCGCGGACGAGGAGGACCTCCACGTCATCGCGCAGGCCAACACGCCGATGAACCCCGACGGCTCCTTCGCCGAGGCCGGTGTGCTCGTGCGCCGCAAGGGCGGTGAGTTCGAGCAGGTCAGCACGGACGAGGTCGACTACATGGACGTGTCGCCGCGCCAGATGGTGTCGGTCGCCACCGCCATGATCCCGTTCCTGGAGCACGACGACGCCAACCGCGCCCTCATGGGCTCGAACATGCAGCGCCAGGCCGTGCCGCTGCTCATGGCCGAGTCGCCGTTCGTCGGCACCGGCATGGAGTACCGCGCCGCCACCGACGCCGGTGAGGTCGTCCTGGCGCAGAAGGCCGGTGTCGTCGAGGACGTCACCGCCGACTACGTCACCGTCATGGCCGACGACGGCACGCGCAAGACGTACCGCATGGGCAAGTTCCAGCGCTCCAACCAGGGCACCTGCTTCAACCAGCGGCCGATCGTGGCCGAGGGCCAGCGGGTCGAGGAGCGCCAGGTCCTCGCGGACGGCCCCTCCACCGACCAGGGTGAGATGTCGCTGGGCAAGAACCTGCTCGTGGCGTACATGTCCTGGGAGGGCCACAACTACGAGGACGCGATCATCCTCTCCCAGCGCCTGGTGCAGGACGACGTCCTGTCCTCGATCCACATCGAGGAGCACGAGGTCGACGCCCGCGACACCAAGCTGGGCCCGGAGGAGATCACCCGCGAGATCCCCAACGTCAGCGAGGAGGTCCTGGCCGACCTCGACGACCGGGGCATCATCCGCATCGGCGCCGAGGTCGTGGACGGCGACATCCTCGTCGGCAAGGTCACGCCCAAGGGCGAGACCGAGCTGACCCCGGAGGAGCGCCTGCTGCGCGCGATCTTCGGCGAGAAGGCGCGCGAGGTCCGCGACACCTCGCTCAAGGTGCCGCACGGCGAGACCGGCAAGGTCATCGGCGTCCGCGTGTTCAGCCGCGAGGACGGCGACGAGCTCGCCCCCGGCGTCAACGAGATGGTCCGCGTCTACGTGGCCCAGAAGCGCAAGATCACCGACGGTGACAAGCTCGCGGGCCGCCACGGCAACAAGGGCGTCATCTCCAAGATCCTGCCCCAGGAGGACATGCCCTTCCTGGAGGACGGGACGCCGGTCGACATCATCCTCAACCCGCTGGGCGTGCCCGGCCGTATGAACGTCGGCCAGGTCCTGGAGGTCCACCTGGGCTGGCTGGCCAAGAACGGCTGGCTGGTCGAGGGGGTCGAGGAGGAGTGGCAGAAGTCGCTGGAGGCCATCGGCGCCACCGACGTGCCGCCGGACTCCCGCGTGGCCACGCCGGTCTTCGACGGCCTGCGCGGCGACGAGCTCAGCGGCCTGATCAGGTCGGTGCGCCCCAACGCGGACGGCAACCGCCTGATCAACGAGGACGGCAAGGCGCGCCTGTTCGACGGCCGCACCGGCGAGCCCTTCGCCGAGCCGATCTCCGTCGGCTACAAGTACATCCTCAAGCTCCACCACCTCGTGGACGACAAGATCCACGCGCGCTCCACCGGCCCGTACTCCATGATCACCCAGCAGCCGCTGGGCGGTAAGGCGCAGTTCGGCGGTCAGCGCTTCGGTGAGATGGAGGTGTGGGCGCTGGAGGCCTACGGCGCCGCCTACGCCCTCCAGGAGCTGCTCACCATCAAGTCCGACGACGTGGTGGGCCGGGTCAAGGTCTACGAGGCCATCGTCAAGGGCGAGAACATCCCCGAGCCGGGCATCCCTGAGTCCTTCAAGGTGCTCATCAAGGAGATGCAGTCGCTCTGTCTGAACGTGGAGGTGCTGTCCAGTGACGGTATGTCCATCGAGATGCGGGACAGCGACGAGGACGTCTTCCGCGCGGCGGAAGAACTGGGAATCGACCTGGGTCGGCGGGAGCCGAGCAGTGTCGAAGAGGTCTAACTTCCGCATTCTTCGAGAGCAGGGGACGAATTAAGTGCTCGACGTCAACTTCTTCGACGAGCTGCGCATCGGCCTGGCCACGGCCGACGACATCCGCCAGTGGTCGCACGGCGAGGTCAAGAAGCCCGAGACCATCAACTACCGCACCCTCAAGCCCGAGAAGGACGGACTCTTCTGCGAGAAGATCTTCGGTCCGACCCGTGACTGGGAGTGCTACTGCGGCAAGTACAAGCGCGTCCGCTTCAAGGGCATCATCTGTGAGCGCTGCGGCGTCGAGGTGACCCGTGCCAAGGTGCGCCGTGAGCGGATGGGCCACATCGAGCTGGCCGCTCCCGTCACGCACATCTGGTACTTCAAGGGCGTGCCCTCCCGCCTGGGCTACCTGCTGGACCTGGCGCCGAAGGATCTCGAGAAGATCATCTACTTCGCCGCCTACATGGTCACGTGGGTGGACACCGAGGCCCGTGAGCGCGACCTCCAGTCCCTGGAGGCGCGGATCTCGGTCGAGAAACAGCACCTGGAGCAGCGCCGCGACTCCACCGTCGAGGACCGCCACCGCAAGCTGGAGGCCGACCTCGCCGAGCTGGAGGAGCAGGGGGCCAAGGGCGACGCCCGCCGCAAGGTGCGCGAGGGCGCCGAGCGCGAGATGCGCCAGCTGCGCGACCGCGCCCAGCGTGAGATCGACCGCCTCGACGAGGTCTGGAACCGGTTCAAGAACCTCAAGGTCCAGGACCTCGAGGGCGACGAGATGCTCTACCGCGAGATGCGGGACCGCTTCGGCAAGTACTTCCGCGGCGGCATGGGCGCCCAGGCCATCCAGGACCGGCTGGCCAACTTCGAGCTGGACGTGGAGGCCGAGAGGCTCCGGGAGATCATCCGCACCGGCAAGGGCCAGAAGAAGGCCCGCGCCCTGAAGCGGCTCAAGGTCGTCTCGGCGTTCCTCAACACCACCAACAGCCCCATGGGCATGGTGCTGGACTGCATCCCGGTCATCCCGCCGGACCTGCGTCCGATGGTGCAGCTGGACGGTGGCCGCTTCGCGACCTCCGACCTCAACGACCTGTACCGCCGTGTCATCAACCGCAACAACCGCCTCAAGCGGCTGCTCGACCTCGGCGCGCCCGAGATCATCGTCAACAACGAGAAGCGGATGCTCCAGGAGGCCGTCGACGCGCTGTTCGACAACGGCCGCCGGGGCCGCCCGGTCACCGGTCCGGGCAACCGTCCGCTCAAGTCGCTGTCCGACATGCTCAAGGGCAAGCAGGGCCGCTTCCGCCAGAACCTGCTGGGCAAGCGCGTCGACTACTCCGGCCGTTCGGTCATCGTCGTCGGCCCGCAGCTCAAGCTGCACCAGTGCGGCCTGCCCAAGCAGATGGCGCTGGAGCTGTTCAAGCCCTTCGTGATGAAGCGCCTGGTGGACCTGAACCACGCGCAGAACATCAAGAGCGCCAAGCGCATGGTCGAGCGGTCCCGCCCGGTCGTGTGGGACGTCCTCGAAGAGGTCATCACCGAGCACCCGGTTCTGCTCAACCGCGCCCCGACGCTGCACCGCCTGGGCATCCAGGCCTTCGAGCCGCAGCTGGTCGAGGGCAAGGCCATCCAGATCCACCCGCTCGTGTGCACGGCGTTCAACGCCGACTTCGACGGCGACCAGATGGCCGTGCACCTGCCGCTGTCCGCCGAGGCCCAGGCCGAGGCGCGGCTGCTGATGCTGGCCACCAACAACATCCTCAAGCCGTCCGACGGCAAACCCGTGACCATGCCCACCCAGGACATGATCATCGGCCTGTTCTACCTGACGACGGAGAAGCTCGGAGCCAAGGGCGAGGGGCGCTCGTTCCTCTCCCCGGCCGAGGGCATCATGGCCTACGACCTGGGGGACCTCGACCTCCAGGCGAGGATCAAGCTCCGGATCGCCGACGGCGCCCCGGCGCCGAAGGACTGGACGCCGCCGGAGGGCTGGACGCCGGGGGAGCCGTACACCCTGGAGACCACCCTGGGTCGGTACCTGTTCAACGAGACCACCCCGGTCGACTACCCGTACGTCAACTTCCAGGTGGGCAAGAAGCAGGTCTCGACGCTGGTCAACGACCTCGCCGAGAACTACCCCAAGGTCCAGGTCGCCACGACGCTGGACGCCCTCAAGGACGCCGGTTACCACTGGGCCACCCGGTCCGGTCTGACCATCGGCATCGAGGACGTCGTCGCGCCGCCGCGCAAGACCGAGATCCTGGAGGGGTACGAGCGCAAGGCGGACAAGATCCAGCGCGAGTACGACCGCGGTCTCATCACCGACGACGAGCGCCGTCAGGAGCTCACCGAGGTGTGGACCCAGGCGACCACCGAGGTCGCCCAGGACATGGAGAGGAACTTCCCCGCCGACAACCCGGTGTGGATGATGGTCCAGTCCGGTGCCCGAGGCAACCCGATGCAGGTGCGCCAGATCGCGGGTATCCGCGGCCTGGTCTCCAACACCAAGGGTGAGACGATCCCGCGTCCGATCAAGTCCTCCTACCGCGAGGGCCTGTCCGTGCTGGAGTACTTCATCTCCACGCACGGTCAGCGCAAGGGCCTGGCCGACACCGCCCTGCGTACCGCCGACTCGGGTTACCTGACCCGTCGTCTGGTGGACGTGGCGCAGGACGTCATCGTCCGCGAGATCGACTGCGGCACGGAGCGCTCGCTCTGGCACGAGATCGGCGAGAAGAACGCCGCCGGCGTCGTCGTGCGCAAGCACAACGTCGAGAACACCGGTTTCGGCAGGACCATCGCCGAGGACGCGGTGGACGCGGAGGGCAACGTCGTCCTCCCCGCCCTGAGCGACACCTCCGAGCAGAACATCGACAAGCTCATCGAGGCCGGGATCACCCGCGTCCGCGTGCGCTCGTCGCTGGTCTGCGAGGCCAAGATCGGCGTCTGCACCACCTGCTACGGCCGCTCCATGGCGACCGGCAAGCCGGTGGACGTCGGTGAGGCGATCGGTATCATCGCGGCCCAGTCCATCGGTGAGCCCGGCACCCAGCTGACCATGCGTACCTTCCACATGGGTGGTTCGGCCGGTCAGGACATCACCCACGGTCTGCCCCGTGTCCAGGAGCTCTTCGAGGCCCGCATCCCCAAGGGTGTGGCCCCGATCTCCGAGATGGAGGGCCGGATCCGGATCGACGACACCGAGAAGAGCCGCAAGATCGTCGTCATCCCCGACGACGGCACGGACGAGATCGCCTACCCGGTCCCGATGCGCGCCCAGCTGCTCGTCACCGACGGCGACCACGTCAAGGTCGGCCAGCAGCTGATCCAGGGTGCGATCAACCCGCACGAGGTCCTGCGCATCCAGGGCCCGCGCGCGGTGCAGCAGCACCTGGTGTCCGAGGTCCAGGAGGTGTACAAGTCGCAGGGTGTGTCCATCCACGACAAGCACATCGAGATCATCGTCCGCCAGATGCTCAAACGGGTGAACATCCTGGAGTCGGGCGACACCGAGCTGCTGCCCGGTGAGATGGTCGAGCGGCCGAAGTTCGAGCGGATCAACCGCCGCGTCGTGTCCGAGGGCGGCCAGCCCGCGGCCGGGCGTCCGGTGCTGCTGGGTATCACCAAGGCCTCGCTGGCCACGGAGTCCTGGCTGTCCGCGGCCTCCTTCCAGGAGACCACCCGGGTGCTCACCGAGAACGCGATCCACGGCAAGAGCGACCCGCTCCTCGGCCTCAAGGAGAACGTCATCATCGGTAAGCTCATCCCGGCCGGTACCGGCATTCCGCAGTACCGCAACATCCGGGTGGAGCCGACCGAGGAGGCCAAGGCCTCGATGTACTCGGTCTCCGGGTACGAGGAGCCGAGCGAGTACACCTTCGGACAGGGTTCGGGCGAGGCCGTCCCGCTGGAGGAGTACGACTTCGGACCGTACAACCGGTAGAAGCGGTTTGCTTGACTGACGGCGGCGGTATGCCACCCCTCGCGGGGGGTGGTACCGCCGCCGTTCCGCGCACAGGGTCCGCTGACGCGGACGGAAGACGGCGCTACTGCGCTGGCGGGAGAGGCACAGGTGACTGACAACGGGGGCGAACGGCGGGACTCCGACGCGGAGGACTCGTGGTTCAAGCCGAGCGAGAACCGCTACCGCACACAGTCGGACTACCAGGACCCGCTCGAATCCGAGGGGACCGCTGACACGGTCTTCCCGGACAGCGGGGGGTACGCGGGGCTGAGTTCGTCCCGTCCGGCCATGGTGGAGCCCTATCCGGAGGCGCTGGGCGGACCGCCGCCCCCCGTCTCCCACGGGATCTCCTACCCGGGCGCCGGGTCCGCGGCCTACCAGCCGCTGACCAGGGTTCCGGGGGAGGCCGAGGAGCCCTCCCTGCCGAGCGTCGCGGCCAGCGCCCAGGTGCCGCTCCCGTCGGAGCGGGGCACCGACCGACCCGAGGCCTGGTCCGACGGTCCCCAGACCCAGGAGATCCCCGCGCTGAACGACCGGGACGCCCCGGACGCCGGACAGCCCCGGGACGAGCCCTCCTCCGCACCCGGCTCCTCCGCGGCCGCCGAACAGTCGTGGGGTTCCGGCGCACCGCTGGACGACGACCGGAACGCGCCCTCCTGGGAGGCGCCGTCCGACACCGTCGGCGGCGCGCGCGGCTCCGCGGCCTGGGACGCCGACGCCCCCGCCCGCGGCGATGACCGCGGTGCGGCGGCGCCGTGGCCCGACCCTCCCGCGACCGCGGGTTCGGCGCAGGGCGGTCCGGCCGACGGGCCCCGGTCCTGGGACACCCCGGCCTCCGGTGCGTCCGGTCAGCCGTGGGACGACGCTTCCGCCTCCGGTGTGTCCGGTGGCCAGCCCTGGGAGGACGCTCCGGTCGCCGATCGGCGCGATCCGCTCGACGACGGTCTCGGCACGGCCTCGTGGGACGCCCCGGCCTCCGCTGCGGCGGGCGCCGCCGCTGCCCGGCCGTGGGAGGACGACACTCGCTCTTCCTCTTCCTGGGACGCCGACGCCCCCGTCCGCGGGGATGACCGCGGTGCGTCGGCTCCGTGGTCGGACTCCCCCGGAACCGGTGGTTCCTTGGAGGGCGGTCCGGCCGGGGGATCCCGGCCCTGGGACACTCCGTCCCCCTCCGCGCCTGGTCAGCCCTGGGAGGACGCCCCGGCCCGTGGTCGGGACACCGCCGACGACGGTCTGGGTCCCGCGTCGTGGGAGGCCCCCTCCTCCGGTGTGTCCGGTGGCCAGCCCTGGGAGGACGCTCCGGTCGCCGATCGGCGCGATCCGCTCGACGACGGTCTCGGCACGGCCTCGTGGGACGCTCCGGCCTCCGCTGCGGCGGGCGCCGCCGCTGCCCGGCCGTGGGAGGACGAGACCCGTTCGCCCTCCTCCTGGGACGTCGACGCTCCCGGCGGCAGCGACCGGGACCCCGCTCCCTGGCAGGAGGCCTCCGGCAGCGGCGGCCCGGCGGAGGGCACCCGGCCCTGGGACACCGGCTCCGCCGGTGACCGCGGCACCTGGAACACCGACCGGGGTGCCCAGCCCTGGGACGACGCCCCCGCGGGCGGTACGCGCGACCCGCTCGACGACGGTCTGGGCCCCGCGTCCTGGGAAGCCCCGGCCTCCGGTGCGTCCGGCCAGCAGCGGGGCGGTCAGCCCTGGGAGGACGGCACACGCGCCTCCTCCGGCTGGGACGACGACGCTCCCGTCCGCGACCGCGGCCCGGCCTCATGGACCGACGTGCCCGGACCCGACGGCAGTTCCTGGGACGACGACGCCCCGGCGGACCGGCCCTGGGACGACCGCGCCCCCCGGCACGGGGCCGGCGAGCGCGGTGCCGACGCCTGGGACGACCGCCCCTACGACGACGACCCCCTCGGGGGAGACCGCGCACGCGGCCGCTCCTGGGACGACGACGAACTCGGCGGCGACTTCCGGGGCGCCGACAGCACCCCCATGGGCGCCGACGCCCCCGACGCCTGGGAGCCCTCCGGCCGCAACGGCGACCGGTCCGGCGCGGACTCCGGCGGCTCGTGGGGCGACGGGTACGGCGACGAGCTCTCGCCCTCCGGGCTGGGTACGGGCAGCGGCAACACCTGGGCGTTCGACCGCAACGACCCCCGGCTGCCGGACGTGGTCCGCGAGGCGGAGCAGCGCCGCAGGGAGTCCTCCTCCGGACGGGCCGAGACCGTCGACTGGGGAGGCCCCGACACCGGTGAGCTCTCCGCGGCGGTCCCCGGCGCGGACGACCCCCTGGGCGCGATCGCCGACATGCAGTCGCGCGCCCGGTCCAGGGACCAGGACCTGCCGGACGACCCCGGCGGGGCCACCCAGATGTTCGACGCCCGCGCCCTGGCCGGGGAGGGGGGCTGGGAGGACGACGACGAGTTCCGGCGCGACCTCCCCCCGCGCGGTGACGACGGGGCGGACTACGGCCACTACGACGACGACCCCGAAGGGCCGGAGTACGGCCACGACGGGGACGTGGACCGGCCGGAGCCGGAGTACGCCTACGACGACGACCCCGAGCCCCGCGGTGACGAGCGCGACGACCGCGATGACCGCGACGACCCCGAGTACGAGGACGGGTTCACCCCGGCCGACTACGGGATGCCCGCCGCCCCGGCGGGCCGCAGCAAGCGCCGCAAGGACCCGATCGCCGACGAGTTCCCCGGCTTCGGCGACCGCCCCCTGGGCGGCGAGGCCGGTGACGCCTACCCCGGCTACGACAGCATCGACTTCCTCGCCGACACCGAGCGGGGAGCGATGCTCACCCTGTGGCTGGGCGTGGCCTCGCTGCTGCCCGGCGTGGGTCTGGTCACGGCCGTCCTGGCCCTTCTGGTCACCGGGCCCAAGGCCAAGAGGGCGATCCGCGAGTCCCGCGGGCAGCTCGACGGCCTCGGTCTGATCACGACCGGAACGGTCTTCGCCGTCGTCGGCATCCTGGTGACGGTGATCTCCGTCGCCCTCTGGCTGGTCCTGTAGCGCGACAGCCGCCTCTCGGGGACAATCGTCCCTGGGAGGCGGCCTTCAGCCTTCGTCCGCGCTCTCTGTGAAGCGGGGCCGAGCAGCCCCGGGACCGCGTAGACTGGTGGTGACCCACGGCTGAGCGAGGATCCGTCCCGACGGTTCCCGCCATGTCGCACATCGTTTTGACCGTCCTGACGGCAAGCGGTAGCCTGTGTGATTGTGCCCGTGAGTCGACGGGTCGCACATGTGTGTGCGGCGCCCGGTTCCGCAGACGAGGACCTACGGTGCGCGGCGCATGTGAACCCCCTCCCATGATTCGGCCTTTCGGTCGGGTGTGATCTCGTTTTCGCCATGCGCGGGAACGAACGCGACACGCCCGACATCGGGGGTCGGGGAGGTTCGGGAAATCCAGCAGGTCAATAGCGATATCGGCTACGAGAACCGGCGTAGGTCACGAGGAAGACGGAGACGCGGTGCCCACCATCCAGCAGCTGGTCCGCAAGGGCCGACAGGACAAGGTCGCAAAGAACAAGACCCCGGCGCTGAAGGGGAGTCCGCAGCGTCGTGGTGTGTGCACTCGTGTCTACACCACCACGCCCAAGAAGCCGAACTCCGCTCTGCGCAAGGTCGCCCGAGTCAAGCTGAGCAGCCAGATCGAGGTCACGGCCTACATCCCCGGCATCGGCCACAACCTGCAGGAGCACAGCATCGTGCTCGTGCGCGGTGGTCGTGTGAAGGACCTGCCGGGTGTCCGTTACCGCATCGTGCGCGGCTCGCTCGACACTCAGGGTGTCCGTAACCGCAAGCAGGCGCGTAGCCGTTACGGCGCCAAGAAGGAGAAGTAAGCATGCCGCGCAAGGGCCCGGCGCCGAAGCGCCAGCTCATCACCGACCCGGTCTACGGCTCGCCGCTCGTCACCGCACTGATCAACAAGGTGCTGCTCGACGGCAAGCGCTCCATCGCCCAGAGCGTCGTCTACGACGCCCTGGAGGGTGCTCGCGAGAAGACCGGCCAGGACCCGCTCGTCGTCCTGAAGCGGGGTCTGGACAACGTCAAGCCCGCGCTCGAGGTCCGCAGCCGCCGCGTCGGCGGCGCGACCTACCAGGTGCCGGTCGAGGTTCGCGCCTCCCGGTCCACCACGCTGGCCCTGCGCTGGCTGGTCTCCTACGCGCGCCAGCGTCGCGAGAAGACCATGACCGAGCGCCTGATGAACGAGCTGGTCGACGCCAGCAACGGTCTCGGCGCGGCCGTCAAGAAGCGTGAGGACACGCACAAGATGGCCGAGTCGAACAAGGCCTTCGCGCACTACCGCTGGTAATTCCGGCGGGTTCGAAACAGACCGAGGGACGACGAGCCTCATGGCTGCCAAAACTGTTCTTGACCTGGCCAAGGTCCGCAACATCGGGATCATGGCTCACATCGACGCTGGTAAGACCACGACGACTGAGCGGATCCTCTACTACACCGGTGTGACCCACAAGGTGGGCGAGGTCCACGATGGCGCTGCCACGATGGACTGGATGAAGGAGGAGCAGGAGCGGGGTATCACCATTACCTCGGCTGCTACCACCACCCACTGGGACGACCACACCATCAACATCATCGACACGCCCGGCCACGTCGACTTCACGGTCGAGGTCGAGCGGTCGCTGCGTGTGCTCGACGGTGCCGTCGCGGTCTTCGACGCCAAGGAGGGCGTTGAGCCCCAGTCGGAGCAGGTCTGGCGCCAGGCGGACCGCTACGGCGTCCCGCGTATCTGCTTCGTCAACAAGATGGACAAGATCGGCGCCGAGTTCCAGCGCTGTGTCGACATGTTCCGTGAGCGCCTCGGCGCCAACGCCATGCCGATCCAGCTCAACATCGGCGCCGAGAGCGACTTCAAGGGCGTCATCGACCTCGTTCGCATGAAGGCCTACGTCTGGAACGACGAGGCCGCGCTCGGCGAGATGTACGACACGGTCGAGATCCCCGAGAGCCACGCCGACGCCGCCCGCGAGGCCCGCGACCAGTTCATCGAGACGCTGGCCGAGGCCGACGACGAGATCATGGAGATGTACCTGGAGGGCCAGGAGCCCACCGTGGAACAGCTCGTCCCCGCGATCCGCCGCGCGACCATCGCCGGTACGGCCGTCCCGGTCGTGTGCGGCACCGCGTTCAAGAACAAGGGCGTGCAGCCCCTGCTCGACGCGGTCACCGCCTACCTCCCCTCGCCGCTGGACGTCGAGGGCGTCGAGGGTCACGACCCCAAGGACGAGACCGAGGAGACCAAGCTCGTCCGCAAGCCGAGCAACGACGAGCCGCTGTCGGCCCTGGTCTTCAAGATCATGAGCGACCCGCACCTGGGCAAGCTGACCTACGTGCGTGTCTACTCCGGCGTTCTCCAGGCGGGCACCCAGGTGCTCAACAGCCTCAAGGGCCGCAAGGAGCGCATCGGCAAGATCTACCGCATGCACTCCAACAAGCGCGAGGAGATCTCCGAGGTCGGCGCCGGCGACATCGTCGCCGTCATGGGCCTCAAGGACACCACGACCGGTGAGACCCTGTGCGACCAGGCGAACCCGATCGTGCTGGAGTCCATGACCTTCCCGGCTCCGGTCATCGAGGTGGCCATCGAGCCCAAGACCAAGAGCGACCAGGAGAAGCTGGGCATCGCGATCCAGCGCCTCGCGGACGAGGACCCCTCGTTCCAGGTCGCCACGGACGACCAGACCGGTCAGACCGTGATCTCGGGCATGGGCGAGCTGCACCTCGAGGTGCTCGTCAACCGCATGCGCGACGAGTTCAAGGTCGAGGCGAACATCGGCAAGCCGCAGGTGGCCTACCGCGAGACCATTCGCAAGAAGGTCGAGGGGCACACCTACACCCACAAGAAGCAGACCGGTGGGTCGGGCCAGTTCGCCAAGGTCAAGATCGACATCGAGCCCCTGGAGACCGAGAGCGGCGACGCCTCGGGCTACGAGTTCGTCAACGCCGTCACCGGTGGCCGCATCCCGAGGGAGTACATCCCCTCGGTCGACGCCGGCTGCCAGGAGGCCGCCGAGCTGGGCGTGCTCGCGCACTACCCGCTCGTCGGCGTCAAGGTGACGCTCCAGGACGGCCAGTACCACGAGGTCGACTCCTCCGAGATGGCCTTCAAGACCGCCGGTTCGATCGCCTTCAAGGAGGCGGTCAAGCTGGCCAAGCCGACTCTCCTGGAGCCGGTCATGGCTGTCGAGGTCACCACCCCCGAGGAGTACATGGGTGACGTGATCGGCGACCTGAACTCCCGCCGTGGACAGATCCAGTCCATGGACGAGCGTTCCGGCGTCCGTATCGTCAAGGCCCAGGTGCCCCTCTCCGAAATGTTCGGCTACGTGGGTGACCTGCGCAGCCGCACGCAGGGTCGAGCCAACTACTCGATGGTGTTCGACTCCTACGCGGAGGTTCCGTCCGCTGTCGCCCAAGAAATTGTGGCGAAGGTCCGCGGCGAATAGTCGCGAACACGTAACCAGCCCGCTCCCCGTCCACGCGGGGAGCGAGCACCAGACAGCTCTGTACGTCTAGGAGACATCCAGTGGCGAAAGCAAAGTTCGAGCGGACTAAGCCGCACGTCAACATCGGCACCATCGGTCACATCGACCACGGCAAGACCACGCTGACCGCGGCCATCACCAAGGTGCTGCACGACGCGTACCCGGACCTGAACCCGTTCACGCCGTTCGAGGACATCGACAACGCTCCTGAGGAGCGCGAGCGCGGTATCACCATCTCCGTCGCCCACGTCGAGTACCAGACCGAGGCGCGTCACTACGCCCACGTGGACTGCCCCGGTCACGCCGACTACGTGAAGAACATGATCACCGGTGCGGCGCAGATGGACGGCGCCATCCTGGTCGTGGCCGCCACCGACGGCCCGATGCCGCAGACCAAGGAGCACGTGCTCCTGGCCCGCCAGGTCGGCGTGCCCTACATCGTGGTGGCCCTGAACAAGGCCGACATGGTGGACGACGAGGAGATCTTCGAGCTCGTCGAGCTCGAGGTCCGTGAGCTCCTCAGCGAGTACGAGTTCCCCGGCGACGACGTTCCCGTCACCAAGGTCTCCGCGCTCAAGGCGCTGGAGGGCGACGAGGAGTGGGGCAAGTCCGTCCTGGAGCTCATGGGCACCGTGGACCAGTTCATCCCCGAGCCCGAGCGTGACACCGAGAAGCCCTTCCTCATGCCGATCGAGGACGTCTTCTCGATCACCGGTCGCGGCACCGTCGTCACCGGTCGCATCGAGCGCGGCATCGTCAACGTCAACGAGACCGTCGACATCGTCGGTATCAAGGACGAGAAGCAGACCACCACGGTCACCGGTGTCGAGATGTTCCGCAAGCTGCTCGACCAGGGCCAGGCCGGCGACAACGTCGGTCTGCTCCTGCGCGGCATCAAGCGCGAGGACGTCGAGCGCGGCCAGGTCGTCATCAAGCCCGGCACGACCACCCCGCACACCGAGTTCGAGGCCCAGGTCGTCATCCTGTCCAAGGACGAGGGTGGCCGCCACACGCCGTTCTTCAACAACTACCGCCCGCAGTTCTACTTCCGCACCACGGACGTCACCGGCGTCGTGACGCTGCCGGAGGGCACCGAGATGGTCATGCCCGGTGACAACACCGAGATGACCGTCCAGCTCATCCAGCCCGTCGCGATGGAGGACGGCCTGAAGTTCGCCATCCGCGAGGGTGGCCGGACCGTGGGCGCGGGTCGCGTCACGAAGATCCTCAAGTAGTACCCGCGCGGGGGCGGCCCCTTCGGAGCCGTCCCCGCCGTGGTGGGCGGGCCGTGGGTCCACGGCCCGCCCACCAGCACACAAGACGTCATCGGGCTCTGTGACGGTGACGCACCGCAGGGGCAAGCCCTGTTGCGGTTTCTCAAGGGAATAGGGGCTCACGGCTACAACGGCGGATCCGCCGGGCCTGGGCGTCTGTGACCGGGAACAGCTCACCGTTACGGACACTGAAGCGAAGGACGAACAGGCCACATGGCGGGACAGAAGATCCGCATTCGGCTAAAGGCCTATGACCACGAGGTCATCGACAGCTCGGCTCGCAAGATCGTCGAGACTGTGACGCGAACTGGCGCACAGGTCGCGGGCCCGGTGCCGCTGCCGACGGAGAAGAACGTTTACTGCGTCATCCGATCGCCGCACAAGTACAAGGACTCGCGCGAGCACTTCGAGATGCGCACGCACAAGCGGCTGATCGACATCATCGACCCCACGCCGAAGACGGTCGACTCGCTCATGCGACTCGACCTCCCGGCGGGCGTTGACATCGAGATCAAGCTTTAAGGACGCACAGACATGGCCACCAAGCAGATCAAGGGAGTTCTGGGCGAAAAGCTCGGCATGACCCAGGTCTTCGACGACGCGGGCAAGATGGTGCCCGTGACGGTTCTGAAGGCCGGTCCGTGCGTCGTGAGCCGCATCCGGACTCCGGACACCGATGGCTACTCCGCCATCCAGCTCGGCTACGGGCAGATCAACCCGCGCAAGGTCAACAAGCCGCTCGGCGACTACCTGCGCAGCCACGACCTGACCCCGCGCCGCCACTACGTCGAGGTCCGCACGACCGACGCCACCGAGTACACGCTCGGCCAGGAGGTCACCGCGGACAGCTTCGAGACCGGCCAGAAGGTCGACGTCACGGGCAAGAGCAAGGGCAAGGGCTTCGCGGGTGTGATGAAGCGCCACGGTTTCCGCGGCCTCTCCGCCTCGCACGGTACCCAGCGCAAGCACCGCTCGCCCGGCTCCATCGGCGGTTGCGCCACGCCCGGCCGCGTGTTCAAGGGCATGCGGATGGCCGGTCGCATGGGCAACGTGCGCAAGACCGTCCAGAACCTGACCGTTCACTCCGTCGACGCGGAGAAGGGACTCATCCTGGTCAAGGGTGCCGTCCCCGGTCCCAACGGCGGTCTGGTGCTCGTCCGCACCGCTGTGAAGGGGGACAAGTAAGCCATGGCCCAGATCGAGGTCAAGAACCCCGAGGGCGGCACCAAGGGCAGCGTCGAGCTGCCGGACACCGTCTTCGCCCAGCAGGTCAGCATCCCGCTGATCCACCAGGTCGTGAACGCCCAGCTCGCCGCTGGCCGTCAGGGCACGCACGCCACCAAGACCCGCGGCGACGTCCGCGGCGGTGGCAAGAAGCCCTACCGCCAGAAGGGCACGGGCCGGGCCCGCCAGGGTTCCATCCGCGCCCCGCAGTACACCGGCGGCGGCACGGTCCACGGACCCCAGCCGCGCGACTACAGCCAGCGCACCCCCAAGAAGATGAAGGCCGCCGCCCTGCGCGGAGCCCTCTCGGACCGGGCGCGCCACGGCCGCATCCACGTCGTCAGCCAGTTCGTGGCCGAGGACCTGGAGAGCAAGTTCACGCAGACCGCTCTGAAGGCGCTGCGCCAGGTCACCGAGTCCGACAAGGTCCTGGTGGTGCTGGCCCGCGACGACGAGCACAACCGGCGCGCCCTGCGCAACGTCGAAGAGGTGCACATCCTCGACGCGGACCAGGTGAACACCTACGACGTCCTGTACTCGGACGACGTGGTCTTCACCGAGGCGGGCTACGCCGAGTTCCTGGCCCACGCGGCCGGTGCCTCCAAGGCCGCGCAGTCCGAGGAGGACGACCAGTGAGGATCGCCGACCACCGGGACATCATCGTCGAGCCGGTGATCTCCGAGAAGAGCTACGGGCTCATGGACGAGAACAAGTACACGTTCATCGTCCGCCCGGACGCCAACAAGACCCAGATCAAGATCGCGATCGAGAAGATCTTCGAGGTGAAGGTCACGAGCGTGAACACGATCAACCGTAAGGGCAAGCGCAAGCGCACCCGCTTCGGTTACGGGAAGCGTCCCGACACCAAGCGCGCGATCGTCAGCGTCGCCGAGGGCGACCGGATCGACATCTTCGGTGTCTGACCTCTCCCGGGTCTGACCGCTACACACCAAGCAACACGTAAAGGAATGCGCGAAGAAGATGGGCATTCGTAAGTACAAGCCGACGACACCGGGTCGTCGCGGCTCCAGCGTGAGCGACTTCGTCGAGATCACGCGCTCGGAGCCCGAGAAGTCCCTGGTGCGTCCGCTCCACTCCAAGGGCGGTCGCAACGGCCACGGCCGGATCACCGCCCGCCACCAGGGCGGTGGCCACAAGCGCGCCTACCGCGTGATCGACTTCCGTCGTCACGACAAGGACGGCGTGCCGGCCAAGGTCGCCCACATCGAGTACGACCCGAACCGCACCGCGCGCATCGCGCTGCTCCACTACGTGGACGGCGAGAAGCGCTACATCCTGGCTCCGGCCGGCCTCAAGCAGGGCGACCGGATCGAGAACGGTCCGCAGTCCGACATCAAGCCCGGCAACTGCCTCCCGCTGCGCAACATCCCCACGGGTACGTTCGTGCACGCGGTCGAGCTGAAGCCGGGCGGCGGCGCCAAGCTGGGCCGCTCCGCGGGCTCGCAGATCCAGCTCCTGGCCAAGGAGGGCAAGTACGCCACGCTGCGTATGCCCTCCGGTGAGATGCGCATGGTGGAGATCACCTGCCGCGCCACCGTCGGCCAGGTGGGCAACGCCGAGCAGTCCAACATCAACTGGGGCAAGGCCGGCCGCTCCCGCTGGAAGGGCAAGCGCCCGACCGTCCGCGGTGTCGTGATGAACCCGGTCGACCACCCCCACGGTGGTGGTGAGGGCAAGACCTCCGGTGGCCGCCACCCGGTCAGCCCCTGGGGTAAGAAGGAAGGCCGGACCCGGGCCAAGAACAAGGCCAGCGACAAGCTCATCGTGCGGCGTCGGCGTAGCGGTAAGAAGAAGCGGTAAGGAGCACGTCTGATGCCACGTAGCCTTAAGAAGGGTCCCTTCGTCGACGACCACCTCATCAAGAAGGTGGAGTCGCAGAACGAGAAGGGGACCAAGAACGTCATCAAGACGTGGTCCCGGCGGTCCATGATCGTTCCGGAGATGATCGGTCACACGATCGCCGTCCACGACGGCCGCAAGCACGTCCCCGTGTTCGTGTCCGAGTCGATGGTCGGCCACAAGCTCGGTGAGTTCGCTCCCACGCGTACTTTCCGCAGCCACGTCAAGGAAGACCGCCGTAGCCGCCGTTAGCGGTTGCAGCAGCAGAAAGAACCATTTCTCCACGGTGAGTGGAGATGAATTTCCGTGAGCGAGGGAAAAGCGATGGGAACGAGGGCACAGGCACGGTTCGTCCGTGTTACGCCCCGAAAGGCCCGCCGGGTGGTGGACCTTATTCGCGGGTTGCCCGCTGACGAGGCACAGGCGGTGCTCCGGTTCGCGCCCCAGTCGGCGAGCGAGCCTGTTGGCAAGGTGCTGGCTAGCGCCATCGCCAACGCCGAGCACAACGACAAGCTGGACCGCGGGACGCTGGTGGTCGAACGCGCGTGGGTGGACGAGGGTCCGACCCTGAAGCGCATTCGTCCGCGAGGCTTCGGCCGCGCCTTCCGGGTGACCAAGCGCACGAGCCACATCACCGTGGTCGTCGCTGAGCGCTCGGGCGCCTCGTCCAAGACGAAGGAAAGGACCCGATAGTGGGGCAGAAGGTAAACCCGCACGGGTTCCGCCTCGGAGTCACCACCGACTTCAAGAGCCGTTGGTACGCCGACAAGTCCTACAAGGACTACGTCAAGGAAGACGTCGCGATCCGTCGGATGCTGACCCGCGGCATGGAGCGCGCGGGCATCTCCAAGGTGGAGATCGAGCGCACCCGTGACCGCGTCCGCGTCGACGTCTACACCGCCCGGCCGGGCATCGTCATCGGCCGCCGCGGCGTCGAGGCCGACCGCATCCGGACCGACCTGGAGAAGCTGACCGGCAAGCAGGTCCAGCTGAACGTCTTCGAGGTCAAGAACCCCGAGATCGACGCGCAGCTCGTCGCCCAGGGCGTCGCCGAGCAGCTGAGCAGCCGCGTGGCCTTCCGCCGCGCGATGCGCAAGGCCATGCAGACCGCGATGAAGAGCGGTGCCAAGGGCATCCGCATCCAGTGCGGTGGCCGTCTGGGCGGGGCCGAGATGTCGCGCTCGGAGTTCTACCGCGAGGGCCGTGTGCCCCTGCACACCCTGCGCGCCGACATCGACTACGGCTTCTTCGAGGCCCGTACGACCTTCGGCCGCATCGGTGTGAAGGTCTGGATCTACAAGGGTGACGCGCCCGCCACCCGCGCCGAGCGTGAGGCGGCCCAGGCCGCGCAGCGCTCCGCCGGTGGCGGCGGTGGCGGTGGCGGCGGTCAGCGCCGCGAGCGCCCCCAGCGTCGTCGTCGCGGCGGTGCCGGTGGCGGCCAGCCGCAGAACGCCGAGGCCAAGGCCCCGGCCGAGTCCGCGAAGTCCGAGGGGAGCTGACCAGTGCTTATTCCTCGTAAGGTCAAGTACCGCAAGCAGCACCACCCGGATCTGCGCGGCAAGGCCAAGGGCGGCACGACGGTCACTTTCGGTGAGTTCGGCATCCAGGCCCTGGAGTCGGCCTACGTGACGAACCGTCAGATCGAGTCCGCTCGTATCGCCATGACGCGTCACATCAAGCGTGGCGGCAAGGTGTGGATCAACATCTTCCCGGACCGCCCGCTGACCAAGAAGCCCGCCGAGGTCCGCATGGGTTCCGGTAAGGGTTCCCCGGAGTGGTGGGTCGCGCCGGTCAAGCCCGGTCGCGTGATGTTCGAGCTGTCGGGCGTGCCCGAGGCCATCGCCAAGGAGGCGATGCGCCGTGCGATGCACAAGCTCCCGATGAAGTGCAAGTTCGTTACGCGGGAGGGGGAGTGATGGCCAAGTCCGTGACTGCCCATGAGCTCCGTGACCAGTCCGTCGAGGACCTGGTCGCCAAGCTCAAGGAAGCCAAGGAAGAGCTGTTCAACCTCCGCTTCCAGGCCGCCACCGGCCAGCTCGACAACCACAGCCGACTGCGTACCGTCAAGCGCGAGATCGCCCGGATCTACACGATCCTGCGTGAGCACGAGCTGGGTATCGCCCCGCTGTCTGGTGAGTCGGCGCAGGAGAAGGAAGCAGCCGAATGAGTGAGAACCAGACCGCGACCCGCAACTACCGCAAGGTGCGCGAGGGCTACGTCGTCAGCGACAAGATGGACAAGACCGTCGTCGTCGAGGTCGAGGACCGCATCACGCACGCCAGGTACGGCAAGGTCATCCGTCGCACGTCCAAGTACAAGGCGCACGACGAGGCGAACTCCTGTGGCGTGGGCGACCTGGTCCGACTGATGGAGACCAGGCCGCTCTCCGCGACCAAGCGCTGGCGCGTCGTGGAGATCCTGGAGAAGGCTAAGTAACCCCAGCCTGTCGGCGGCCGGCACCCGTGCCGGCCGCCGATCCCGGGGGTGAGACCACCTAGCCGTGCGGCAGTGGACCGCACGCATCACATCAGGAGCAGACGTGATTCAGCAGGAGTCGCGACTCAAGGTCGCCGACAACACGGGTGCCAAGGAGATCCTCACCATCCGTGTTCTCGGTGGCTCGGGTCGGCGCTACGCCGGGATCGGCGACACGATCGTCGCCACGGTGAAGGACGCCCTGCCTGGCGCTGGAGTCAAGAAGGGCGACGTCGTCAAGGCCGTTGTCGTGCGCACCGTCAAGGAGCGCCGCCGGCCCGACGGCTCCTACATCCGCTTCGATGAGAACGCTGCCGTGCTCATCAAGGACGGTGGGGACCCGCGAGGCACCCGCATCTTCGGCCCGGTCGGCCGCGAGCTGCGTGACAAGAAGTACATGCGCATCATTTCGCTGGCGCCGGAGGTGCTCTAAGCGATGAAGATCAAATCTGGCGACGAGGTCATCGTTCTCGCCGGCAAGAACCGGGGTGCCACCGGCAAGGTCGTCAAGGCCCTGCCGAAGGAAGACCGTGTCGTTGTCGAGGGCGTCAACCTGGTCAAGAAGCACAGGAAGGCCAACCCGGCGGGCGGCCAGCAGGGCGAGGTCGTCACCAAGGAGGCCCCGATCCACGTGAGCAACGTTGCGCTCGTGGAGGACGGCAAGGCCACCCGGGTCGGCTACCGCTTCGAGGAAGACGGAACCAAGGTTCGCGTCTCCCGCCGCACCGGTAAGGACATCTGATGACGGTTACCAACGACATCACCGCCCCTCCGATGCCGCGGCTCAAGGAGAAGTACCGTAACGAGATCGTTGCCGCCCTCAAGGAGGAGCACGGCATCGGCAACATCATGCAGGTCCCCGGTCTGACGAAGATCGTGGTCAACATGGGTGTTGGCGAAGCGGCTCGTGACGCGAAGCTGATCCAGGGCGCGATCGCCGACCTGTCGGCGATCACCGGCCAGAAGCCGCGGATCAACCGGGCCAAGAACTCCATCGCGCAGTTCAAGCTGCGCGAGGGTCAGCCGATCGGCGCCAGCGTCACGCTGCGCGGCGACCGGATGTGGGAGTTCCTCGACCGGCTGCTCTCCCTGGCCCTGCCCCGTATCCGGGACTTCCGCGGCCTGTCCCCGAAGCAGTTCGACGGGAACGGCAACTACACCTTCGGGCTGACCGAGCAGGTCATGTTCCACGAGGTGGACCCGGACAAGGTCGACCGGCAGCGTGGGATGGACATCACGGTCGTCACCACCGCCACGAGCGACGAACAGGGCCGCAGCCTGCTCAAGCGGCTCGGTTTCCCGTTCAAGGAAGCCTGAGGGGTAAGCACACATGGCTAAGAAGTCCCTGATCGCGAAGTCGCAGCGGAAGCCGAAGTTCGGCGTTCGTGCGTATACTCGATGCTCGCGGTGCGGCCGCCCGCGCGCCGTCTTCCGGAAGTTCGGCCTGTGCCGTATCTGCTTCCGTGAGATGGCCCACCGGGGCGAGCTGCCCGGTATCACCAAGTCGAGCTGGTAGTTTCCGGCGGGGCCGACCGTTCGCCCACCCCTGGGCGCACGGAGTCGGCCCCCCGAAGCGCCATCCTCGGCGCGTACAGCGTCCGTGACCGCACGATGCGGCACGGTCCGGCAACATCCAACCACCAGGGCACGGCAGTCCCGAAGGGGACCGCGGTGCCCACGACCACGCCGTAGGTCCGTTTGTGCACCTTCGCGGGAGTACCCGCGCAAGGGCAGGCTCTGGGAAAGCCCGCACTCGGAAACCGCGGTGAGGAAGGGCCAGTCGGCCATGACGATGACCGACCCGATCGCAGACATGCTCACGCGTCTGCGCAACGCGAATTCGGCTTACCACGACACCGTGGCGATGCCGTATTCCAAGATCAAGGCGCACATCGCCGAGATCCTCCAGCAGGAGGGCTTCATTCAGGGCTGGCGGACCGAGGAGGCCCCCGTGGGCCAGAACCTCGTCCTGGACCTGAAGTACGGCCCCACCCGGGAGCGTTCCATCGCGGGCATCCGCCGGGTCTCCAAGCCCGGTCTGCGGGTGTACGCCAAGAAGGAGAACCTGCCGCGGGTGCTGGGTGGCCTCGGCGTGGCGATCATTTCGACGTCCGGCGGCCTGATGACCGAAAAGCAGGCCAAGAAGCGTGGCGTGGGCGGCGAAGTCCTCGCCTACGTCTGGTAACAGGGAGAGATTGAAGCATGTCGCGAATCGGTCGACTGCCGCTCTCGGTCCCCAAGGGCGTCGAAGTCACGATTAACGGGCAGGACGTCACCGTCAAGGGTCCGAAGGGCGAGCTGAAGCACACCGTCGCCGAGCCGATCACCGTGGCCCTGGAGGACGGGGTCGTCACGGTGGCGCGTCCGGACGACAAGCCGGAGAACCGCTCGCTGCACGGTCTGACCCGTGCGCTCATCGCCAACCTCGTCGAGGGCGTGGCCAAGGGCTACACCAAGACGCTGGAGATCCACGGCGTGGGTTACCGCGTCCAGGCCCGCGGCTCCAACCTGGAGTTCTCGCTGGGCTACAGCCACCCCGTCGTGGTCGAGCCCCCCGCGGGCATCAGCTTCCGCGTGGAGAAGCCGACCATCCTCCACGTCGAGGGCATCGACAAGCAGCTGGTGGGCCAGGTCGCCGCGAACATCCGCGGTCTGCGTAAGCCTGACCCGTACAAGGCCAAGGGCGTGCGGTACCAGGGTGAGCACATCCGCCGCAAGGCCGGAAAGGCTGGTAAGTAGGCATGGGTAGCACCGTGAGCCGCAAGCGGACCACCAAGCGCGCCACCTCCCGTGCGCGCCGCCAGTTCCGCGTCCGCAAGAAGGTCGTGGGTACCGCCGAGCGTCCGCGTCTGGCCGTCTTCCGCTCCTCCAAGCACATCGTCGCGCAGGTGATCGACGACACCAGGGGTCACACCCTGGCCGCCGCCTCCAGCGTCGAGGCCGACCTGCGCGCCGACGAGGGCACCAAGTCCGACAAGTCCGTCAAGGTCGGTCAGCTCATCGCCGAGCGCGCCAAGGCCGCCGGTGTCTCCACGGTCGTCTTCGACCGCGGCGGCAACCAGTACGCCGGTCGTATCGCCAAGCTCGCCGACGCGGCGCGCGAGGGCGGGCTGGAGTTCTAGCGATGACCTCTGCAACGGCCAAGATCAACCACGAGAAGAGGAACCACTGATGGCTGCAGCACCGCGGCGCGGCGCCGGTGGCGAGCGGCGTGATCGCCGTGACGATCGCCGCGGCGGCGCCGCAGACAAGGGTGTCTCCTACATCGAGAAGGTCGTGACCATCAACCGGGTCGCGAAGGTCGTCAAGGGCGGCCGTCGCTTCTCCTTCACCGCCCTGGTCGTCGTCGGTGACGGCAACGGCATGGTCGGTGTCGGTTACGGCAAGGCCAAGGAGGTCCCGGCCGCGATCGCCAAGGGTGTCGAGGAGGCGAAGAAGAACTTCTTCCGCGTCCCCCGCATCCAGGGCACGATCGTGCACCGGGTCCAGGGCGAGGACGCGGCCGGCGTCGTCCTGCTCCGTCCGGCCGCCCCGGGTACCGGCGTTATCGCCGGTGGCCCCGTGCGCGCCGTGCTGGAGTGCGCCGGCATCCACGACGTGCTGAGCAAGTCGCTCGGCTCGTCCAACCCGCTGAACATCGTGCACGCCACCGTGGCGGCTCTGAAGGGCATCAACCAGCCCGAGGAGATCGCCGCCCGCCGTGGCCTGCCGATCGAGGACGTCGCCCCGGCTGCCATGCTGCGTGCTCGCGCTGAGGCGAAGGCAGGAGCCTGACCATGGCCAAGCTCAAGATCACGCAGACCCGCTCCAAGATCGGCGGCAAGGTGAAGCAGCACGCTGCTCTCCAGTCGCTGGGCCTGGGCCGGATCGGCAAGTCCACCGTCCGTGAGGACCGCCCTGAGGTTCGCGGGCAGATCACGATCGTCGCGCACCTCGTCTCTGTCGAGGAGGTTGCCGAATGAGCGACTACAACCCCGACGAGCTGCTCAAGCTGCACCACCTGCGTCCCGCCCCGGGCTCCAACAAGGCCAAGATCCGCAAGGGTCGTGGCGAGGCGTCCAAGGGCAAGACCGCAGGTCGCGGCACCAAGGGCACGAAGGCTCGTAACACCGTGCGTCCCGGCTTCGAGGGCGGGCAGATGCCCCTCATCCGCCGGGTGCCCAAGCTCAAGGGCTTCAGCAACGCCCGGTTCAAGACGACCTACCAGGTCGTCAACCTGGACCGGCTGAGCGAGCTCTACCCCGAGGGTGGCGAGGTCACCGTCGAGAGCCTGGTCGCCAAGGGCGCGGTTCGCAAGAACCAGCCCGTCAAGGTGCTGGGCACGGGTGAGATCTCCGTCGCCGTGCAGGTGAGCGCGCACGCGTTCTCCTCCTCGGCGAAGGAGAAGATCTCCGCCGCCGGTGGTTCCACCACCGAGCTGTAGGGGTCTTCCCCGCGATGAGCGACTGGGGGCGTTCGCCCGGCAGGTCTAGGACCGGCTGGCGGACGCCCCCACGCGTTGTGAGCGGTGATCGTTATGACTCACGAACTCAACTGCCGAGTGATCACTGTTACAGTGCCATCTGTTTGAGTTCATCGCTTGACGTACTGTGAATACTTCCGAGCAACGGGCGACCGCCCGGAGCTGACGTTCTACGACGATTCAGGATCGGCCGCGATGTCTGGAACCCGTTCCGCCGCCGAAGCTGCGCAGGAGGAGACGTGCTAGGTGCGTTCGTTCGTGCATTCCGCACGCCCGACCTGCGCAACAAGCTGCTGTTCACACTGTTCATCCTGACGATCTTCCGTCTGGGCTCGGTGATCCCGGCGCCGGGTATCAACTCCGCGGCGATCAGGGACCAGATGGAGGCGATCACCTCCTCGGACCAGTCCGGTGTGTACGCGCTCGTCAACCTGTTCAGCGGCGGTGCCCTGCTGCAACTGGCGGTGTTCGCGCTCGGGGTCATGCCGTACATCACCGCGAGCATCATCATCAACCTGCTCACGGTGGTGATCCCCCGTCTGGAGGCCCTCAAGAAGGAGGGCCAGTCCGGACAGAGCAAGATCACCCAGTACACCCGCTACCTGACGCTCATGCTCGGTGTCCTCCAGGCCACCAGCATCGTCGCCATGGCCCGGACGGGCGCCCTGTTCCAGGGGGCCATCCCGGTCAGCTCCTACATGCCCAACCAGGACATCCTCACCCTGGTGACCATCGTGTTCACGATGACGGCCGGTACCGCCATCATCATGTGGTTCGGCGAGCTCATCACCGAGCGCGGCGTGGGCAACGGCATGTCGCTGCTGATCTTCACCCAGGTCATCGCGATGTTCCCCTCCTCCATGATCGCGCTGTTCCAGGAGCGCTCGATCTGGGTCTTCTCCCTCATCTGCATCGCCGGCCTGGTGCTCATCACCGCGGTGGTCTTCATGGAGCAGGCCCAGCGCCGCATCCCGGTGCAGTACGCCAAGCGCATGGTCGGCCGCCGCATGTACGGCGGCAGCTCGACCTACATCCCGCTGAAGGTGAACCAGGCGGGCATCATCCCCGTGATCTTCGCCTCCTCGCTGCTGTACCTGCCGCAGCTGCTCGTGGGACTCATGGGACAGGACTCCACCCATCCCGTGGTGACCTTCGTGCAGGACTACTTCCTCACCGGCACCCACCCCGTGTACATGGCGACGTTCTTCGTCATGATCATCGGCTTCGCGTTCTTCTACGTGGCGATTACCTTCAACCCCGCTGAGGTCGCCGACAACATGAAGAAGTACGGTGGGTTCATCCCGGGTATCCGACCAGGGCGTCCGACCGCCGAGTACCTCGACTACGTGCTGACGAGGCTGACGACCCCCGGATCCCTGTACCTGGGTGTGATCGCTCTCCTGCCGATGGTCGCCCTCGGCGCCACCGGCGCCAGTGCGAACTTCCCCTTCGGAGGGACGAGCATCCTGATCATGGTCGGCGTCGGGCTGGACACGGTGAAGCAGATCGAGAGTCACCTCCAGCAGAGGAACTACGAAGGTTTTCTGCGATAAATGCGAGCAGTATTGGTGGGGCCGCCTGGGGCCGGCAAGGGCACCCAGGCCCAGATCCTCGCGTCCGAGCTGTCGATCCCCAAGGTGTCCACGGGCGACATCTTCCGGGCCAACGTCAGCGGCAAGACCGACCTCGGCAAGAAGGCCAAGGAGTACATGGACCGCGGTGACCTCGTCCCCGACGAGGTCACCAACGCCATGGTCAGGGACCGACTGGCGCAGGAGGACGCCGCCGCGGGCTTCCTGCTCGACGGCTTCCCGCGCAACGTCCCGCAGGCCGAGACGCTCAAGGGCATCCTCGCCGACCTCGACACCACCCTGGACGTCGTCCTGGAGCTGAGGGTGGACGAGGAGGAGGTCGTCAAACGCCTCTCGGGCCGCCGCTCGTGCCCCGAGTGCGGCCAGGTGTACCACGTGGAGTACGACGCCCCGAAGGTCGAGGGCAGGTGCGACAACGAGGGCGCCGAGCTGTACCAGCGCGAGGACGACCGCGAGGAGACCATCCGGCACCGCCTGGAGGTCTACCGGGAGCAGACGGCTCCGCTGGTGCAGTTCTACGAGGCCGAGGGCCTGCTGGCCACCATCGCCGCCACGGGGTCCGTGGAGGAGGTGACGGCCCGCGCCAAGGCCGCCATCGACAAGGTCGGGGCCGGCTCCTGATGTTCGGCAAGAACGATCCGGACGTGCAGATCAAGACGCCGGAGCAGATCGCCAGGATGAGGGCGGCGGGCCAGGTCGTGGCCCGCGCCCTGGACACCCTCCGGGCCGCGGTGCGGCCCGGGGTGTCGACCCTGGAGCTGGACTCCCTCGCGGAGAAGGTCATCCGCGACGCGGGCGCCGTCCCCTCCTTCAAGGGCTACCACGGTTTCCCGGGCTCCATCTGCGCCTCGGTGAACGAGGAGGTCGTCCACGGCATCCCCAGCGCGCAGCGGGTGCTGGCCGAGGGCGACATCATCTCCGTCGACTGCGGGGCCATCCTGGAGGGTTGGCACGGCGACTCGGCGATCACCGTCGCGGTCGGCGAGGGCCGCCCCGAGGACCTGCGCATGATGGAGGTCTGCGAGGAGTCCATGTGGCAGGGGATCGCCGAACTGCGTCCGGGCAGGCGCTTGGGTGACATCGGCCACGCGATCGGCGGCCACATCTCCCGCAACGGCGGCTACGGCAACGTCCGCGAGTACGGCGGCCACGGCATCGGCACCGAGATGCACATGGACCCGCACGTGCTCAACTACGGCAAGCGCGGCAAGGGCATGCGGCTGGTCGAGGGCATGTGCCTGGCCATCGAGCCGATGACCACCCTGGGCCGCCACGACGTGGTGCAGCTCGACGACGGCTGGACCGTGGTGACGCGCGACGGCGGTCGCGCCGCGCACTTCGAGCACACGGTCGCGGTGACCGCGGACGGGCCCGTCGTGCTGACCGCGCGCGAGTCCGATCGCGATAAAATCGCCGACATGGGGTTCGTCCAGCCGACCTGGTAGGGGTCTCGTCCCGCGCGGAGCGCGGGGGCCGCTTCCGGGTGAAGATGCGAGGTGCGCGCAGTGTCCGACCCGGTGCCGTCGATACGAACGTCCGACGCGGAACGCGACCGCGTGGCCCAGCTCCTCCAGGAGCACTTCGCCCAGGGGCGGCTGGACCACGAGGAGTTCACCGACCGCCTCGGCCGCGTCTACAAGGCCAGGACCACGGATGAGCTGGCCACGGTCACCAACGACCTCCCCGAGCGCGACCTCGCGGACATCCGCGGGGCCTCCTCCCGGGACGAGGAGTTCGCGGTGGCCCCTCCGATCAGCATGCGCGACCCGGCGCTGATGGTGCCGTGGGCCCTCTACGCCGGGGTCAACATCCTGTGCTTCGTCATCTGGCTGATCCTGTTCCTCACCACCGACTACGACTACCCGTGGTTCCTGTGGGTCATGGGGCCGTGGGGCATCGTGATGGGCATGGTGACCGTGGGGGTCCTGGCCGGGCAGAAGTACCACTCCGAAGGCGACGGGACGCCCTAGGGCGCAGGCCCGTGCCCGCCCGCGTTCCGGTGCGGTAGTGTGCTCCGTTCGGCGGTTAGGAGCACTTGCCGGAAGGGGATAGACTGTCCATGCCCATACGCGGGCTGTTGGGTCAGTCTGCCTTCTTCGCGCCACGTCCTCCAACCGACGTTCGCCTTTTGCAGTTGGCCTGAACTTCCAGTGTCCCTCGGCGTCGGTGACGGCCATCCGCCGTTGCCGGGGCCGTAGCGTCATGCGGGGCCACTGGGGTCGCGTCGGGTTGTCCTGATCAACCAAACGATGAGCGAGGCGTGGAAGGACATGGCCAAGAAAGACGGCGCCATCGAGATCGAGGGTTCCGTTGTCGAGTCCCTACCCAACGCTATGTTCAAGGTAGAGCTCGACAACGGGCACCAGGTCCTT
This sequence comes from Nocardiopsis sp. CNS-639, assembly GCF_000381685.1. Lineage (NCBI taxonomy): Bacteria > Bacillati > Actinomycetota > Actinomycetes > Streptosporangiales > Nocardiopsidaceae > Nocardiopsis > Nocardiopsis sp. CNS-639. The sequence continues at coordinate 90,597 of NZ_KB906867.1, forward strand.
GCCCACATCAGCGGCAAGATGCGGATGAACTACATCCGTATTCTCCCCGACGACCGGGTCGTCGTGGAGCTGAGCCCGTACGACCTCACGCGCGGGCGCATCGTTTACCGCTACAAGTAGCCCCTCACGGGCCTCGCGGCCCGGGAGAGTATGAGTTCGGAGTCACCATGAAGGTCAAGCCGAGCGTGAAGAAGATCTGCGCGAAGTGCCGCGTGATCCGCCGTAACGGCCGGATCATGGTCATTTGCTCGGACCCGCGGCACAAGCAGCGCCAGGGTTAGTCACCCCCGCTCCGCTCGCCGCGGCTTCACACACCGCGATCGGCCCGGCCGGTGCGTCAGCACCGCACCGGGCGCACGACACAACGAAAACCTGTTCCGACTCCCGCCGCCAGTGCGGCGCGGGAGCCACCCCCGGTCGGAGGCCGGGGCCTCGTCGATTGGGCGACGAGAGGGTGGAACGGGCCAGACCTCCGCATAGGGCATTAGGAGTCTCGCCCACATGGCACGTATCGAAGGCGTTGACCTTCCCCGCGACAAGCGGGTGGAGATCGCTCTCACGTACATCTTCGGGATCGGGCGCACCCGCGCCCTGGAGACCCTGAAGAGCACCGGCGTCGACGGCAACACGCGCGTCTACGAGCTGACCGAGGAAGACCTCGTCAAGCTGCGCGAGTGGATCGGCTCGAACTACCAGGTCGAGGGTGACCTGCGCCGTGAGGTGCAGGGCGACATCCGCCGCAAGATGGAGATCGGTAGCTACCAGGGCATCCGCCACCGCCGTGGGCTCCCGGTCCGCGGTCAGCGCACGCAGACCAACGCGCGCACCCGCAAGGGCAAGAAGAAGACCGTGGCCGGTAAGAAGAAGGCCGGTAAGAAGTAGTCCGCTCGGACTGGACTGTAAACACGCGTCCGGGAACGACAACGGACCGATGATCTCTGGGAGTTTCGCTCATGCCGCCTAAGGGCCGTCAGGGTGCCGCGCGCAAGGTGCGCCGCAAGGAAAAGAAGAACATTGTCCACGGGCACGCTCACATCAAGAGCACGTTCAACAACACGATCGTGAGCATCACCGACCCGACCGGTGCCGTGATCTCGTGGGCCAGCTCCGGCCAGGTGGGCTTCAAGGGTTCGCGCAAGTCGACCCCCTACGCCGCGCAGATGGCCGCCGAGGCCGCTGCCCGCCGCGCCCAGGAGCACGGCGTCCGCAAGGTGGACGTCTTCGTGAAGGGCCCGGGCTCGGGCCGGGAGACCGCCATCCGCTCGCTCCAGGCGACCGGGCTGGAGGTCGGCTCCATCCAGGACGTGACGCCGGTTCCGCACAACGGCTGCCGTCCGCCCAAGCGCCGCCGGGTCTGATCCCGCACCGGCGCCCGCGCACCTACCCGCGCGGGCGCCGCGCCTGGTTCCGCGCGCTCCCCTGCGGGGGGACCGCGCGGACGGGGTAGGAATCCGAGTAGTGGACACCGATGTGGTGTCCGCCGGGTGGCCGTCAAATAGCGGGCGGCCATGTGGAAGGGAAGACACGGACCATGTTGATCGCACAGCGTCCCACGCTCACCGAGGAAGCCTCCTCGGACCTGCGCTCGAAGTTCGTCATCGAGCCGCTGGAGCCGGGCTTCGGCTACACCATCGGCAACTCGCTTCGGCGCACCCTGCTGTCCTCCATCCCCGGCGCGGCTGTCACGAGCATCCGCATCGAGGGCGTCGAGCACGAGTTCACCACCGTGCCCGGTGTCAAGGAGGACGTCACCGAGATGATCCTCAACCTCAAGGGCCTGGTCGTCAGCTCCGAGCACGACGAGCCGGTGCTGATGTACCTGCGCAAGCAGGGCCCCGGTGTGGTGACCGCCGCGGACATCGCTCCGCCGGCCGGTGTCGAGGTGCACAACCCCGACCTGCACATCGCCACGCTCAACGGCAAGGGCAAGCTGGAGATGGAGCTGACGGTCGAGCGCGGCCGCGGCTACGTCTCGGCGACGCAGAACAAGCAGGCGGGACAGGAGATCGGCCGCATCCCGATCGACTCCATCTACTCCCCGGTCCTGCGTGTGACCTACAAGGTCGAGGCCACCCGTGTCGAGCAGCGCACCGACTTCGACCGCCTGATCGTGGACATCGAGACCAAGCCGGCCATCCGTCCCCGGGACGCGGTCGCCAGCGCGGGCAAGACCCTGGTCGAGCTGTTCGGTCTGGCGCGTGAGCTCAACGTCGACGCCGAGGGCATCGACATGGGCCCGTCGCCCACGGACGCCGCCCTGGCGGCGGACCTGGCGCTGCCGATCGAGGACCTCAACCTCACGGTCCGGTCCTACAACTGCCTCAAGCGTGAGGGCATCCACAGCGTCGGTGAGCTGGTTGCCCGCTCCGAGCAGGACCTGTTGGACATCCGCAACTTCGGTGCCAAGTCCATCGACGAGGTCAAGCAGAAGCTCGTCGACATGGGCCTGTCGCTGAAGGACTCCCCGCCCGGATTCGACCCCAGCTCGGCGGCCGACTCCTACAGCTCCGAGGACGACGAGGGCGAGTCCTTCGTCGAGACGGAGCAGTACTAACCGACCTTCGTCGCCCACATGGTCCCCGGCCGAGTGCGGCCGCGGACCGCATCACTAGGAGAACGACACCATGCCCACGCCTACCAAGGGCGCCCGTCTGGGTTCCGGGCCCGCTCACGAGCGGCACATCCTGGCGAACCTCGCCACCTCGCTGTTCCAGCACGGCCGCATCCGCACCACCGAGGCCAAGGCCAAGCGCCTGCGCCCGTACGCGGAGAAGCTGATCACCCTCGGCAAGCGCGGTGACCTGCACGCCCGCCGCCAGGTCCTGACCAAGATCACGGACAAGGCCGTCGTGCACGAGCTCTTCACCGAGATCGGCCCGCGCTACGAGAACCGTCCCGGTGGCTACACCCGGATCACCAAGATCGGTCCGCGCAAGGGTGACAACGCCCCGATGGCCGTGATCGAGCTGGTCGAGGCCCTGAGCGCCCAGGCCGCCGCCCCGGCCGCCAAGTCGGCGGCGCAGGAGGCCGAGGAGCCCAAGGCCGACGCGACCACCGCCGTGGCGGACGAGGCCGGCGACCAGCCGGCGGAGGACACCACCTCCGACCAGACCGCCAAGGCCGACGAGACGGCCCAGGCGGAGGGCCCGGCTGACGACAAGTAGCGTGCGGGGCGCGGGGACGCGAACGCGTCCCGCGCACGCACCGCTCGGCGAGTGCCCGATCCCCGCGGGGGTCGGGCACTCGTCTTTTTCGTGGACGCGGAGGAGTGGCGGGTTATGGACGAGACGACGGTCCGGGTGCGGTTGGACGTGGCCTACGACGGCACGGACTTCTCCGGGTGGGCCGCGCAGCCGGGCCGGCGCACGGTGCAGGGCGAGCTGGAGGCGGCTCTGGCGCGGGTGCTGCGCCTGCCGGAGGTGTCGCTGACGTGCGCGGGGCGCACGGACGCCGGTGTGCACGCGCGGGGGCAGGTGGCGCAGGCCGACATCCCCGCGCGGACGTGGGAGAGCGAGGGGGAGCGCGTGCTCCGGCGCCTGGCCGGGGTGCTGCCCAAGGACGTGCGGGTGCGCGCGGCGCGGCTGGCGCCGCCCGGGTTCGACGCCCGGTTCTCGCCGCTGTTCCGGCGGTACCTGTACCGGGTGAGCGACGCGCCCTACGGGGTGGACCCGCTGCTGCGGCGGGACGTGCTGTGGCATCGCAGCCCGCTGGACGTGGACCGGATGAACGCGGCGGCGGAGCGCCTGGTGGGTGAGCACGACTTCGCGGCGTTCTGCAAGAGGCGCGAGGGCGCGACGACCATCCGGGAGCTGCTGCGCCTGGAGTGGACCCGGGTGGACGAGCACCTGCTGCACGGGACGATCCAGGCGGACGCGTTCTGCCACAACATGGTGCGCGCGCTCGTGGGCGCGCTCCTGGCGGTGGGCGACGGGCGCAGGGACGCGGACTGGCCGGGGAAGGTGCTCGGCGCCGGTACGCGGGACTCGTCGGTGCACGTGGTGGGGCCGCAGGGGCTCAGCCTGGAGGAGGTGCGCTACCCGGCCGACGAGGAGCTGGCCGTACGCGCCTCGGCGACCCGCCGGGTGCGGGAGCTGCCGTGCCGGGGCCACTCGGCCTGAGGGGCGGTTCCGAGAGCGCGGGCAGCACGAGGCGGTGGGGAGGGAACCCCCCTTTTACCAGGCTAGAGCCGCGCCGGACTCCGCGAAAGCGCGGAATCCGGCCTGTGGACGAGGGGAGGGGCGTCGGGCGCCCCGCGGGCCCTTCAGTCGATGTGTGCCGGTCCCGGGTCCATCCAGTGCCGGTGCAGCAGCGCGATCTGCTCGGGCAGCACCCGCGACACCGACAGCTCGGGCAGGTCGTCCACGTCGAACCATGCTCTGGCGCTGGTCTCGGCGCTGCTGAAGGCGCGGTCGCTGGTCCCGTCGCCGCTGAACGCGGGGCTGCCGGTCCCGGTGCCGCCGGAGGCGGGGTCGGGGTCGGTCAGCGGCGCGCACACGAAGAGGAGCTTGTAGATGTGGCGGTCGTAGACCGGCACGTGGGGCCACAGGTGGCGGTCGAGGACCCCGGCGAGGTGGACCGCCCGCACGGCCAGCCCCGCCTCCTCACGGACCTCGCGTTCGATCGCCTGCCTGGGGCTCTCCAGGACGTCGCACCACCCGCCGGGCAGGGTCCAGCGGTGGCCGTCCGAGATCTCGCGGACGAGCAGGACCCGGCCGGAGGGGTCGAAGACGCCGCCGCGCACGTCGAGCTTGGGGGTGGTGTAACCGGCGGCCGAGGCCACTTCGCGCTCGTACCCGGGGAGCTCCCCGGCGGCCACCATCTGCATCAGGTCGCGGGCCAGGGCACCGACGCGGTGGAACCGCCCGATGTCGAACTCGTTGGTGCTGTACGCCAGCCCCGACTCCGACTGCGCCGTCAACTCCATCGCGATGCGCCGGATCCGTTCGGCGGGTTCTGTCATCGTCACGCTCTCCTCCGGGGCTCGCGGACCGGCCCGCCTGGACTCCTGCCCGCCGCGGGCGCCGACGGAACCCGCCCGTGGACACGAAGGAGGGGCACCCGGACGCCGGGTGCCCCTCGCGGGTGCCGGTGACCGCTCAGCCGCGGTTCTCACTGAGGCTGGTGTGGGCCTCCTGGAGGAAGCCCTCGCTGATGGCGCGCAGCTCGGTGGCGGACTCGCTCTCGGCGCCCTCCTCGGTGCCGTCGCTGTTGGCCGCCAGGGAGAAGAGCAGGTAGCGGCCCCACTGGCCGCTGCTGCCGTGGCCGCCGGAGTGACCCAGGCGCTCGGCGGGGCTGCCCTCCTCGCCGGGCAGACCGGCGAACCACTGGGTGGCCACCAGGTCCTGTGCCTCCATCGCGGTGGCCGCCTCCTCGCCGGTGGGCATGGCGGCGACGCCCACGGTCACCGCGTGGCCCTCGTCCTCGCTGAGGTAGGAGGCGCGCACCATCTGGCGGCACTCGTTGTCGGCGAGCACCTGGCCGTAGTCGCCGTGGGCCCCGGCGGCGCAGTCCTCGGTGTCCTCGACGGCCACGCGGGTGAACGTGCCCTGGCCCTCGACCTCCATGCTCTCGGGGAAGAGGGCCTCGACGTCGAGCGCGCCCGGGTCGTCGGCCTCGTCGGCGACGGTCGTGGCGTTCGCGCCCCCCGAGCCCATGCTGGTGGCGAGGAAGAACGTCCCGCCGCCCGCCAGGACCAGCAGCACGGCGAAACCGGCGATCATCATGATCCGGCGCTTGCGGGCGCTCGCGTCCGCGCCGCCGTCACCGTACCGGTAGTCGTCGTCGTTGTTGTAGCCGTCGTAGTCGTCGTAGTCGTTGATCCCCTGGGCATCGAACTGCGCGGTGTCCACACCGGCGTCGTCGGGGACCTCGTCCCGGAACAGGGGGCGGCCGCCGGGCGAGGCGGGGACGGGGCTGATGTGCTGCGTGGCGCCCATCGCGTCCGGGGGGAACACGGGCTCCTCCCGGCCGGGCGCCGGGAGCGCGGCGGGGGGCTGCTGCGGGGCCTGGAAGGCCTGCTGGGCGGACGGGGGAGCCGAACCGGGGGGCATGCCCGGGGGAGGGCCGACGGGCGCTCCGGGGTGGCCGGGAGCGCCGGGACGGCCCTGCGGTACGCCCTGCGTGCCGGGGGGGAACCCCGGGACGGGGCCCTGGGGCCCGGGCCGCTGGCCGGGGGCGTGCGGCGGCACGGGGGCGCCGGGCGGGAGGGCCCCGGGCGGAAGGGGCTGGCCGTGCTGTCCGGGCTGGCCCGGGGCGGCGTTCTGTCCGGGGGGTACGTGCGGACCCGACGGCTGACCCATGCCCGGGTGGCCGCCCGTGGGCGCCTGGTGTGACGGGTGGCCGCCGGCTGGGGCCGGGTGCGAGGGGTGCCCGCCCGTGGGCGCCCGCATCGGCGCCTGGCCGCCGGTGGGGGCGCCGTGCGGCGGGAACTGCCCGCCGGTGCCCTGCTGCGGCTGTCCGGGGTGCGCGGGCGCCTGCTGCCCGCCGGTGGGCGCGCCCACCGGGCTGCCGGGGTAGCCGGGCGCGCCCTGGGGTTGCCCTCCCTGGCCGTACGGCGGGATCTGGGGGTGCTGCGGGCCGCTCGGGGGCTGGGGCGGAGCCTGCGGGCCGCTCGGCCCGCCCTGGCCGCCGGGGTAGCCGGGCGCGCCCTGGGGCTGCCCTCCCTGGCCGTACGGCGGGATCTGGGGGCCGCTCGGCTGCGTGGGGGAGTGGTGGTGCTGCGGGTACGGGGGATGCTGGCCGGACGGGGGCGCGCCGTGTGTCTGCTGCGGCCCCGATGTGGGATGCTGGCCCTCGGCGTGGGAGGGCGATGACCCGAGCAGGTCCTGGCCGTCACCGGCCTCCGGTCCGACGGGTCTGCCGTCGGGACCGTACTGTGGCTGGTTCGGATGGGTACTGATGGGAGTCTCCGAGGGCTCTGGGGGTGGGACTGGGCCGCGGTCCACCGGCACGTGGCCTGGGCCGCGCGGTGCCGTCCGTTCCGGGTTCCCGTGGTATCGGCGACCGTGACGGGCGTCTCCAAGGTCGCGTCAGTGCCCGTCATCACGGGAGCAGACCGGCCTTTCGGTGCAAGCGTAGCCAACGCGGGGGCGGGAACAGGACGAAGCACTCCCGGCAACAGGCATAATAAAAGACGGAGAGGTCACGGATGTGACCCCGTGCCGGTGTTTTCCCCGCCGAGCGCGGTCCGGCCGGTCCGCCCCGCCGCTGGCTTTGACCTGCGCGGCGGTGGCCAGGTAGGATATTCCGTCGTTGTGCGTTGAGTTGCCGTGGGCCCCGATCACCGGGCGCCGATCCACGCACCATCGTCTGCGCACTCACCATTCGGAGAGTCCTGTGACATGGCACGGGATATCCGGCCAGACGCCCCCGCAACCGCGGGTGTGTATACGAGTCCCCCATTCCCGCACGGGATGGGGCAGCCGACTGAAGAGCGAAGGCAAACGATCGTGCGCACATACAGCCCCAAACCAAACGATGTCCAGCGTCAGTGGCACGTTGTCGACGCTACCGATCTCGTGCTCGGGCGTATGGCGAGCCAGGTTGCCACGCTGCTTCGGGGCAAGCACAAGCCGTACTACGCGCCCCACATCGACACCGGCGACTTCGTGATCGTCGTGAACGCCGACAAGGTCGCCCTGACCGGCAAGAAGCTGGAGCAGAAGCGCGCCTACCGCCACTCCGGCTACCCGGGCGGCCTGCGCTCCGTCTCCTACGCCGACCTGCTGGAGAAGAACCCCGAGCGGGCCATCGAGAAGGCCGTCAAGGGCATGCTCCCCAAGGGCTCCCTGGGCCGCCAGATGGCCAAGAAGCTCAAGGTGTACGCCGGTCCGGAGCACCCGCACCAGGCCCAGCAGCCGGTTGCGTTCGAAATCACCAAGATCGAGCAGCCCGCCTAGGCGTTCGCAGACTTTTACAGAGAGCACGAGGAGAACCGTGGTCGAGCCCACCGGCATCGAAGACGTCGAGCAGGAGTACGTGGAGAACCCGGAGGAGTTCCCCTCCGAGTACACCAGCGAGTCCGACGAGAACGCCGCCGCCTACGTCCCCACCGCGTCCGGCCCCAGCGCCGGTACCGGTCGCCGCAAGCAGGCCGTCGCCCGTGTCCGCATCGCCCCCGGTTCGGGCGAGTGGAAGGTCAACGGCAAGTCGCTTGAGGCGTACTTCCCGGACAAGGTCCACCAGCAGACCATCAAGGAGCCGTTCGTCTCCCTCGGGTTCGACGGCGCCTACGACGTCTTCGCCCGTCTCGACGGCGGCGGCACCAGCGGCCAGGCCGGCGCCCTGCGCCACGGCATCGCCCGCGCGCTGGCGTCCCTGGACCCGGAGAACAACCGCCCGACCCTCAAGAAGGCCGGTTTCCTGACCCGCGACGCCCGCGAGGTGGAGCGCAAGAAGGCCGGTCTCAAGAAGGCGCGCAAGGCTCCCCAGTTCTCCAAGCGCTAGTGCTCATGCGCCGGCACCCGCTCGGCTGAGCTTCGGCCCGTACGCCGTTCCCACCACCGGGGACGGCGTACGGGCTTTCGGTTTTTCCGGTGGCTTGTCTGGGCCACCCTCGCTACTCCACCGGCGCCGTGACCCGGCGCCGTCTTCGAAAGGGGCTGTCCGCCTGTGGCTCGGCTGTTCGGAACAGATGGTGTACGCGGTGTCGCCGGTCGGGACCTGACCGCCGCTCTCGCGCTGGAGCTGTCCGTCGCGGCGGCGCGGGTGCTGACCCGCGGCGGCGACGGGGCGCGGCCCAAGGCCGTGGTGGGCCGCGACCCGCGCGCCTCCGGCGAGTTCCTCGAGGCCGCCGTCGTCGCGGGCCTGGCCAGCACCGGTGTGGACGTGGTACGCGTGGGCGTGCTGCCCACCCCGGCCGTGGCCTACCTGACCGGCGCGCTCGGCGCCGACTTCGGCGTGATGCTCTCCGCCAGCCACAACCCGGCCCCCGACAACGGCATCAAGTTCTTCGCGCGGGGCGGCCAGAAGCTGGAGGACGCCCTGGAGGAGGAGATCGAGGGCATGCTCGGCGTGCCCTCCACCCCCGCCGTGGGCGACCTCGTCGGCCGGGTCACCGACGCCGACGACGGCGCCGAGCGCTACATCGAGCACGTGCTGGCCTCGGTACCCCACAGTCTCAAGGGCCTCAAGGTCGTGGTGGACTGCGCCAACGGCGCCTCAGCCCTGGTCGCGCCCGAGGCGCTGCGCCGCGCGGGCGCGGAGGTCGTGGCGATCGGTGACCAGCCGGACGGCCACAACATCAACGACGGGTGCGGCTCCACCCACCTGGAGGTGCTCCAGGAGGCGGTCCGCCTGCACGGCGCGGACGCCGGTATCGCCAACGACGGCGACGCCGACCGCTGCCTGGCCGTGGACGCCGAGGGCCGCGTGGTGGACGGCGACCAGATCCTGGCGATCCTGGCCACCGAGGCCAAGGAGGAGGGCAGGCTCACCCAGGACACGCTCGTGGTCACGGTCATGTCCAACCTGGGCCTGAAGCTGGCGATGGAGCGGGAGAGCATCACCGTGGTGGAGACCGCGGTGGGCGACCGCTACGTGCTGGAGGAGATGAAGCGCGGCGGGTTCGGCCTGGGCGGTGAGCAGTCCGGGCACGTGATCCTGCTGGAGCACGCCACCACCGGAGACGGCGTCCTGACCGGCCTGCACCTGCTGGCCGCGATGGCCCACCGCGAGCAGGGCCTGGCGGAGCTGGCCAAGGTGATGACCCGCCTGCCGCAGGTGCTCGTCAACGTGCCCGACGTGGACAAGGCCCGCGCCAAGGACTCCGCGGAGCTCGCGGCGGCCGTGCGCGAGGCCGAGGAGGAGCTGGGCGAGACCGGCCGGGTGCTGATCCGGCCCAGCGGGACCGAGCCCAAGGTCAGGGTCATGGTCGAGGCGCCGGAGCAGGAGCAGGCCACCGCGGTGGCCGAGCGGCTGGCCGCCGTGGTGCGCTCCGCACTCGGCTGAGGGCGGGACTCCTTCGGGGGCTCAACGCCCCGTGCTCGGGCGTCTCGGAGGGGGAACCTCCGGTGCCTGCCGTGCGGTGGCCCGTTCCTGGCGATCGCGCGTCCGACACCCCCAGGACCCCACCGGCGCCCGAGCCTCCACGCGCGTCCGGGCACGCGGACGGCCGGGCGCGCGTTCTCATGTGTGGCTGACCCGCGGAGCGCGGGTCCGGGACGCTGGAGTTGGTCACGGTGGCGGACACGCGGTACGGGCACGCCCTGACGATCGGGGTGGACATCGGCGGGACGAAGGTCGCCGCCGGTGTGGTGACGCCCGGCGGGCGCATCCTGGCCAGGCTGCGCACGGAGACCCCCGAACGCAGCAAGAGCCCGGCGGTCGTGGAGGACACGATCGTCTCGGTGGTGCGGGAGCTGCGCCGGGAGTTCCGGGTGCGCGCCGTGGGCGTGGGCGCCGCCGGTTTCGTCGACGAGCGGCGGGCCAACGTGCTGTTCGCCCCGCACCTGTCCTGGCGCCGGGAGCCGCTGCGCGAGGCCCTGGCCCTGCGGCTGGGGCTGCCCGTGGTGGTGGAGAACGACGCGAACGCCTCCGCCTGGGCCGAGGTGCGCGCCGGGGCGGGCCGGGGCGTGGACAACGTCGTGGTGGTGAACCTGGGCACGGGCATCGGCGGTGCGGTCGTGCTCGACGGGAACCTGCACCGGGGCCGGTACGGACTGGCCGGGGAGTTCGGGCACATGACGGTGGTGCCGGGCGGACACCGCTGCGAGTGCGGGAACCGGGGCTGCTGGGAGCAGTACGCCAGCGGCAACGCGCTGACGCGGGAGGCGCGGGAGCTGGTGGCCTCGCAGTCGCCGGTGGCGGACGCCCTGCACCAGGCGGTGGGCGGCGACGCCGCCCAGATCACCGGACCACTGGTCAGCGAGCTGGCGCGCAAGGGCGACCGCGCGTGCGTGGAGCTGATGCGCGAGGCCGGGCAGTGGCTGGGTTCGGGTCTGGCCAACCTGGCCGCGGCGTTCGACCCGGAGCTGTTCATCGTGGGCGGCGGCGTGTCCGAGGCGGGGGAACTGCTGCTGGAGCCCGCGAGGGAGGCGTTCGGGCGCAACCTCACGGGGCGCGGCTACCGTCCGGAGGCCCGGGTGGCGGCGGCCGAGCTGGGCAACGAGGCGGGCCTCATCGGCGCCGCGGACCTGGCCCGGGAGGCGCTGCCCCGGTGGCACCAGCGGCGCCGACAGCGCCGCCTGGGGCGTTTCGGCAGGAGTTAGGGCCGGTCGGTCCCGTCGGGGGCGGCGGCGCGCGGCCGGAGCGTGGCGCGCGCCGCGTTGCGCGGGACCTAGCGGGACAGCGCCCTCACGTCGATGTCGATCGGGAACGGCAGGTCCAGCTTGAGGCGTTCTCGAGCGACGGTGACAGGGATGTAGCGGGGTTCCTTCGTGCCGTCCAACTCGTAGACGTAGACAGCGGGTCCGTTCTCCTCGTGCTCTATCCGCCAGAAATGCGGGATACCCGCCTGCGCGTACTTGAGCGGTTTGGTGGAGCGATCCCGGTCCTGGGACTCCTTGGACACGATCTCCACAGTGAGGAGTACATCTTCGGGAGGGACGTGGGTGGCCTGGTACCAGTCGAGGTGCTCCTCGGCTCCCTCCGCGAACTCGTAGACGATGAGATCGGGCTCCGGGCGTTGGCGCTTGCCGAGCTTCATGGTCATTTCCGAGAGGACGTCGACGTTGGGAGGCGCCGCTTCCTCCAGACGGGCCGCGAGGCGGATCATGACCTTGGCGTGGAATCGGGTCTGGGGGGAAAGCAAGACAAGGGCTCCGTCGATGAGTTCCATCCGGGGCACTCCCGGGGGAAGGTTGTCCATGTCGTCGGCGGTCCAGCCGCCGGGCGGGGGCATGAACCAGTCGGGGAGCGGCTCAGCGGTCATCGAAACCTCCCGGGTCGATTCCTGAGCCCATGCTAATGCGGTCGTCATCGCCATGACAGGACGGTAGCGCTCCGTGACGACGGTGCGCGGAGGCTCCGCGAAGAACTCCGGATTCCGGGTGAAAGTCCTGTTCGGAGGGGCTACCCGCAATTAACCGAACCTGGTTCTAGTGCGGAGGTCGCATCCTCTGTAGAGTTCCGCCATGGATCTCAACGCAATCTCCGCCCTCGTCTCGGGCGGCGCGAGTGGCCTGGGTGAGGCCACCGCCAGGGAGCTCGCCTCCGCGGGCGCGACCGTCGTCGTCGCCGACCTCAACGCCGAGCGCGGGGAGGCCGTCGCCAAGGAGATCGGCGGTGTCTTCGTGCGCACCGACGTCTCCCAGGAGGACCAGGTCAAGGCCGCGGTCCAGGCCGCCGTCGACACCGGCAAACCCTTCCGGGTGGCCGTGTCCTGCGCGGGCATCGGCTGGGCCACCCGCACCGTCGACCGCAGTGGAAACCCCCACGACCTGGACAGCTACCAGAAGGTCATCCAGGTCAACCTCATCGGCACCTTCAACGTGCTGCGCCTGGCCGCGGCCGAGATCGCCAAGACGGAGCCGGTCAACGAGGACGGCGAGCGCGGCTCCATCGTCAACACCGCCTCCCTCGCGGGCATCGAGGGCCAGATCGGCCAGATCGCCTACTCCTCCTCCAAGGGCGGCGTCATCGGCATGACCCTCCCGGCCGCCCGCGACCTCGCGGCCGTCGGCATCACCGTCAACACCATCGCCCCCGGCATCCTGGAGACGCCCATCTACGGCGAGGGCGAGGCCGCCGAGGAGTTCAAGCAGCGCCTGGCCGCGCCGGTTCCCTTCCCCAAGCGCCTGGGCACCGCCGAGGAGTTCGGCCGGCTCGCCCGGGCCCTGCTGGAGATCAGCTACGTCAACGGCGAGGTCGTCCGCATCGACGGCGCGCTGCGCATGCCGCCGAAGTAGGGAGGGCACCGTGTCCGACGAGGTTCTCTACACCGCCGAGGACGGCGTCGCCGTCATCACCATCAACCGGCCCCAGGCCAGGAACGCGGTCAACGCCGCGGTCGCCGCACGCGTCGCCGAGGCGCTCGACGACCTCGACGCGCGCAAGGATCTGAGCGTCGGCATCATCACCGGCGCGGGCGGCACCTTCTGCGCCGGGATGGACCTCAAGGCCTTCATGCGCGGCGAGGTCCCGCTGGTGGAGGGGCGCGGGTTCGGCGGCTTCGCCGAGCGCCCGCCGCGCAAGCCGCTGATCGCCGCCGTGGAGGGGTACGCCCTCGCGGGCGGGTTCGAGGCCGTGCTGGCCTGCGACCTGGTCGTGGCCGCCGAGGACGCCAGGTTCGGCATCCCCGAGGTCAAGCGCGGCCTGGTCGCCGGTGCGGGCGGCCTGCTGCGCCTCCAGCACCGCATCCCGCGCAACATCGCGATGGAGCTCGCACTGACCGGCGACTTCGTCGAGACCCCGCGCCTGGCCGAACTCGGGCTGGTCAACCGGGTCACCGCCAGTGGCGGGGCCCTGGAGGGCGCACGCGAGCTGGCGGCCCGCATCACCGCCAACGGCCCGCTGGCGGTGCGGGTGTCCAAGGAGGTCATCACCTCCTCCGGCGACTGGTCCACCGAGCGGATGTGGGAGAAGCAGAACGAGCTGACGGGCCCGGTGTTCGTCAGCCACGACGCCATGGAGGGCGCGGCGGCCTTCGCCGAGAAGCGCGCCCCCGTGTGGAGGGGTGAGTAGGCCCCCGGGCGTCGTGCGGCGGTCGTCCCCCCGTCCGGGGGACGACCGCCGTCCGCTGTCGGGGGCGACGGGAGCCGGTGCGCGCCCGCGCCCCGGCCCCGCGGGATTCCGGGGCTTTCGGGGGTCCTGACCTGCCGAGGACCCCGAACCGCCGTGGAGTGTCGTGCGTCACGGCCGGGAGTGACGGGATCCAAGGCGCGCCGCCGCCCCCGGGCGTACGGGCCGCGGACCGCCGCGGCGGACGCCCCCGACGCGTTCCCGGCGGACACCGCGGCCGGGCCCTGCCGAGGCCGACACATCCGAGGTGGGAGCGCTTTCGCGGGCGTGTGCCCCCGTCCTCGCGCCCGCAGGCGAAGGGTTCGCCTCCCCCGCGCCGACCCGGCGGCCTCCCCCGCGCCCCCTCCCGTCCGGGCGGGGAGGAAGTTCACGCAATTCCAGACGGTTTGAAGTCATGGGTTAACCTGGGTTCTACTTTGCCCACCTTGTCCTGTCCTGTCAGTCGTCCCGTCTCTGCGGGCTGACAGGAGCGGGAGCCTGATCCACCCTCCCCCCACACCCGGTAGACCGGGCGCGCGCTGGCGCGACCTCCGCTGTGCGACGGGTGTGTTCGGATCCGCGGAGCCTTGGAGTCATTTGTGGTCGCACTCAGTGTCGTCGTACCCATCTACAACGTCGAGAGGTATCTCGACGAGTGCCTGCGCTCCCTTCAGGTGCAGACGTGGGACGATCTCGAGGTCGTGATGGTGGACGACGGGTCCCCGGACGGCAGCGCGGCCATCGCGGCCCGGTACGCCGAGCAGGACCCCCGCTTCCGGCTGATCCAGCAGGAGAACGGCGGTCTGGGCGCCGCCCGCAACACCGGCATCGAGCACGCGCGCGGCGACTTCCTGACCTTCGTGGACAGCGACGACGTGATCCCGTCCTACGCGTTCGGCTACCACCTGGAGAGCCTGCGCCGGAGCGGCTCGGACTTCTCCAGCGGCAACGTCCACCGCCTCAACGAGCTGGGCACGCGCCAGTCGCCGATGCACCGCAGGATCTTCCGCACCGCGAAGACCGGCACGCACATCACGCGCGAGGACACGCTCCTGGTGGACCGGCTGGCCACCAACAAGGTCTGGCGCCGCTCCTTCTGGGACAGGCACGGGATGACCTTCCCCGTCGGCGTCCTGCACGAGGACATCCCCGTGGCCATCCCCCTGCACTTCCTCGCCGAGTCGGTGGACGTGCTCTCCGCGCCCGTCTACCTCTGGCGCGAGCGCCCGAGCGACGACAAGTCCATCACCCAGGACCGGCTGCGACCCCAGGCCCTGGAGGACCGCGTCAGCGCGGTCACCAAGGTCAGCGACTTCCTCAGGGAGAACCAGCCGCCCCTCCAGAAGCGCCGGTGGGACGCGGTGGCGCTCGGCAGCGACCTGCGCCTCTTCCTCCAGGTGCTCGACCGGGCCGACGCGGACTTCACCCGGCGGCTCGTCGAGCTCGGCAACGCCTACCTGGACCAGGTGGACGACAAGGTGCTGCGCGACCTCCCCGCCATCGAGCGCCTCAAGTGGCACCTCATCCGGCAGCGCAAGGTCGAGCAGCTGCGCGAGGTCATCGTCTTCAACAAGAGCGCCGAGCACAAGAAGGCCAAGATCGTCCGGCACGGGATCCGCTACTACGCGGACTACCCGTTCAAGGACGACCCCGCCCAGGGCGTGCCGCGCTCGGTCTACCGCGTGCGCTCGGAGCTCAAGCTCCGCCAGAAGGCCGAGGAGCTCACCTGGGTCGACGGCAAGCTCGTCGTCGGGGGCCGGGTCTGCCTGAAGTACCTGCGGCCCAACAAGCGCCTCCAACAGCAGGTCCGCGCCTGGGCGGTCAACGCCGAGGACGGCAGGCGCGTGCGGCTGAACACGACCACGCACCAGGCCAACGAGTTCCGGCTCGCCCCGACGGTGGCCACCTCCCGCAAGGACTGGGGCGGCTACCGGATCGTCATCGACCCCGCCGAGCTGGGGGACGAGGGCGACTGGTACGTGGAGCTGGGCGTGGTCAACCGCGGCTTCCGCCGTGTGGACCGCCTCAAGAAGCCCGCCGCGGCCGACGTCCGGATGCTCGGCCCCGAGCAGGTCCGGCCGGGCGTGTGGGCCCGCCCGCACTGGGTGGACGACTTCGAACTCCGCCTGACCGTCGAGCGCCCGGCGGTCGTCCTGGACGGCTCCGCGGTCGAGGGCTCCTCCCTGGTCCTGAGCGGCCGGGCGACGGGAACCCCGTCCGAGGGCCTGAGCGCCTACGTCCAGCGCTTCCCCGGCGACGTCGAGGTCCCCGCGAAGGTGGAGACCGACGGCGCGTCCGTGCGCGTGCTCGTCGACCTGGCCGCCCTCACCGACGGCTACCAGGACCGGGACGCCATCGCGGGCAGCGACCCCTACGAGGACTGGTCGGTCCACCTCCGGGACGGCTCCGGCCACTCCCGGTGGATCCCCTTCGCCGAGGACGGTCCCGAGGGCCGCTACGCGCACTCCGGCCTGAGCGTGCGGGTGCTCCCCGACTTCGCCGGGCGGACCAGGGTCCGGGTGGAGCGGCCCCAGCCCCTGCTCACCGCCGTCTCCTGGGACGACGACGTCCTCGACCTGCGGGGCGACTTCCCCGAGACCTCCACGGGAGAGCTCTCCCTGGTGGTCAAGGCCGTCGGTCGTATGGAGGAGCACCTGTTCCCGGTGGAGGCCGCGGACGGCCGGTTCTCGGCCTCCGTCCCGCCCACCGCGATCCCCAACTTCGGCACGAAGGTGCCCCTCACGCCCGGCAACTACCGCTTCCTGCTGCGCACCGCCACCGGCGACAACCAGTGGGACGACCGCCGGATCGGCTTCTCGCAGGAGCTGCGCACCGCCAAGTTCCCCGCCCCCGAGAAGGAGGGCGGCTTCGACCTGGAGCTCAAGCCGGACGGCCGCGGGTGGCCCGTGCTGCGCCTGGGCTCGGTGCTGCGTCCGGAGGAGCAGGGGTCCTACGCGCAGCAGGTCCTGCGCGAGGAGGTCTACCCCAAGCTGCGCCGCAAGCCGGTGCAGCCGGGCATCGTCTTCGACAGCTACACCGGCAAGCAGTTCTCCGACAGCCCGCGGGACATGTACGAGGAACTGCGGCGCCGCGGCGTGGAGACGCCGATGTCGTGGATGGTGCGCAACCGCCAGATCACGCTGCCCCCGGGGCTGACCGAGGTCCGGCACACGAGCCGCGAGTACTTCGAGGCGCTGGCGCGCTCGGAGTTCATCGTCTCCAACGCCCACCTGCCCATGTGGTTCGAGAAGCAGCCCGGGCAGAAGGTCGTGCAGACCTGGCACGGGTCGATGCTCAAGCGCATCGGCTTCGACATCGAGCACGTCCAGTTCGCGGGCCGCAACTACCACGACCGGCTCCGGCACGAGACCAACCAGTGGGACTACCTGGTCTCCCCGAGCCCCTGGGCGACCCCGATCCTGCGCCGCGCCTTCGGCTTCGAGAACGAGATCCTGGAGACCGGCTACCCGCGCAACGACATCTTCCACCGCCCCGAGCGCGAGGCGGTGACGGAGACGGTCCGCGAGCGCCTGGGCCTGCCGGAGGGCAAGAAGGTCATCCTCTACGCGCCCACCTGGCGCGACGACAAGTTCTACTCGGTCGGCAAGTACAAGCTGGACCTGCACCTGGACCTGCGGCGGCTGTACGACGCCCTCGGCGACGACCACGTACTGCTCTTCCGCAGGCACCCCAACATCGTCGACCGGGTGCCGAACGTGGGCAAGGACTTCGTCTTCGACGTCTCGGCCTACCCCGAGATCCAGGAGCTGTTCCTGGTCACGGACATCCTCATCACCGACTACTCGTCGCTGATGTTCGACTTCGCCAACACCGGCCGCCCGATGCTGTTCTTCACCTACGACCTGGAGGAGTACCGCGACAGCCTGCGCGGGTTCTACTTCGACTTCGCCGAGACCGCCCCGGGCCCGCTGCTGCGCACCTCCGACGAGGTCATCGACTCGATCCGCGACATCGACGGGGTCCAGGAGGCCCACAGGGAGCGGTACGAGGCCTTCGTGAACCAGTTCTGCCCCCTGGACGACGGCAAGGCCGCGGCCCGGGTGGTCGAGCAGGTCTTCGGCAAGCTCCTCTGAACCGGGCGGTTCGGGGGAAGGCAGGGGCCGCGCCGGACGGCGCGGCCCCACGACAGGGAGGGTGAAGAGGGCCTTGAGGATTCTGCTCACCGGAGGAGCCGGGTACATCGGCTCCCACACGGCGGTCGAGCTGGTCGCGCGCGGGCACCAGGTGGTCGTCCTGGACAACCTGGTCAACAGCAGCGAGGAGGCCGTGCGCCGGGTCGAGAAGATCACCGGCGCGCGGATCCCGTTCGTGCGGGGCGACTGCACCGAGCAGGGCGTCGTCGAGCGCGTCCTGGTGGAGCACGGCATCGAGGCCGTGGTGCACTTCGCCGGGCTCAAGGCGGTGGGGGAGTCCGTCAGCCAGCCGCTGCGGTACTACCGCAACAACCTGGACGCCCTGCTCACGCTCGCCGAGACGATGGACCGGGTCGGGGTGCGCGACCTGGTGTTCAGCTCCTCGGCCACCGTCTACGGCGACCCCGACACGGTGCCGATCGCCGAGGGGAGCGCGCTGCGGGTGACCAACCCCTACGGCGCGACCAAGCTGTTCGGCGAGAGGATCCTGGAGGACCTCGCGGTGAGCGCGCCCGACTGGCGGATCACCGTGCTGCGGTACTTCAACCCGGTCGGCGCGCACTCCAGCGGCCTGATCGGGGAGGACCCCAACGACATCCCCAACAACCTCTTCCCCTACATCTCCAAGGTCGCCGCGGGCAGGCTGCCCGAGCTGACGGTCTTCGGCGACGACTACGACACCGCGGACGGCACGGGGGTCCGGGACTACCTGCACGTGGTGGACCTGGCCCGGGGGCACGTCGCGGCGCTCGACCACCTGGCCTCGCAGAAGGGGCTCAGGGCCTTCAACCTGGGGACGGGGAGGGGCACCTCCGTCCTGGAGGCGATCCGCGCCTTCGAGGCGGCCTGCGGCCACACCATCCCTTTCCGGGTGGGTCCGCGCCGCGACGGCGACATCGCCACCTGCTTCGCCGACCCGGGGCTGGCCAACCGCGAACTGGGCTGGAAGGCCGAGCACACGGTGGCCGAGGCCTGCGCCGACGCCTGGCGCTGGCAGTCGGCCAACCCCGACGGCTACAGGTGACCCCGCGGAGCGCGGAGTGAGGCCGCCCTCCGCGCTCCCGGACCGCCGGTGCGCCCCGCCGCCGGGACAACCTTCTCCAAGCGCCGAGCGTCGATGAGACGATGCCAAAAGAAGGGCAAAGCCGGGCATGGAACACGACTGGGACGAAGAGCTCGAAGAGTACGAAGAAGGCGAAGAGCACTTCTACGACGATGAGGGCGCCTTCGGCGTCGGGCTCCCGCTGACGGCCGGGTCCGCCCATGAGGAGTGGACCCGGCGGGACTGACCCCGGGGGGCCCGTCACCGGGGTCCGCTCAGCGGGCGGCGGCCCCCTCCGTCCTCCTCGCGGCCCGCTCCCCGGCGTCCCGGTGGGGCAGGAGCACGCCCAGGCCCCAGTGCAGCAGCAGGCCGCTGGCCAGCCCCACGAGCCACCCGTAGTCCGCCAGCGGCGCCAGGAACGGGACCAGGCCCTCGGCCGGGAAGGGGCCCGACCCCTCGGGGGAGTGCGAACCGCCCACGGCCAGCACCGAGCCGACGCCGAAGGCCACCAGGGCGCGCCAGTTCCACCCGTGCCGGTACCAGTACTCCGAGCCGCGCTCGTACAGCGCGGGCAGGTTCATCCGCGTGCGGCGCAGCAGCCAGTAGTCGGCGAGCAGGATGCCCGCCACGGTGCCCAGGAGGCCGCCCACCGTGCCCAGCCAGGTGAAGATGTAGACGCTCTCGTTCTCCAGCAGCCGCCACGGCATGATCAGCACGCTGAGCACGCAGGTGGTGATCGCCCCGGCGCGGAAGCTGATCAGCCGGGGCCTGAGGTTGGACAGGTCGTAGGCCGGACCGACCAGGTTGGCCGCGATGTTGGTGGAGACCGTGGCCAGCAGCACGACGAAGACCGCGAAGAGCAGGCCGATCCCGCTGTCCATCCGCGCCACGACGTCGATCGGGTTCCACAGGGGTTCGCCGTAGACGGCCGCGGTGCCCGCCGTGACCATGACGGCCAGCAGCGAGAACAGCGTCATCGTGGTGGGCAGGCCCAGTGTCTGGCCCACCACCTGGGCGCGCTGGGAGGACGAGAAGCGGGTGAAGTCGCTGATGTTGAGGGTCAGGGTCGCCCAGTAGCCGATCACGCCCATCAGCGACGGGAAGAACAGCGCCCAGAAGGAGGGCCCCCAGTCCAGGGGCTCGCCCGAGTCCAGGGACAGCATCGGGGCCAGGCCCCCGGCCTCCACGGCCATCCAGGCCAGCAGCGCGACGCCGCCGAGGATCATCAGCGGCGCGGCCCACACCTGGGTCCGGCGCACGCCCTCCATGCCCCACAGGATGATCGCGAGCTGGGCGACCCAGAACAGGCCGAAGGACAGCCACAGCGTCCACGGCTGGCCGCCCAGCGCCGCCGCCCCCGTCCACCCGTCGCCGAGCAGCCGCCCGAGCAGGATGTACACCCCCTGGCCGCCGACCCAGGTCTGGATGCCGTACCAGCCGCAGGCGACCGCGCCGCGCAGCAGCGCGGGCAGGTTGGCGCCGCGCAGGCCGAAGGAGGCGCGCGCGAACACGGGGAAGGGGATCCCGTACCTGGCGCCCGCGTGGCCGGTCAGCACCATGGGCAGCAGGACGACGAGGTTGCCCAGGACCACGGCGAGCATGGCCTGGCGCCAGTCCATGCCCGCCGCGATCAGGCCGCTGGCCAGGGTCCAGGCCGGGATGCTGACCGACATGCTCACCCATAGGGCGCCGAAGCTGCCGGTGCCCCAGGTGCGCCGGGACATCGGGACGGGTTGGAGGTCGGCGTTGACGTAGGGGCCCTCGGGCAGGGAGGTCCCCTCGGCGAGGGACACCCGGCTGTCGGGGTGGGTGACGGCGGCGGGTTCCGCCGGGGTCGGGCTGTGGGTCACGGGTCACCTGGTCTCGGTGGGCGGACGGGGAGGGCGGGGGATACGAGCGCTGCCGGACCCACCGGGGGACCCCCGGGGAGGGCGGCGAAAAGTCCGGATTCGTTCCGGGCCGCCGAATATCCTCGCACGTCACAGGGCGCACAGGTGTCGCGGGCGGGTCGGGAGGGTTACCACGGGACCGCGCACCCCGAAGGGAGGCCCCGTGCGGCGGGGGCCGCCCCTGCACGACGGTATGCGCCTGGCCCCGGGCAAGGACGCGCCCGTGCGGCGGGGGACCGTCCGGACGCCCGTCCCGTCCGGACGGTCCCCCACCTGCGCGCCGGTCCCGGGCCGCGGCCTTCCCCGTCCCGGCCTTCTCCGGCTCTCCGCCCCGGGGACGGGGCCGCCGCGGCGCGGTCGCCCGCGTCCCGGCGGCCCCGTGGCGGGGGTCAGGACACGGCCGGGACGACGTGGCGCCCGTAGGCCTCGATGACCCCGTCCACGTCGTCGTGCATCGCGTACACCGCGAACTGGTCCACACCCGCCTCCCGGAGCCGCTCCAGCTTCTCCACGTGCTCCTCCACCGGTCCGACCAGGCAGAACCGGTCGACGATGCCGTCCGGGACGAACGCGGTGTCGGGGTTGTCCGCCCGGCCGTGGTGGCTGTAGTCGTAACCCCGCCGGGCCCTGACGTAGTCGGTCAGCTCCCGCGGGACCGCGTCGGAGGAGTCTCCGTAGCGGGCGACCAGGTCGGCCACGTGGTTGCCCACCATCCCGCCGAACCAGCGGCACTGCTCCCGCGCGTGGGCCAGACCCCGCTCGGAGCCGTCGGTGACGTAGGCGGGCGCCGCCACGCACACCGTCACCGCGTCGGGGTCGCGCCCGGCGTCGGCCGCGGCCGTGCGCACCGCCCTGACCATCCACTCGGTCAGGTAGGGGTCGGCCAGCTGGAGGATGAAACCGTCCGCCTGGCGGCCCGCCAGCTCCAGGGCCCGGGGCCCGTAGGCGCCCATCCACACGGGCAGGGCGCCGTCGCGGACCCACGGCAGGCGCAGGGCCGCGCCGTCCACGTCGGCCTCCCGGCCCTCGGCCAGGTCCTTGATCGCGCGCATCGCCCGGGACAGGCGTTCCAGGGTGGCGGGTCGGCGGCCCGCCACCCGCATGGCCGAGTCGCCCCGGCCGATCCCGCACACCGTGCGGTTGCCGAACATGTCGTTCAGGGTGGCGAACAGCGAGGCGGTCACCTCCCAGGCGCGCGTGCCCGGGTTGGTCACCATGGGCCCCACGACCAGGCCGCTGGTGCGCTCCAGGATCCGGCTGTAGACGACGAAGGGCTCCTGCCAGAGCACGACCGAGTCGAAGGTCCACCCGTGGGTGAAGCCGTAGCCCTCCGCGCGGACCATCCGTTCGACCAGCAGGTCGGCGGGCGGGTCGGTCTGGAGGACGAGTCCGATGTCCATGTGCTGCCCTCTCGTTCAGACCAGGTACTGGCAGGTGGACCGGGGCACGTACCGGCCGTGCCCGGCCTCGCCCAGGTAGGCGCCGCGGTCCACCACGACCCGGCCGCGCGAGAGCACGGTGCGGGCCCGGCCGGTGACCCGTCTGCCCTCGTAGGCCGAGTAGTCCACGTTCATGTGGTGCGTCTCGGCCGACAGGACCTGTTCGGCGCGGGGGTCGTAGACCACGATGTCGGCGTCCGAGCCCGGGCAGATCGTGCCCTTGGCCGGGTACAGGCCGAACATGCGGGCCGGGGTGGCGCAGGCGATCTCGATCCACCGGCGCCTGCCGATACGGCCCTCCACCACGGCCTGGTGCAGCAGGTCCATGCGGTGCTCGACCCCGGGCACGCCGTTGGGGATCCTGGAGAAGTCTCCCCGGCCCAGGTCCTTCTGCCCGGCGAAGCAGAACGGGCAGTGGTCGGTGGAGACCACGGACAGGTCGTTGGTGCGCAGCGCCCGCCACAGGTGCTCCTGGTGCTCCCGGGGCCGCAGAGGTGTGGAGCACACGTACTTGGCGCCCTCGAAACCGGGCTCGGCGAGGTTGTCGGCGGACAGGAACAGGTACTGGGGGCAGGTCTCGCCGAACACGTTGAGCCCCATCCCGCGCGCCCGGGCCAGCTCCTCCACCGCCTCCCGGGCCGAGACGTGCACCACGTACAGCGGCGCGCCCGCCACCCGGGCGAGCTGGACGGCGCGGTGGGTGGCCTCCGACTCCAGCAGGGCCCTGCGCACCTCGCCGTGGTACCTCGGGTCGGTCCTGCCCTCGGCCAGGGCCTGCTCGACCAGCACGTCGATGGCGATGCCGTTCTCGGCGTGCACCATGGTCAGCGCGCCGTTGGCGGCGCCGCGCTGCATGGCCCGCAGGATCTGGCCGTCGTCGCTGTAGAACACGCCCGGGTAGGCCATGAACAGCTTGAACGAGGTCACGCCCTCGTCGACGAGGGCGTCCATCTCCCCGAGCGAGGACGCGTTGACGTCGGAGAGGATCGCGTGGAAGGCGTAGTCCACCGCGCAGTTGCCCTCGGCCTTGGCCATCCACGCGTCCACGCCCGCGCGCGCCGACTCCCCGGGCCGCTGGATGGCGAAGTCGACGATCGTGGTGGTGCCGCCCCAGGCTGCGGCCCGGGTACCGGTCTCGAAGGTGTCGGAGGAGGAGGTGCCGCCGAAGGGCATCTCCATGTGGGTGTGGCCGTCCACCCCGCCGGGGACGACGTAGTGTCCGGCGGCGTCGATGACCTCGGCGCCGCTGTCGGCCCAGGAGCGGGCGGCGTCGCTGCCGCGCAGCGCGAGCGCGGCCACCCTCTCACCCTCCACCAGGACGTCGGCCTCGGTCTCCTCGGCCGCGGTGACGACCAGGCCGCCGCGGATGACGGTGCGTCGTGCCATGCCGTGCCCCCTCAGCCCTGGACCAGCGGGCCGTAGGCGTCGGGCCTGCGGTCGCGGTAGAAGGCCCACTGCCGGCGGACCTCGTCGACCAGGTCCAGGTCCAGGTCGCGCACGACCAGCTCGGCGGAGGTGTCGGAGGCGACGTCGCCGACGAACTGCCCGCGCGGGTCGGCGAAGTAGCTGGTGCCGTAGAAGTCGTTGTCGCCGTACTCCTCCACGCCCACGCGGTTGATCGCGGCGACGAAGTAGGCGTTGGCCACGGCCGCCGCGGTCTGCTCCAGCTTCCACAGGTGGGCGGACAGGCCGCGGCTGGTCGCGGACGGGTTGTACACCAGCTGGGCTCCGGCCAGCCCCAGGGCCCGCCAGCCCTCGGGGAAGTGGCGGTCGTAGCAGATGTAGACGCCGATGCGCCCGGCGGCGGTGTCGAAGACCGGCCAGCCGAGGTTGCCGGGGCGGAAGTAGTACTTCTCCCAGAAGCCGTGGACCTGCGGGATGTGGTGCTTGCGGTACTTGCCGAGGTAGCTGCCGTCGGCGTCGACGACCGCGGCGGTGTTGTAGTAGAAGCCGGGGGACTCCACCTCGAAGACCGGCAGGACCATGACGATGCCCAGTTCCCGGGCCAGCGCTCTGAACCGGGTGACGGTGGGGCCGTCGGGGACGGCCTCGGCCCAGCGGTGGTGCTCGGGGTCCTGCACCTGGCAGAAGTAGGGGGCGTTGAACACCTCCTGGAAACCGATCACCCGCGCGCCCTGTGCGGCGGCGTCGCGCGCGTGCTCCTCGTGGACGGCGAGCATGGATTCGGTGTCGCCCGTCCATTCGGTCTGGACGAGTGCGGCACGGACGTTGTGCGGCATGTGTTCCTCGTTCCTGCGTGTGCGCCGCCGGGGCGGGCGAGAACGGTTGTTACGTCCGCGTATGTCCTGCTGGCACGGTGGTGCGAGCGGGTGGTGCGCGTGCCGTCGCACCTTAGGTAACGTCGAATGGCCGGTCAATGTCCGACATCCGCGTTCTCCGCGCGCGACCGGGTGAAGGAATTGCGCGATCATGCCCTTACGGGGTGCGGTGTCCTTTCTGTGGCGCGGAGAATTCGGAGGAAAGGACATGTTTTCCGGCTTTTTCCCGCTGAATTTCGGATGAGGACACATACTCCTCCCGGCCGCCGCGCGGTCAGGCGGTGGTGCGGTCCCCGGTGACGGACGCGCCGCCGTGCCCGAGCGCGCCCTCGCTCCGCTCGGCGCGGTCGTCGAAGACGAGGACGATGAGCAGCACCAGGAGGATCCCGATGAGGAACAGGGCGCCGCAGCCCAGGCTCAGGAACAGCCAGGGGGAGTACTCCCCGGCGCCGCCTGGCTTTCCCGGGGAGGGAGGGCCCGAACGGGCGAAGCCGGGCGCGGGCGTCGGCCCCGGGGGCGGCTGCCAGTCGGTGGGCGGCATGCCTGCGGGGGGAGGGCCCGTGGGCGGCTGGTCGCGGTCCGCGGATCCGTCACCGGGACCGTGCGGGGGCTGGCTCATGGCGGGGCCTGGCTTTCTGCTGCGGGCGTCGGCTGGGCGCCGGCGCCGGGTGGCGCCGTGCGGGAGGCGGCGGTGGCGCGCCGCCGCCTCCTAGTGTGGGGGACATGGCACGACTGCTCATCGTTCACCACACGGTCTCGCCCGCGACCCGGCAGTTGCTGGAGGCGGTCCTGGAGGGCGCCCGCGACGACGACATCGAGGGGGTCGAGGTGCGGGCGGAGGCGGCTCTGTCGGCCACGGCCAGCGACCTGCTCGGCGCCGACGCCGTCGTCCTGGGGACCCCGGCCAACATCGGGTACATGTCGGGCGCCCTCAAGGTCTTCTTCGACACGGTCTTCTACCCCGCCCAGGGGACGACCGAGGGACTGCCCTACGCGCTGTACGTGCACGGGGACGACGACGCCTCCGGCGCGGTCCGGGCGGTCGAGTCGATCGCCAAGGGCATGGGGTGGCTGCGGCACCGCCCGCCGGTCATCGTGACCGGCCGCCCGGAGGCACGGGACCGCGAGGCCTGCTGGGAGCTGGGCGCCGTCACCGCCCTCGCCGCCCTGGAGCGCGCCTGAGCGGGCCCGCCACGGGGACCGGGGCCGGTGGCTCCGGATCAGGGGCTCCGACGCGGCACACGGCCCGCGGGCAGCTCCGCGGACCCGCCGCCACGGGGGCGGACGGGAAGCCGGAAAAGGGCGGGAAAGTCTGGGTAAGGGGTTGGCTGGGCCGGTGTCGGATGCGGCGTGGCGGTTTCGCCGACTTCGACCGGCAGGTCAGGATGGGCCCAGGTCGTCGGGGAACGCGGGGGAGCGCACCCTTGCCCCGTCCGGCGCCGCAGACCTTCCGTCCGCCTCTCCACCCGCGACCGCCGTCCCCCGGACGGGACCGGGCCCCCGAACAGCCCCTCCCCAGACACACCGCGTGGCCGCCCACTGGCCCAAGTCCTCAGGCCGCGCGGTGTTTTCTCGCCGGGGCGGCGCCGGTCCGCGGACCGGCGTCAGTAGCCCCGCCAGGCCCCCTGGTGGTAGCCGATGATCCTCGGGTGCATGAGGGTCGACTCCTCCACGTCCTCCTCGCGGCGGTCCTTGGGGAAGACCTGCGCGGCCTCCAGCAGGGCCGGGTCGAGGAAGCTCAGCGGCGGCGCGTCGTCGGGGACGCGCAGCTCGGGCGCGGACCCGGGCGAGGTGAGGTAGAAGCCCCAGTTGCCGAAGCTCGGCACGTCCACGTTGTAGGGGGTGGCCGCCAGGTCCGCCGCCTCCAGGGAGTCGCCCACGCCCCAGTAGGCCTCCGGGGCGAAGAAGGGGGAACCCGCCTGCACGACCATGCGGCCCTCCTGGGACAGGGCGTGGCGCAGGAGCGCGTAGAACTCCACCGAGTAGAGCTTGGCGGTGCCCACGGAGTCCCCGTCCGGGAGGTCGGCGATGATGACGTCGAACTCCTCGCGGTTCTCGCGCAGCCACTGGAAGGCGTCGGCGTTGACCACGTCCACGCGCGGGTCCTCGAAGGAGTCCCCGTTGAGGCCGCTGATCACCGGGTCGGTCGAGGCCAGCTCGATCACGGCCGGGTCCAGGTCCACGAGGGTGGCCGAGGCCACGTCGTCGTAGGCCAGGATCTCGCGCAGGGCCAGGCCGTCGCCGCCGCCCAGCACCAGCACGTCCTCGTGCGGTCCCGCCATCGCCGGGTGCACCAGCGACTCGTGGTAGCGGTACTCGTCCAGGCTGGAGAACTGGAGGCTCCCGTTGAGGAACAGGCGCACGTCCTGGCCGTCCAGGGACCGGGTGAGCACGATCTCCTGGTACTCCGAGCGCTCGGCGTGCACGATCGGGTCGCGGTACAGCGCCTGGCGCGCGTCCACCTCGAACTGGTCGGCGTAGGCGTAGGCCAGACCGAGCACCGCGATGATGAACGCCAGGCCCACGCTCAGGCCCGCGTAGGCCCGCCGGGTCAGCTCCGAGCGGAACAGCCACAGCACCACCGCCACGCCGACGACGGCGTTGAGCGCGCCCACCATCAGCGCGCCCTTGGGCAGGCCCAGCAGCGGAAGCAGCAGGAACGGGAAGGCCAGGCCGCCGATCAGGCCGCCCACGTAGTCGGCGGCGAACAGGTCGGCGACCGCGTCGGAGGCTTCCTGCCTGCGGATGCGCTGGATGAGCGTCATCAGCAGCGGGATCTCCATGCCGATGAGGAGCCCGATGAGGAACGACAGCACCACCAGGGCGGGCTGGTAGGCGGAGAACCAGGCGAACGCCCCGTACAGCAGCAGCACGGACAGTCCGCCGACCAGCGAGAGCAGCCCCTCGATCACCGCGAAGGCCGCGGCGGGGTGCGCCTGGAAGCGCTTGGACAACAGGGAGCCCACGCCCATCGCGAACACCATCACCGACAGGACCACGGAGGCCTGGGTGATGCTGTCGCCCAGCAGGTAGCTGCCGATGGCGACCAGAGCGAGCTCGTACACCAGGCCGCAGGCGGCGCAGACGAACACCGCCAGCAACACGAGGAACCGGGCCGCCCTGGCGGATACCGGCAGTCGGGGCCGTGTGCGGGCGGTGGTCTCAGTCAACGGAACTGCCTTCGTGTGGTGGTGCGGTGGTGCGGTTGCCCGGGGCAGGGGGCCGGTGGGGGGAGGGGCGTCAGGTCAGGGCCGCGGCGATGACGACCGCGATCGCCACGTGCGCGGAGGCGCTCACCCAGGTGGCCGGGTGCGGCTCGTCGTTGCTGATCATCTGGGCGATCTTGGCGGGGACGAGGAGGTCGATCAGCACGAACGACAGCGCCATCACGCCCAGGCCGATCAGGCCGTAGACGGCGGTCGAGAGCAGGCCCGCGCCCAGGCCGATCTCGGACTCGCTGGAGAGGATCGCCGAGGTGACGACGATGGCCGAGCCCAGCGTGTTCGCCGACACGAGCAGGACCGCGTTGCGGTTGCGGTTCTCCCAGATCAGCACGTGCAGCTTGCCGGGGGTGAGGAGGTCGGTGAGGAGGTAGCCCAGCACGAGGATGACGATGCCCACTCCGCCGTAGGCGAGGGCTCCGAGCGCGTTGAGGAGGATCTCGTTCATGGTCCTGTTCGCAGGTAGGGGATTTCGGTTGACGTGTTCGTGACGTGTGGGGAAGGAGACTACTTGCCGAAGCCGCTGCCGCCGCCGCGGTAGTTGCTGCCGCTGCCGTTGCTGCTGCTGCCGCCGCTGTAGCTGCTGCTGTTGTTGTCCCTGTAGCTGCTGCCGCCGCCGGTGCCCCCGCCGAAGAAGAAGAACCCTCCTCCGCCGGAGGATCCCGAGGACCCGTCGCAGTCGTCGTCGTCATAGCCCTCGATCTGGACCACGTCGTCGTCCGGGCAGTAGTTGTTGCTGTTGTTGGAGCAGGCGCTGAGCAGGATCAGGAGCAGCAGGATGACGCCGATCACGACGAACACCGTGATGATGACGTTCCTGTTGCCGTTGTTCGCGGGCTCCTCGTATGCCTTCATGGTGCGGTTCTCCCGGAAGTGGGGGGAAGGGTCACGGTCGAGGTGGTCGTCACCAGCTCGCCGCTCTGGGGGTAGGCGTGCCAGGTGCGCCAGCCGAGTGGTCCGCCGGGGACCAGGTGCAGCGCGGTGACCGCCAGCGGATCGCCGGGGAAGGCGACGAGCAGGCCGCCGGGGGAGTCGTCCACCTCCCGGTGGATCCCCTCCACCCGGCGGGCCAGCTCGGTGCGGGACAGGGACTCCACGCGCGAGCCGAAACGGTAGCCGCCCAGGTCGGGGCGGTCGGCGCTGCCGGGCAGACCGCCGGGGAGGCCGGGCAGGCAGGCCACCGTCTCCACCAGCGGCTCCTCGGGCACCAGGGCCCCGGGCGACGGCTCCGGCGTGACGACCACCTGGTGGGAGGCGCCGAGCACCCTCAGCTCGACCCGGGCTCCCGGCACCCGGACGGTGCGGGCGGCCAGGGGGTCGACCAGCGGGTGGCGCAGGGCCCAGACCAGGTCGTCGGCGCTGGTGTCGACGAAGGGGGCGCTGATGCTCGCGCGCACGTTCCGGTCAGCTCCCCGGGTAGATGGTGAAGGTGCCCGGGGCGACCTTGGTGCCCGTGCTGGCCTCCCAGCGCCCGTGGTCGAAGCGCTCGAAGGACAGCAGCCGTCCGTCGTCGGACTCGTAGTCGGCGTAGTCCAGGCCCCCGGAGGCCTTGAGCCCGGTGGTGCCCTCGGAGCGGTAGGAGCCGGTGCCCTTCTCCTGGAGCCGGTAGACGGTGCCCTCCAGCTCGATGCTCTTGCCCTGGGGGATGATGTCCAGGTCGGGGCGGCCGGTCCACAGGGCCAGCTCCACGTCGGGGTCCTCCTCCACCGAGAGCCAGCGCTTGCCGCCCTCGACCTCCAGGAAGTGCTCGGACCAGGTGAAGCCGCCCTCGGACAGGCGCAGGGTGCCGCGGATCCAGGTCCGCTCGGTGCCCCAGTCGATCATGTCGCCCGCCTTGATGGCGCGCGGGTCGCCCGCGGTGCTGTCGCCCGTGTCGGCGAAGGGGTCCCGCGGCGGCGCGGGGGGCTCGGGGGCCGTTTTCGGTTTCTTGGCGCGCTGCGCGTAGACCAGGACGCCGATCACGACGGCGACGCCGATCAGGATGAGCAGCAGCAGGAGTTCGATGGCCAATGTTCCTCGTTTCGCGGTGGGGCATGGGGGAGCGAGGCCGTGTACGTCCCCTGCCTGCGTGTTCCCCGGGGCCGGGCAATCCTACTGACGCTCTGACGCCGCGTGCGAGGGGCCGGTTCCACATGTGACCAGATCAGGACACGAAAGACGTCCCGCCCGGGAACCTCTCACGGACGGTGGTCGTTGAGAACGGACCCGTGTTCGGGAGCGCGCCTCGGCGCGCTCCCGGAACCGTCCCCGGGACACCGGCGCCCCGCGTCCGGCGGCTCGGGCCGAGGCGCCCACGCCCCGGTGCGCGGGGTTCTCAGGCCCGGGGGTCGCCGGTCTCCACCGGGAGGGTGTCGTCGCCTCCCCAGCGGCTCCACGACCCCGGGTAGAGGCGGGCACCGGAGTACCCGGCGTGCTCCAGGGCGAGCAGATCGTGGCAGGCGGTGACCCCCGACCCGCAGTAGGCGGTGATGGTGTCGGCGGAGTCGGCGCCGAGGGCGGCGAAGCGTTCACGCAGGATTCCCGGGGCGGCCAGGAGCCCGTCATCGCCCAGGTTCGCGGTCCACTCGGCGCTGCGGGCGCCCGGCACGTGCCCCGGCCGGGCGTCGACGGGTGCGGGCCGCTCACCGGTGTAGCGTTCGCGGGCGCGTGCGTCGACCAGCAGGTGCGCCGGATCGCCCGTCTCGGCGCGGACGGTGTCGGTGTGCACGACGCGGTCGGCGGGCCAGGGCAGCGGGGTGCGGTGCACTGGCCGGGGGGTGACGTCGCCCTCCTCCAGTTCGCCGGTCCACGCCTGGATGCCCCCGTCGAGGAAGGCCGCCGGGGTGCCCAGCACGCGCAGCATCCACACCAGGCGGGCGGCCACGGAACCGCCCGCGTCGTCGTAGACCACCACGGAGGAGTCGTCGCCGACGCCGAGGCGGCCGAGGGCGTCGGCGAAGTCGGCCGCGGAGGGCAGCGGGTGGCGTCCGCCCTCGGGACTGGCCGGGGCGGCCAGGTCGGTGTCCAGGTCGGTGAAGACGGCGCCGGGCAGGTGTCCGGCGCGGTGGGCGTCGCGACCGGAGCGCCCGTCGAGGTACCACCGGGAGTCGACGAGGACCACGCGGTCGCGGTGTTCGCGGAGCCAGTCGGCCGACACGGCCACCGGCAGGGTCAGGAGTTCGGACATGGGCACCACACTAGGCGTTCCGTCCCGGCAGGTGGGGAGGGGTGTGCCCGGTGTCCGCCGCCGTACCGGCCCGCGGGAGGGCGCCCGGACGCGGGAGCCGGAAGCGGGCCCGGGGGCGCCGTTCAGGCGCCGCGGACCCCGTCGCCCCGGTCCATGCGGTGGACGCGCAGGATCCACCACAGGCCCAGCACCGGCAGCACCAGCGGGATGAACAGGTACCCGGCGCCGAAGTTCGACCACACCGTGTCGTCGGGGAAGACCCCCGGCAGGAGCAGGCTGACCGTGCCCACCGCCAGCACACCGACCAGTTCGACGCTGCACGAGACCAGCGCGACCCTGCGCGAGGTCCGCCCGGCCCGGGCCAGGCCCACCGCCGCCACCAGGTAGATCACCCCGGCGAGCAGCGAGAGCCCGTAGGCCAGCGGTGCCTCGTCGAACCTCGTGGCCAGCTGGTAGCCCCCGCGCGCGGTCGCGGCGAGCGCGAAAACCCCGTACACGGCGACGAGCAGGCGGCCGGGGCCGGTGCGCAGGGTTCTGTCCCGGGTCGCGGCGGACTCAGACAACGGGGCTCCAGAGCTGTTCGAGGCGGACGAACAGGACGGGCAGGATCAGGCAGGCGAAGGCGATCACCGCCGGGCCCCACCTGCTCCGCTCCATGAAGCCCCACACGGCGCACGCGGGCGGCAGCAGGGCGACCGTGGCCAGGTAGGACACGAACATGGCCGTCTCGGCGGGCCGCTCGCCGCCGACCATGGTGACGACGGTGGCGGCCACCTGTCCGAGCACGAGCAGCCACAGGACCGCCATGCCGACCAGGTGCGGGACCACCATGGGCTGGTCGCGGAAGGTCGAGACGAGGCACCACCCGGCCAACGCCAGTGCCACCATCTGAATCGTCATGGTCAGCCAGTCGACCACGCCGCCTCCGCTCGTCGTCCTCACGCCATGCCGGCGGGCTTCTACGACACAGCGTAGTACGTCGGGGTCACCGGATCGCACCGTCCCCCGGCGGCGGCCGGGTCCAGGCCCGGCCGCCAGCGGAAACGTCCGATTCCGGACAACTCTGACACGGGGCTTGCGAGGCGGCGGTACACCCGCGTCGGATATGGTCCTCGAAGCCGCATGTGTTCCAGCCGGTACACGGCTCAGGCCCGCGGCACATTCCCTCAGGCATCGTGTACGAAGACCGGAGCACCCCGTTGTCCTATCCCCAGTACCCTTCCGGCCCCCAGCAGCCTCCCCACGGTGACGGCACCGGCGGCTACCAGTCCTACGGCGGCCAGCCCGGCTACGGCGCTCCCGGCGGGGGCTACGGCGACCCGTCCGGCGGCCAGCCGCCCTACGGCGGCCCGGGCGGACCGCCTCCCGGCCAGCCCCCCTACGGCGGCATGCCCCCCGGCGGTCCCGGAGACCCCTACAGCCCGCCGCCCGGCGGCCAGCCCCCGAAGAAGGGCATGTCCACCGGCGCCAAGGTCGGCCTCGGCATCGGCGGCGGCTGCCTCGGCCTGGTGCTCATCGTGGTCATCGTCATCGTGATCATCGCCTCCATGGCGGGCGGCGACGACAGCACGTCGACCTCCACGTCCTCGGCCCCCACCCAGCAGGAGGGCACGCAGGAGTCCGAGGGCGGCGCGGCCGAGGAGCCCGCCAACGAGCAGGGCGTCACCCTGACCGCCACCGCCGCGGGCACCGCCGGTGACACCATCGACGACACCGTCTACACGGTGCTCGACGTCGAGCTCACCAACAACGGCGACGAGCCGCTCGACATCAACCCGCTGTACTTCACGACGGTGCTCTCCGACGGAACCGAGCGCACCGACTGGGCCGACGCGATCTTCGCCGACATCCAGCACATCGAGGTCGGCACCCTCGCGCCCGGCTCCTCGGTCTCGGGGCAGATCGCCGTGGTCGGCGAGGTCGTGGTGACCGAGGTCCGCTACGACCCCAGTTTCGGCATGGAGGACCCGATCGTCACGACGGTCCAGTAGTCCACACACGCACCGCGAAGCCCCGGCCGCGCGCCCCGCGGCCGGGGCTTCGCGCTGTGTTCCCGGCGTTCGCCGGTGTCCGGTGTTCGGTGGCCTCCGTCGGTGCCCGGTCGGGTCTCCCGAGGTGTCCGTCCGGGCGTGCGGTGGTCTCCGGTGGGGCGTCCGGGCCCGACGACGGAGCGTCCGGGGGCGGCGGCAGAGCGGTCGGTTCCGGCGGAAGCCGCTTTTTACCGCAAAAGGGATCCTTTTCGCGGCTGGCTCGGATATCGTCGCCGCACGCGCGCGCCCCCGCCCGCACGCGCCCGTCCAGCGCGGTTCCCGCTCCGCCGCTCCCTGCGCATCCCCCGGAGCCTCGCCATGTCCCTGCCCCCGCGTTCCCCCGCCACCGTGTCCACCGGCGGCAAGATCGGCCTCGGGTGCCTGGGGTGCCTCGGCGCCCTGGTCCTGACCGTGATGATCGGCTCCTGCGCCAGTGCGCTGGCCGGAGGCGGCTCCGACCAGGCGGGGCCGCCGCCCCCGGCCGCCACGGTGACCGCGACCGTGTCCGAGACGGTGGAGCCGACCGCCACCGCGACCGAGGAGGTCGAGGTGGAGGTGACGGTCACCGCCACGGAGACCGTCACGGAGACGGTGACCGAGCGCCCGGACGACGGCGGCAGCGGCGGGGGCGGCGGAGGCGACACCGGCGGCGCCCCGGCCTACTACGAGAACTGCGACGCGGCGCGCGCCGCGGGTGCGGCGCCCGTACGCCGCGGCGACCCGGGCTACGGCTCCCACCTGGACCGCGACGGCGACGGCGTCGCCTGCGAGTGACAGGGGGTCGGCCCGGGACCGGTTCCGGGGGCGGCGTCGGAGCGGGCCGGAGCGCGGAGCGCCCCGACCCGTCGGTGCTCCCCCTACGCCGGGGTGGCCTCCTCCGCGGGGGCCTCCGCCTTCGCGGCGCCCCCCGCCAGCGCGCGTTTGATGACGGCGGCCTCCACCTGGTCGACGGCGTGGGCGGTCATCTTGTCGCCGTACCCGGGCAGGGCGCGGCTGCCGACGTACTTGCGGGTCAGTCGCACGGCCTCGGCGGTGGCCTCCCCGTAGTCGCCGTCGACTCCGCCCGCGCCCAGGGTGTCGCCGAAGCCCGCCCGGGTGACCTTGAGCTGGAGGAGCTTGACCGCGTCCCCCGTACTGCCGATCGCGAGTCCGAGCATGTCGTTTACCTCCGTGATCTCCCCGGGGGGCTTTTCGAACGTGCCGTCGCGGACGAGGGCGTAGGCCTTGTCGCCCGGGCACGAGGTGGAGACGAAGTCGCGGTGCCCGAGCACCGTTCCGGCGATCGACGTGTCCGGTTCCATCAGCCACTGGCGGAGCGCGCGCACGGCGTTGATCTGCTCCGGGGTGATGGTGTCCGTGGGACCGGTGGCCAGGGTCACCGAGTAGTGGGAGGTGTTGCCCCCCGGCTGCGCGGCCTGGGTCTTGTACAGCCCCCGGCCTTCAATGACATATCCGTGCGAACAGGACATAAAGGAATATCCGACGTCGGCCCAGCCGCGGGAGGGGCCGGTGTGGAAGGAGCGGGTGTCGCGCCAGTACTTGAGGCAGGCCGAGTGGTCCTTCGCGGCCAGCCCCTGATCGGTGCTGTCGTAGTGGATGACCAGTCCGGATCGGGGATTGGCCCGGGTCGCGGGCGAGGAACCCCATCCCAGATCGGACCGAGAGACGTATTTGCTCGGTCGAGGCATGCCCCCCATTGTGTCAAGTCGACACTCCGAAGGGTAGAGGGGTGATCACTTTGTGTAGAAAATTCCTTGTTGTCGGCCACCCGGTGTGGCGGAGCCCCCGTACCCGGAGCCCTCTGCGGCACGATGGTGGCCGACCCGAACCTGGGAGGTAACCCGTGCGCTCCGCACACACCGCCGACACCGTCCGCGAGGCCGAGCGCGCGCTCATGGCGCGCCTCCCCGAGGGGGCCCTCATGCGCAGGGCGGCCACCGGACTCGCCGCCGAGTGCGCACGGCTGCTGCCCCGCGTGTACGGGGCGCGGGTCGTCCTCATGGTCGGCGGCGGCGACAACGGGGGCGACGCGCTGTACGCGGGCGCCGCGCTGGCCGCCCGGGGCGCGGCCGTGCGCGCCCTGATCGCCGGGCGGCGCGTCCACGAGGGCGGGATCGCCGCCCTGCGGTCGGCGGGCGGGCGGGTCCGCTGGTTCACCGACGCCCTCGCCGACGAGAGCGACCTGTTCGACGCCGACCTCGTCGTGGACGGGCTCGTGGGCATCGGCGGCAGCGGAGGCCTGCGCAGGCCGCACTCCACCCTGGCCCTGCTCGCCGCCAACGCGCCCGTCCCCGTGGTCGCCGTGGACCTGCCCAGCGGGGTGGACGCCGACACCGGCGAGGTGGCCGGGCACGCCGTCCGCGCCGACGTCACGGTCACCTTCGGCACCCACAAGCCCGGCCTGTTCGTCGATCCGGGCGCCGAACGCGCGGGCCGGGTCCGTCTCGTGGACATCGGGCTGACCCCGGAACTGCCAGGGCCCGACCTGGTCAGTCCACAGGCTGCGGACATCGCCTCCCTCCTGCCGGTCGCCGGGGCGGAGTCGGACAAGTACCGGCGGGGCGTCCTCGCCGTCCGCGCGGGCTCCGACCGCTACCGGGGCGCCGCCGTCCTGTGCGTGGGCGGAGCGCTGCGCACCGGGGTCGGCATGGTGCGCTACGGGGGCGGCCCGGCCGTGGTCGACCAGGTGCTCGCCCGCTGGCCGGAGACCGTCGCCAGCCTCCTCGACCCGCAGAACAGCACCGACCTGTCGCCCGGGCGGGTGTCCGCCGTCGTGGTCGGCTCCGGCCGGGGCACGCACCCGGCCAACGCCGACGAGCTCCGAGCGGTCCTGGACAGCGACGTCCCGGTGCTGGTGGACGCGGACGGGCTCACCCTGCTCACCGGGCAGTGGGGCGAACCGCTGTGCGAGCTGCTGCGGGAGCGGAAGGCGCACACGCTCCTGACGCCGCACGCCGGGGAGCTGGCCCGGATGCTGGGCGCGGACCGGGGGGACGTCGAGGCGCGCCGTCTGGAGCACGCGGCCCGCGCCCGCGACCGTCTCGGGTGCACCGTCCTGCTCAAGGGGTCGACCACGGTGATCGCGCACCCGGGGGCCCCGGTGGTCGTGAACCCGACCGGAACGCCGCTGCTGGCCACCGCCGGGACCGGAGACGTGCTGTCGGGGGTGGTCGGCGCGCTCCTGGCCGCCGGGCTGCCCGCGAGGGAGGCGGCGATGTGCGGCGCCTACCTGCACGGACGCGCCGCCTCGCTGGCCCGGGACGGTGCCCCGATCAGCGCGTCCGACCTGCTGGACGCGCTGCCGCTCGCGGTGGCCGAGGTCCGCCGGGCGGTCTGAGACGGAGCCGGGACGGAACCGGGGCGGAACCGGGGTGGAATCGGGCCGCCCGCCCGGCCGCGGGACGCCGTCCCCGGAACACGCACAGCCGAGCCCCCATGGGTTCGCTCCGGTGCGGTCCGCGCGCGGGGCGAGGCAGAAGGGTGCGGGCTCAAGCGCTGTCTGTCCGCCGTTCGCGTGCGGGGCCGGGGGAGGGGTGCCGGACCGCCGTGGGATGCTGGGGTCCCCTCCTCCGGACACGACGGGCATCCCCCATGTTCCCCGCCTCCGCACCCCCGGTCGGTGCCGTGTGAGCACGGCCGCGGTCGTCTTCCTGTCCGTCGCCCTGGCCGGATGCGCCGTCGCCTTCGGCAGCGAACTCTGGCTGATCGCGCGTAAGCGCAGGATCGGCGTGTGGGCGAACCGGTCCGCGCTGGTGCGCTACACCCTCACCGCCTCCGTCATGCCCTGGTCGCTGGTCCGTTTCTGGGTCGGTCTGGGCGTGGTGCTCATGGTGTCCCTGGCGTTCATGGAGACCGGAGCATGGATGCCCGCCGCCATCCTGGGGATGATCGGGGCGTATCGCTCCAAGCGTCCTCTGGACTGCCACCGGCGCGGCCTGGGGCCTGACGGCAGGTCAGATCCCCGTGGGGAGGACCGTCCCCGTTCGCGACCGGTGGTTCTGCGTAGCTGGTGGGGCATGCTCGGCGGCGTACTCCTGGCGCTGCCGTTGCTTGTGCTCACCCTCCAGCTCGGCCGGGTGCGTCTCCCTGAGGAGGGGTTCTTCCAACCGCTGCTGCTGATGCTGGGAGTCCTCGTGGCGGTCATCGCGCTGCCCGCGGTCGGGGGCTGGCTGCTCGGCCGCAGCCTGTTCGTGTACGTACGTCTGGAAGGGACCCACGTCGTCACTCGCGGAGACGGGAACCTCGTGGTCATTCCGGTGGAGCGGATCAGCGGGGTCAGTGCCGAGCGCGGTCTGCTGATCCACACCAACGACGGCGGGGTGTATCCGGCCTTCTCGCTGTTCGGCTCCCGGAACGGCCGGTGGACCAGCGGCGAAGCGGATCGGCGCCGTGCGGAACGCATCATCCGCTTCGTGGACCGGGTCCGTCCCGACGTGCCCGAGATGCCGCGGAACCTCCCCCAGGGGGTGCGGCGCCAAGTGATGGTGAGTCCCGGGGGAGCCTGGGGCGCGGGCGCGGGCGCGCTGTGGCTGGCCCTCGCCCTCCACGTCACCGAGGCCCTGACGCACTAACCCCGATCCCGCGTCGTCCGAGTGCTCAGCGCGCGGGCGGCGTCGATGCCCCGCTGCACGATGTCGGTGATGAAGTAGTCGCCCGGGTCTCGGTCGTCGTGCAACCGGTGCACCAGGGAGTCGTCCACCCACAGGAACTCGGTGTGCTTGCCCGGCTCCAGGCGGGGCGCGTCCAGGTCGCCCTCCACCCGCACCAGGTAGTCCACCTCGTGCCGGGTCAAGCCGTCCCCGGGGTCCCAGTCCAGCCGGAACAGCTCCGCCAGCACCCCGGTCAGCCGCCAGCCGGTCTCCTCCTCGACCTCGCGCGCCAACCCCTCCAGCATGGTCTCGCCCTGCTCGACGTGTCCGCCGACGATGTCCCAGCAGTGCGGGAACACCTTGCGCGTGGGGGACCGGCGCTGGGCGAAGACCCTTCCCCGGTCGTCGGCGATCACCGCGGCCGCCACGTGGGTCCGGCCGTCGGCGGTGTCGGGGAACTCGATCCCGGGGGCCACCGTGATGCCTGTGCTCATGCGTCCTCCTCGTCCGCGGGCGAGCCTACCCCCCGGTCGCGGCGGGGCAGGCGCAGCGTCAGGAGCCTGGCCCGGGGGGCCAGCCCGCGGGCCAGGTCGAACACCGCCTCGGTGCGTGAGTGGTCCTCGTCGAGCACCGAGAACAGGTTCACCCCCAGGTAGAACGTGATCGCCCCGTAGGCCACCTCGCGGGCGGGCAGCAGCTTCCCGAGGGCGGATCCGCCCAGGACCCGGTTCCACTCCTGCTCGATGAAGGCGATCCACGGCTCCGAGCGGTCCCGGATCTGCGTGCGCAGCTCCGGTTTGGTGACGGCGGCGGCCACCAGTTCGGAGAACTCGGTGATGTAGCCGCGCTCCAGGTCGGTCCGGTAGATGAGCATCGCCGCCTCCACCAGCTCCTCCAGGGTGTTCGCCCGCGCCGCGATCTCCCGGTACATGGCCATGCGCTCGGCGCTGGAGCGGTCCAGTGCCGCCAGCAGCAGCTGGTCGACCCCGCCGAAGTGGTAGAAGACCAGCGCCGAGTTGGCCTCCGCGCGCGCGGCGATGGCGCGCGCCGACGCCCCGGCGTAGCCCTCCTCGCGCACGACCTCGCTGGCCGCCGCCAGGAGCCGCTCCCTGGTCTCCTCGCTCGTGCGCCGTCCTCCGCCGCCCTTGGCCATGGCCCTCCTTGCTCTCGGGGAGGTTTTCAGCATACGGTTTAATCGAGTGATTAAACCAAGCGATTTAATCGCATGCTGAAGGAGTTCCCCCGTGCCCCGAAGCGACTCCCCCGCACCCTCCAGGGCGCGCCTGCTGCTCGCGGCCCTGGTCCTGGCCGCCTTCGCCGCCCTGCTGGCGCTCCGGATCCACCACTGGGGCGGCCTGGACCAGACCGCGCTGTTCTACGTCGGCCTGCCCGCGACGATCGCCCTGCTCGTGGTGTTCACCGTGCGGGCCCGCAGCGCCATGGGCGTCACCATGGCCGTCACCACCCTCTGCCTGGCCCTGGCCGGACCCCTGCTCGGTGAGGGCATGGTCTGCCTGCTCATCGCCGCGCCGCTGATCTACGGGGTCGTCGCCGTGGTCACCTGGACGGCCGGGGCGCTCGTCGCCTGGCGGGACCGCTCCCGGCACGCCCTGTTCGCGGTGCCGCTGCTGTTCGTGCTCGCCCTGGAGGGCGTCGCCGGAACCTCCCTGCTGCCCCGGGGGGACCGCGGCGAGGGCCACGTCCTGGTTCCCGCCGCCCCGCACGAGGTCGCCGCCGCCCTGGCCGCCCCTCCCGCCTACGCCGCTCCCGACGCGCTCTTCCTGCGGGCCGTGCCCTTCCCCGAGCCCGTCTCGGCCTCCGGCGGGGGCCTGGAGGTCGGCGACACCCGGCACGTCCGCTTCACCCCGCGCCGCACGCTGGAGCCGGGCGCCGAGCCCACGCCGCGCCACATGGAGCTCCGGATCACCGGGAGCGAGGTCCGCGGGGACGGCGGGCGCGTGGTGTTCGAGGTGGTCGAGGACACCGCCTTCGCGAACTGGATGGACATGCGCCGCGCCGAGGCCGTGTGGCGCGCAGAGGGCGACGGAACCCGCCTGGCCTGGTCCATCGACTACGAACGCACCTACGAGCCCTCGTGGTACTTCGGGCCGATCCAGTCCTATACGACCGACCTGGCCGCCGAGTACCTCGCCGCCACCTTCGGCGCCGCCGCCCTGGAGGGCTCCCGATGATCCCGGAACTGCCCGCGGCGCTGGTCCGCGGCGTCGGCCTGTTCGCCCCGCTGCTCCTGCTGGCCGGACTGTGCCTGTGGCGCGCGCCCCGCCCGCGCGAGGTTGCGGCGATGCTGGTGGCCGGGGCGTGGGCCCTGCTCACGCTCGTCCCGCTCAACCTGTACGCGCTGCGCGCGGGCTGGTGGTCCTTCCACGCCGAGGGCGCGGTGTGGCTGGGCATGCCCGTGGACCTGCTGCTGGCCTGGGCGGTGCTGTGGGGCGCGCTGCCCGCGCTGCTGCTGCGCCTGCTGCCGGTGCCGCTGCTCAGCGGCCTGCTCGTGTGGGTGGACGTCATCGTCATGCCGCTAGCCGAACCCGTCGTGGTGCTGGGCCCGCTCTGGCTGCTCGGCGAGTTCGTCGGCTCCGCGCTGTGCCTGATCCCCGCGCTGATGCTGGCCTACTGGACGCGCACCGGCCAGCTGGTGCACGCCCGGATGTGGGCGCAGGCGCTCCTGGCCTTCGGGGCCATGGTGGTCCTGCCGCTGGCCGCGCTGGACGCCCTGCCCGGTCCGGGCACGGCCTTCGTGGCCGCCCAGGTCCTGGCCCCGGTGTGTCTGCCGGGACTGGCGGCGGCCCGCGAGTTCGCGCGGGTGGGCGGCGGCACCCCGCTGCCCTTCGACCCGCCGTCGCGGCTGGTCACCAGCGGCCCCTACGCCTACCTGCGCAACCCGATGCAGGCCACCGTCGCCGGGGTGTACCTGGTCCTGGCCCCGGTGACCGGCGACCCGTGGCTGCTGCTCGGCGCGCTCGTGGCCTTCGCCTACGGCGCGGGGTTCGCCGCCTGGCACGAGGGCGGTCAGCTGCGGGCGGCGTTCGGCGGGGACTGGGAGGCCTACCGTGCGGGCGTGCGGTCCTGGCTGCCCCGGTGGCGCCCGTGGCCCGGCCGCGCGCCGGGCACGCTGTACGTGGCCGCGGACTGCGCCATGTGCCGGGGCCTGGGCGGCTGGCTGGCCGCCCGCGCGCCGGTGGCGCTGGAGCCGCGACCGGCGGCGGAGCACCCCGAGGTGCTGTACCGCCTCACCTACGAGAACTCCGAGGGACTGCGCTGGAGCGGGGTGTCGGCGCTGGCCCGGGCGCTGGAGCACCTGCACCTGGGGTGGGCGCTCGCGGGCTGGGCGCTCGACCTGCCGGGGGTGCGGCACTTCGCGCAGCTGTGCGCGGATGCCTTCGGAGCCGGACCGCGGCCCTCGCGCGAACCCCTCGGCGAAGGAGGGGGAGGGGAGGAGGCGGGCGCTCCCCGCGGCGGCGGGGCGCCCGCGCCCGGCGCGCGGGTGTGAGTCGGCGGAGAGCGCCGCCCGCGTCGAGCGCGGGCGGCACCTGGTGTTCTTCGTGGCCGGGGCCCTCCTCCCCGGCGTCGGAGTCGGCGCGGGCCGCCGAGGTTGCGGCCGGTCCGGACCCCCGCCCCGGTTCAGGTGTCGGGGTCGGGCTCGACCGCCGAACCCAGTTCGGTCAGCCAGGCCAGGTGGCTCTGGAGGGCCGCGCGTCCGACCGGGGTCAGGCGGAACCACGTCTTGGGCCGGCGCCCGACCGCTCCCTTGCGGACTTCGAGCAGTCCGGCGTCCTCCAGGGTGCGGCTGTGCTTGGAGACCATCGGATCGCTGACGCCGAGCAGGTCGCGCACGGTGGCGAAGTCGACCCACTTGGCGCTCTGCAACAGCGCGCACATGGCCAGGCGCGGGCCGGTCTCCAGGATCGGTTGGCGTGCGGCGGCGGCGCCTCCGCCGGAGGCGCCGCCGCCGGGGCGGTGCAGTGTGGTCACTACTTGACCCTGCCGTTCTCGATGCTGCGGCGCATGGCCGAGCGGACCATCATCTGTCCGGCGAGCACGAGGGCGGACACGGGCACCAGCGCGGCGAGCGCGAAGCCGGTCATGCCCTGGTCGACCAGGAGGGTGATGCCGATGTAGCCCACGCCCGTGACGGCCAGGGCGGCGATCCACATCAGTCGGGCGCCGGGGTAGGAGAAGACGTAGCGCGGCATGTACACGCCGCTGCGGCGGCGCTGGACGACCGAGTAGGCGGTGGCGATGACGACCACGCCGAGGACGGCCCACTGGAAGTAGGGGCCGCTGCCGGGCAGGACGGCGGACCAGATGGGCAGGCCGGCGATGAGCACGCTCGCGGCGGCGAGGAGGACCCAGAAGGCGGCGGGCGGGTTGGTGTGGTCGGCGAGCCTGCGGCGGGCGTCGGCGACCTGGTCGAGCTCGGGGTTGCTGGCCATGTCATCTCCTTCTTGGTATCTACTTTCTATATGGAAAGTAGATACCAAGGGTTGGGCCCTGTCAAACACACCGGGTCCCGAGAGAAGACCGCCGGGACGCAGCCACCGCGTCGACCAGCGACGACGCGAGGAACACGAATGAGCGACACGCCCCCCGGCCGACGGGACCGCCGCCGACCTCCGCCGCCGGGGGAGGGCCCACGGCGCCCTCCCCGGCCGGGCGGCCCACCGTTATGCTCGGTCGGGCCGATCCGTCCGGAAGGCGGCGGAAACGGGCCCGTGGTCTCCGCCCCCGAGTGAGCACCTATCCGCCCCCGAGTGAGCCCCCAGGCACGAGGTGACCCATGGAAGAACAGGCCATGCTCGCGCGTGACCTCGTGCTGCGCGTCTGCGCCGGAGCGACCGAGTTCGACCCCCACTGGATCCGGGTCGACGGCAAGGTCACCACCCCCTTCCTGGTCCCCCGCGACCGCAACCTCATCCGCGCGGTCGTCGCCGCGGGCCGCGCCATGGGCGTGGACCGGCTCCTGGTGTGCCGGACCAGGCCCGAGTTCTCCTACGACCCCGTCACCGAGGTCCCCCTCGACACCGACACCCTCATCGACCTCATCCGCGGCTGGGGGCCCGCGCCCACCGACTTCCTGGTCTGCGTCGAGGACTTCTCCGCCGCCGTCCTGGTCACCGCGGACGAGCTCACCGTCGCGGCCGGTCCCGCCGACTTCGTCCGCGAACTCGTCGGCGCCGACATCCCCCAGGCCCGCAGCCACTTCGCCGCGCGCGCCCGACGGGAGGGCGGCCCGGTCCTCACCCGAGCCGCCCAGCTCTACCACTGCGCCGAGACCGGCGCGCGCCACGCCCGCGGTTCGCGCGGGCCCGGCCCGGACCCGGCCGAACTCCTGGCCCGCAGCGCCGAACGCGCGCGGCGGCGTTCGCCGCGCGCGGTCCGCTCCCTGCGGGCCCTGCGCGGGGCCTGGGGGTGGCTCATGGTGGCGGCGCTGCTCGTGGCGCCCCTGGCCGTCCCCGGTCTGGGCGCCGCGTTCCCCGTGCTGGCCGCCTCCTTCGTCCTGCTGTTCCAGCTGGCCCTGCTGGCCCGCTCCCGCACGGTCTCCTTCGCCTCGCTGCTGCGGATGGCCGCGTTCGGCGCGCTGCTGCTGTGGCCCCTGGCGCTCGCCGAGTCCGCCGTCACCGGGCTGCTGGGCGGCGACCCCTACGGCGTCCTCGGCTACACCTACGTCGCCGTGACCGTGGAGGAGGTCGGCAAGCTCCTCCCGCTGCTGATCCTGGCCCTGGCGGCCCGCCGAAGGCTGCGCCGCCTGGCCGCGGTGGACTTCCTGCTGCTGGCCGCGGCCTCCGGGGCCGGGTTCCAGCTGGCCGAGCGCCTGCTCACGCAGGTGGCCCTCGGAGGGGCCGGCCCGTCCGCCGGGACCGGCATCTTCCTGCCCGGCGGCAGCACCGTCACCGACCCCGCGGGCACCGTGCTCGCGGTCTTCTCCGGTCACGCCGTCACCACCGGCCTGGTCGGCGCCGCGATCGGCCTGGCGGTCGTCGGTCGCCGCTACGGGGCCTGGCTGTGGCTGCTGCCGCCGGTCGCGCTGACCCTGGCGTTCCTGGAGCACCTGAACCTGAACGCACGGCTGGCCAACGCCCAGCTGCACCCGGCCTCCGACCTCGTGCACGGCCTCCTCGGCGGCGGGGTGCTCACCCCGTGGTTGCTGGTGCTGCTGTTGCTGTGCGCGGTGGCCATGGACTACCGGATGATCGCGACCGCGGCCGAGTCCACGCCGCCGCTGCCCGGGCAGCCGCCGCTGGCCCGCCTGCGCCGCCGGGCGCGGGGGCGTTCGGTGGCCATGCGGGTCCGCGTGCCCGCCGACATCGCGCCGCTGTTCCGCCGGACGGCGCTGTCCTGGGTGGACCTGCCGATCACCCTGGCCACCACGGTGTCCACGATCGCCCACGAGCTGGCCGTCGCGGCCATCGCGGCGCGGCGCGGCCCCTCGGTGCTCTGCGACACCTGGCGGTTCCTGCGCTGGCGGCGGGCGAACGCCATGGGCGAGGCCCGGTCGGCGGGGCGGCCCTGGCGCCGCTACCCCTCACAGGAGGAACTGACCCGGCAGGCGCGCGAACTGGCGATGCGGCTGGGGCTGGCGGCCACCGGAGGGGTCACCGGGGCGATGGCGGCGATGGGCGCGGCGGCGGTGTTCGCCGCCGCCACCGCGCCCGGCCCGGAAGCGACCGGTACGCCCGCCTACGCGTTCGTTGCCCTCGACCGGATCCAGGGGTGGCTGGGCGGCCTGGCCGGCGTGGACGTGATCTGGGCGGCCGTGGTGCTGGTCGCGGTGCTCACGCTGCTGCTGTCCGGGAACGGGGTGCCGCACGCGCACCCGCGGATGCGCGAGTTCCTGCGCGCGCCGACCGCGAACACCGGGGCGATCCTCGGCATGCTCGCGCCCGGCCAGGTGGGGTACGCGCTCCTGGGCTGGGCGGGGCTGCTGTTGCCCGGGCGCGTGAACCGGTTCCTCGTACGGTGACGGACCCTGCCCCCGGCCCCGGGCCCGTTCTCCCGGCCGCGCCGCTCACGTGT
Organism: Nocardiopsis sp. CNS-639; assembly: GCF_000381685.1. Taxonomy (NCBI): domain Bacteria; kingdom Bacillati; phylum Actinomycetota; class Actinomycetes; order Streptosporangiales; family Nocardiopsidaceae; genus Nocardiopsis; species Nocardiopsis sp. CNS-639. Next base: position 135,094 of record NZ_KB906867.1, read on the forward strand.
GCCCGCGCCGCCGGGGTGGGAGACTCCGGCGGCCGGGGCGCCGGAAGCCCGCGTGGGTACGCGGGTGGGGCGGCCCCGGGGCCCGGGGAGACGCGCGGGGAGGGGACAGGGCCTCCGACGTCGTGGAGCCGGGCACGCGTCGCGAAGCGCTCGGGGAGGGCCCCGCCACGCTCAGACCGCGGTGACGCCCCTCGGCGGCTCGAAGGCGCGCACGGGCGGCACTTCTCCGGTGAACGGTTCGACGCGCACGCGCACCAGCTGACCCGTGCACCCCTGACTCAGCGAGGACGTCCCCACGTCCTCCGTCAGCGCGTTCGGGTTCCCGTGCACGCACGTCACGTCCTCCGACGAGGGGTCGTACCAGGCCCCCGTGGACAGCTGCACGACCCCCGGCCGCAGCGCGTCGCTCACCACCACGCCCGCCAGGCACGAGCCCGTGGCGCTGGACACCCGCACCACATCCCCGTCAGCCACACCGCACGCCTGCGCCTCCTCAGGGCGCATCCGCAACGGCGCCCTCCCGCGCACCTTCTGCGACATGCTGTGCGCGCCCATGTCCTGCTGGCTGTGCAGCCTGCCGCTCGGCTGGTTCGCGATCAGCACCAGGGGGAACTCCCCGGCCCGGTCAGCGGAGCCGTCCACCACGGGTGCCCCGACTCCGGAACCCGCCGCCACCGACCCTCCGGCCCCAGACGTGGAGCCCGTCGCCTCCGGTTCTCCGGCTCCGGCGTGGGCACCGGAACCCGCTACCACCGACCCTCCGGCCCCAGGCACCGAGTCCGTCGCCACGGACTCCCCGGCACCGGCCCCAACCCCGGCCTGGGCGCCGGAACCGGTCACCACCGGTTCCCCGGCTCCACGTCCTGAACCGGTCACCACCGGTCCCGCCAGCCACACCGGATGCCCCGGGCAGTCCTCGTACCCGAACGACGCGATCGTCTCCGAGAACAGCTCGATCCGCCCGCTCGGCGTACGCAGGGCGTGGCCTTCCGGGTCGGCGCGGAACTCGCCCAGCAGCGCCTCGTCCTCCACCCGGCCGGGCATCTCCACCCGCCCGCGCTCCCAGAACTCCTCGAACTCCGGCACCTCCAGGCCCCGCCGCGCCACCAGCGACCGCCAGCGCCCGTACACCACGCGCATCCACTCGCCGCTCGTGCGCCCCTCGGTGAACTCCTCGCGCACCCCCAGCCTCTCGGCCAGGTCGGCGTAGGTGTCGTACTCGTCGCGCGCCTGCCCGTGCGGCGCCACCGCGCGCGGCATCGCCCGCACGCTCAGGTCGCCCTGGCTCGCGGCCACGTCGTCGCGCTCCAGCACCGTCGTGGCCGGGAGCACGATGTCGGCGTGCCGCGCCGTCGCGGTCCAGTGCGTCTCGTTCACCACCACCGTCTCCGGCCGCCCGAACGCCTCGGTCAACCGCCTCAGGTCCTGGTGGTGGTGGAAGGGGTTGCCCCCGGCCCAGTACACCAGCCGGATGTCCGGGTACCGCCGCTCCTCGCCGTCGTGGTCGTAGCGCCCGCCCGGCTCCAGCAGCATGTCGGCCACCCGCGCCACCGGGATGAACGAGTCCACCGCGTTGTTGCCCTGCGGCATCCTCGGCAGCCCCAGCGGCGTCGCGCCGCCCCCGTAGTTGCCCATGGACCCGTACCCGGACGCGAAACCGCCGCCCGGCAGCCCCACCTGCCCCAGGCAGCACGCCAGCGCAAGCCCGGCCCACAACGGCTGCTCGCCGTACCGGGCCCGCTGCACCGACCACCCCACGTTGACCAGCGTGCGCCGCGCCGCCATCCGCCGCGCCAGAGACCGCAGCTCGTCGGCCGCGACCCCGCTGATCCGCTCGGCCCACTCCGGCGTCCGCGCGGTCCCGTCCGGGCCGCCCCGCTCGTCGCGCTCGCCCAGCACGTACGCGCGCAGCACGTCCGCGCCCACGGTGTAGCGGTCCAGGAAGGCGGTGTCGGCCAGGCCCTCGGTGAACAGCACGTGCATCAGCGCCAGCATCACCGCCGTGTCGGTCCCCGGGTTGAGGGAGACCCACTCGGCCTTGACGTCCTCGGGGGTGTCGTCCAGCAGCGGCGACACCGACACGAACTCCACCCCGGCCCCGGACGCGTCGCGCATCGCCGGACCGGCGGTCTGGGCGGCGCGCCCGCCCGAGGAGGTCCACGTGTTGGACACCCGCAGCCCGCCGAAGCTCACCAGCAGCTCGGTGTGCTCGCGGATCCGCGTCCACGACGGGGCCCGGTGCAGCAGCCGGTTCGCCGCCGGGACGCCGATGATCCGAGGGAAGAGCACCTCCACCGCGCCGTGGCTGTAGGTGGTGCGCGAGCGCGTGTACCCGCCGATCACGTTGAGGAACCGGTGCAGCTGGCTCTGCGCGTGGTGGATTCGCCCCGCGCTGCCCCAGCCGTACGAACCGCCGTAGATCGCCGCGTTCCCGTACGCGCCGCGCACCCGGTCCAGCTCACCGGCGAGCAGGTCCAGCGCCGTGGACCACTCCACCTCGACGTAGGCGTCGTCCGGGTCCCCCCGGAGCGGGTCCGGGCCGGGTCCGTTCTCCAGCCAGCGCCGCCGCACCGCCGGACGCGCGACCCGCGAGGCGTGGTGCTGGGCGGCGGGGGTGTTGGCGATCACCGGGGACGGCGCCGGGTCGTCCGGGTCGGGGAGGGTTCCGACCACCCGGCCGTCCTCGACGACCACCCGGTAACTGCCCCAGTGGGCGCTGGTCGGATACGACGACGTGCCGGACATGCTCGTTTCCCCCCTGGAATTCCCCTGCGCCCCACCAGGGGCCCGGACTCACTCTATGCACCGCACGGTGCGATGATGGGCGGCGCGGTCCCGCCCGGCGGAGGCGGCCGACCGGTGCGGACCGCGCGCAGGCGGACGAGTGGAGCAGGGGGACGGACAGCGATGGGCGAACTCAGGTCGCGGCGGTCGGTACTCGCGGTGCCGGGGTCCAACCCCCGGTTCGTGGACAAGGCGCGGGAACTGGACGCGGACGCCTTCTTCCTGGACCTGGAGGACGCGGTCGCGCCCCTGGAGAAGGACTCCGCCCGCCACGCCGTCGTCCGGGCGCTCAACGACGGCGGCTGGGACGGCAAGGTGCGGTCCGTCCGCGTGAACGACGTCACCACCGAGTGGGCCTACCGCGACGTCATCACCGTCGTCGAGGGAGCCGGGGCCGAACTCGACGCCCTGGTCCTGCCCAAGGTCACCTCGGCCCGCGACGTCCAGTGGCTCGACACCCTCCTCACCCAGATCGAGCGCGCCGTCGGGCTGGAGGTCGGCCGGATCGGCATCGAGGCGCAGATCGAGGACGCCCGCGGCCTGGTGGCCGTGGACGGGATCGCCGCCGCCTCGCCCCGCCTGGAGAGCCTCGTCTACGGGCCCGCCGACTTCATGGCCTCCATCAACATGAAGAGCCTGGTCGTCGGCGAGCAGCCGCCCGGCTACGACACCGGTGACGCCTACCACTACGTGCTCATGCGCATCCTCACGGCCGCCCGCGCCCACGGGCTCCAGGCCATCGACGGCCCCTACCTCCAGATCCGGGACGTGGACGCGTTCCGCCGCTCCGCCGGGCGCACGGCCGCCCTCGGCTTCGACGGCAAATGGGTCCTGCACCCGCTCCAGGTGGAGGCCGCCAACGAGGTGTTCGCGCCCTCCCAGGAGGACTACGACCACGCCGAGCTGATCCTGGACGCCTACGCCCACGCCACCACCGTGGACCGGCGCGGCGCCGTCATGCTCGGCGAGGAGATGCTCGACGAGGCCTCCCGCAAGATGGCGCTCGTGGTCGCGGGCAAGGGGCGCGCGGCCGGGATGGCCCGGACCCGCGCGTTCGACCCCGGGTCCTGAACCCGGACCCCGGCGGAGGGCGGGCGGGGCCCGTGCGGGCCCGCCCGGTCCGCGCGGACTCTGACCGGCGCGGAGTCTGACACGCGCCCCACCCCGCTCTTACCGCGCTCTCACCCTCATACGGAACCATGGGCGCCATGGAAGCCACCGCCACGGTTCTGGTCGCCGACGACGACCGCGCGATCAGGGACTCACTGGAACGCGCGCTCCAACTGGAGGGCTACAGGGTCAGGACGGTACCGGACGGGGTCCAGGCACTCGCCGCCGTGCACGCCGACCCCGTCGACCTGCTCGTCCTCGACGTGATGATGCCGGGAGTGGACGGGCTCGGGGTGGCCCGCGTGCTGCGCGCCGAGCGCGACCGCACGCCCATCCTCATGCTCACCGCGCGCGTGGAGACGCCGGACCGTGTGGCGGGGCTCGACGCGGGGGCCGACGACTACCTCGCCAAGCCCTTCGAGCTGGAGGAACTCCTCGCCCGGCTGCGCGCCCTGCTGCGCCGGGCCGCGCCCTTTCCCGAGGATGCCTCGGAGCAGGGACCGCTGCGCGTCGGCGAGCTGTCCCTGGACCCGGCCTCCCGCCGGGTCTGGCGCGGCGACCGCGAGGTCGAGCTGTCCAAGACCGAGTTCGACCTGCTCGAACTCCTGGTGCGCAACGCCGGGATCGTCCTGGACCACTCCACCATCTACGACCGCATCTGGGGCTACGACTTCGGCCCCGAGTCCAAGAACCTCGCCGTCTACATCAGCTACCTGCGCCGCAAGCTGGAGGACGGCGGTCCGCCGCTGATCCAGACCGTGCGCGGGGTCGGCTACACGCTCCGGCCGCAGGGTTGAGCCCCGTGCGACCCGACGACGGCACCCCGCGGGAACCCGGACACGGCACTCCGCACGGCCCTGGAGCCTCGCCCGCATCCGGCTCCCCGCATGGTTCTGGAGCCCCGCACGGTTTTGTAACCCCGCCCGGTTCCGGCGGCGCCTCGCCCGGCCCGGGGACACCATCCGGCGCCGGCGTCCCGCCCGCCTCCGGTGCCCCGCACGGCCCCGGCGCCCCGCACGGCTCTGGCGCCGCGTCCGGTCTCAGGGCCCTCGTGTCCGCCGCGCGCACCGCCGTCCCGAGGTGGCGCCGGACGCTGCTCCAACCGGGCGACTGGCGGCTGGGCACCCGCTTCGCGGTGATCTTCGCGCTGGTCGCCACCGTCGTGATCGCCCTGGTCGGCACCCTCGCCTACACCACCGCCGCCGCGCTCATCCGCTCCGACGCCCGTACCGAGTTCGAGAGCACCGTCACCGCCCTGTCCGACCAGCTCGTCGACTACCACCAGCAGGGGCGGGGCGGCTCCGCCGGTCCCGGCCCGTTCCTGCCCAGCGACAAGTTCCAGCTCCAGCTCCTCGAACCCGACGGCAGCAGGACGGTCAACATCGCCGACCCGTCCGAGATCATCCTGTTCGCGCCGTCGCAGAGGGACCTGGAGGTCGCCGAGGAGGCCCGGCCCGGCATCGTCGACATGCGCGAGCAGGCCATCGGCGGACAGGAGTACCGGCTGGCCACGGTCTCCCTCGGCGACGGCGCCGGGGCCCTCCAGCTCCTCCAGCGCCTGTCCCCGACCGAGCTGATGATCGACCGGCTGGCCACGCAGATCCTGTGGGTGGGCCTGTTCGTCGCCCTGTGCGCGGCCGCCGCGGGCTGGCTGGTGGGCCACCGCACCACCGGGCGCCTGGTGCGCCTCACCGAGGCGGCCGAGTACGTCAGCTCCACCGGGCGGCTCGACCCCGTGGACCCCGGCCGGAGCGGCGAGAGCCGCGAGGAGGACGTCGGCCGCGACGAGGTAGGCCGCCTCACCAGCGCGTTCAACGCCATGCTCGCCCGGCTGGCCCGTTCCAAGGACGAGCAGCGCCGCCTCGTCCAGGACGCCGCGCACGAACTCCGCACCCCGCTGACCAGCCTGTACACCAACGTGCAGGTGCTCGACAGGGTGGACCGGCTCAGCCCGGAGGCGCGCGCCGGCCTCATCGAGGACCTGCGCGGCGAGACCCGCGAACTCACCGCCCTGGTCAACGAACTGGTCGGCCTGGCCACCGGCGACCACGAGGACGAGCAGATGAGCGCCGTCCCCCTCGCCGGGATCGCCGAGAAGGTCGCCAAGCGCACCCGCCGCCGCACCGGCCGCGACATCGTCGTGGACGCCGACGACAGCGTCGTGTGGGGACGCCCCGGCTCCCTGGAGCGCGCCGTCTCCAACCCGGTCGAGAACTCCGCCAAGTTCGACCCCGAGGGCACCGCGCCCATCGAGATCCGCGTGCGCGCGGGGACGGTGGAGGTCCTGGACCGGGGGCCCGGCATCGACCCCGCCGAACTCGACCACGTCTTCGAGCGCTTCTACAGGGCCGCCGTCGCCCGCGGCCTGCCCGGTTCGGGGCTCGGCCTGTCCATGGTCAGGGAGATCGCGCAGGCGCACGGGGGCAGGGTGTTCGCCCGCAACAGGGAGGGCGGCGGCACCGCCATCGGCTTCCACCTGCCGCTGTTCACACCGCCGCGGGACGAGGAGCCGAGGGCGCGGGGGTGAGGATCCGGCGCTCACGCGGACGCCGTGTCGGAACCGCCGGTCACCGCCCGCTGAGCGCCGCACCGGCTCCGGCGCCGACCCCCGCACCGGCGGACGCCTCGCGGTAGATCCGCTCGAACCGCTCCAGCGAGTCCTCCAGCCGGTGCAGCTCCGCCATGTCGCGGCTGCGCGCGCCCATCCCGAGCCGTCGGCCCTCGTCGGCGACCACCGACTCCACGCGGGCGGCCAGCGCCCCCGGACTGCCGGGCGGGTACAGGTACCCGTTGCCGCCCTCCTCCACCAGGTGCGGCAGCGCCATGGCGTCCGCCGCCACCACCGGCAGGCCGCTCGCCATCGCCTCCAGGGTGGCGATGCTCTGGAGTTCCGCGGTCCCGGCGATGGCCCACACGTCAGCGCACCGGTACACGTCGGGCAGGTCGGCGTGCGGCACGAAGCCCAGGAACACCACCCGGTCGGCCGCGCCCACCTCCGCCGCCAGCTCCTCCAGCAGCGTCCGGTGCGCGCCGTGCCCGGCCAGCACGAGCTGCACCCCGTCGGTCAGGGCCACCGCGCGCACGAGTTCGTCCACGCGCTTCTCCTCGTCCAGCCGCCCCACGAACAGCACCGTCCTGCGGTCCGGCACGCCCAGCCGGGCGCGCAGCCGCCGCCGGGTGGCCGCGCCGCCGTCCAGCGGGCTGAACCGGTCCAGGTCGATCCCGCACGAGACCGGTTCGACCGGCCGGGTGAACCCCTGGTCGACCAGCAGCCGCGCCGCCGCCGGGGTGGGCGTGGTCACGTGCTCGGCCCGGGACAGCACCGCGCCCAGGTCCCACCAGGCCAGCCGGGCCGCGTGCGGGCGCAGCGGCGCGGGCACGTGCACGTAGTCGAAGAGGTTCTCCGGCATGAAGTGGTTGGTGGCGACCACGGGCACGCCTCGGGCGTGCGCGGCGGCGGCCAGCATCCGGCCGACGAGGAAGTGGTTCTGGATGTGGACGGCGTCCGGGCGCACCCGGTCCAGGAGCCGGTCCAGGTGGCCGCGCACGCCCAGCGGGACCGCGAGCCGCACGCTGTCGTGGACCAGGGAGGACACCGAGCGCAGCCGGTGCTCGACCACCCCGCCGCGTTCCGCCGTGTACGGGGCGCCCTCGGGGGAGGGGCACACCACGTGCACCCGCGCGCCGCGCGCGGCCAGACCGCGGGCGAGGCGGGCGGTGAAGTACGCGGCGCCGTTCACGTCGGGGGGATAGGTGTCGGTACCGATCAGGACCCGGGTGCGGCGCGTCGCGCCGACGGCGGGCCGGGGCGGTGCCGCCACCGCGGGGGAGGCGAAGGACGTGGACATGACCTGATCTCCTTTGTCGGGTCGCCGCGTACGCCCGAGTGTGGGTCACCCGCGTTGACCCCCGCCGACCTCTCGGTGGCCGCGGGGCGACCGCTCGGTGGCACGCGGCGCGGGGAAGGGAACCCCCGCGCCCCTTCCACCTACCCGCAAGTCCGGCCGCGCCGACAGACAACGGACCGCGGCTCGCGTGCCCCGGACCCGCTCCGCCGCGCACACGCCACGCGGCCCCGACCCGCCGCGCCTTCGGTCCGTGACCGCCCCGCCCGCCGCCGCGCACAAGACGGGCGGCCCCGGACCCGAGGGTCCGAGGCCGCCCGTGTGCGGGAAACCGGGGTCGCGCCCGTCAGTTCCCGCCCTCCTCGTTCTGGGCCGCCTCCACGCTCTGCTCCCCGAGCGTCACCGTGACCTCCTCCTCGGAGCCGCTGCCGCTGTCGGGGACGACCCCCAGGGTCACCTCCTCGCCGGGCTGGCGGATCCGGATCTGCGCGATCAGCTCGTCCGGCGTGGACACCTGCTCGCCGTCCACGGACACCACCACGTCACCGGCCTGGAGCCCGGCCTCGGCGGCCGCGCCGCCCTCGGTGACCTCCACGATCTCCGCGCCCCCGACACGGGAGTTGGTGATGGTCGCCTCGATCGCCGGGTAGCTCGCGCTGCCGTCCTCGACCAGCTGCTCCGCGATGGGGCGGACCTGGTTGATCGGGATGGCGAAGCCCAGCCCCACCGAGCCGCTGTCCTGCGAGACGCCCGCGATCGCGGTGTTGATCCCGATGACCTCGCCGTTCATGTTCACCAGCGGGCCGCCCGAGTTGCCGGGGTTGATCGCCGCGTCCGTCTGGATCGCGTTGATCACCGTGGACGTCTGCCCGGACTGCCCGGTGTTCACCGGACGGTTCAGCGCGCTGACCACACCCGTGGTCACCGTGCCCGACAGCCCCAGCGGGGAACCGATCGCGACCACCTCGGCGCCCACGCCGACCTGTTCGGAGTCGCCGAGGGTGGCCGGGGTGAGGTCGTTGCGCCCCTCCGCCTGGATCACCGCGATGTCGGAGACCGGGTCCGATCCCAGGACCTCGGCGCGCGCGGAGCTGCCGTCGTTGAACAGCACCTCGATCGGACCGCCCTCCGCGGCGGCCACGACGTGCGCGTTGGTGAGGATCTGGCCGTCGGAGGAGATGACCACACCGCTGCCGCCGCCGTTGGCGGTGCGGATGGACACCACGCTCGGCAGGACCGTGTCGGCGACCTCGCCCACCTCGCCCTCGGTCTGCGTGCTCTCCTGCTCCTGGTTGAGAGAGCTGATCGGCCCGCTCAGACCGTTGGGGAACAGGTAGGCGGTGCCCAGGGCCGTCATCGGGCCCACGATGAGGCTCGTGACCAGGGCGGTGATCGCGGCGACGGTCACGATCCTGCCGGAGCCGCGCTTCCCGCCGCTTCCCTGCGGGGGCACCGACCCGGGGAAGGCGCCGCCGAACGGGGGCTGCCCCCCGTGGCCGCCGTGGTCCCCGGGGCCGCCGGGGCCGCCCGTCCCGAACGCGCCGCCGTCACCGTACGGCGGCTGCCCGTGCCCGACCGGGCCGTGGGGGCCGTTCTGCCCGCCGTGCGGGGGAGCGGGGTGGTGGGCGGAGAACTGCTCGTGCTGGCCGCCTGCGGCGGCGCCGTAGCCGCCCCCGGGCGGCGGGAAGGTGTAGGAGGCGTGCTCCGGGTCGTTGGGCCCGGTGGCCCACCTCGGCGGCTGTCCGGGCGGGGAGAAGGTCGGCCCCGTCCCCGCGGGGCCGGTCTCCGGCCACCCGTGCCGCTCGGCCCCCGGGTGCCCGCCCTGCTGGGACGGGAATCCCTCACCCGTCTGTCCGGCCGCGGCGTACCCGCCGCTCCGCTCGGCGCCGGGGTAGCCGCCGGGCTGCTCGCCGCTCTGCCATACGCCGGTGTACCCACCGGGCTCGTGCTGCGCGGGCCGCTCCACGTGCTCGCCCGGCTCCCCGGCCCCGGACTCCCCACCGGTCCCCTGCGCCTCAGAGCCCCCGAAGGACTGCTGGGGCCCGGCGTGCTCGGCCCCGTGGGTCCGGTCGTCCTGTCCGGCGGGGACACCCCCGTGCTCCCCGCCGGACGTGTCACGGACATCGGTCCCGTCACCTGTGGAGGAGCCGCCCTCGTGCGGGCCGGATGGCCCCGCCTGGTCGGCGGGCTCGGCGGGACGGTGCTCGGGAAGCCCGTTCCCGGCCGCCGCACCGGGCTCGGTACCTGCACTCGGTTCGTTGGGGTTCAACTCATCCTCCGGCTGACGGGACGATGTTCAGTGACGTGTTCCATCATGCGGCGCATGGGTTAGAACAGGGTGAGAGCGCGATATGCCGGGGTTTCGAGTCCTTCCGCCCCTGCCGTGCCCCCGTCCGGTCCGCGTCGGCGGTCCCGTGGCCCAGCGCCGTCGGACCGGGCCGTCGGTGACCGGCCCCGAGGTCCGTGAGAGCATCCGAACCCCGACACTGCGACCCGACACGTCGCCCGTTACCCCGGCGCGCTTCCCGTAGGCGCCGTATGCACCACAATGCCCGAAACGATATCGTGCCGAAGCCCAAGCGAGACACCGGAGAAGAGCCGACCTTGATCAAGATCGTGCTGGCCGATGACGAACACCTCGTGCGGGGGGCCATCGCCGCCCTCCTCGGCCTGGAGGACGACCTGGAGGTCGTCGCCGAGGTCGGCCGGGGCGACGAGGTGGTCGACGCCGTCCTCCGGCACGGCGCCGAGATCGCCGTCCTGGACATCGAGATGCCCGGCGCGACCGGGCTGGAGGTGGCCGCGCGGCTGCGGACGGACGCTCCCGACTGCGGCGTCGTCATCCTCACCAGCTTCGGCCGTCCCGGCTACCTGCGCCGCGCCCTGTCCTCCGGCGCGCGCGGCTTCCTGGCCAAGGACGCCCCCGTCGACCAGCTCGCGGGCGCCATCCGCCGTGTGCACGAGGGCGGGCGCTACATCGACACCGACCTCGCCGCCGCCGCGATGGTCGGCGGCGAGAGCCCGCTCACCGACCGCGAGACCGAGGTGCTGCGCGCCGCCTCCGACGGCGCCACCGTCGCCAGGATCGCCGCCGCCCTCCACCTGACCGAGGGCACCGTGCGCAACTACCTCTCCAACGCCATCGGCAAGACCGGCGCCGACAACCGCATGTCCGCCATCCGGACCGCCCAGGACATGGGCTGGCTGTAGGCCCCGCCGGGGTCCCGGCAGCCCGGGGCGCCGGCCGGAGCGGTCGCCGGTGCGGAGCGCGGGTCCCCTCACCCCCGGCCGGGCCGCCCCGAAGGGGCCCGGCCTAGAGGAAGCGCAGCACCAGCATCGCGGTGTCGTCGCTGCGCCCGCCCGGGGCGTACTCCTCCAGCTCACGGTCGATGCGGCTGATCACCGCCTGGGCGGTCAGCCCCGCGCAGCCGGAGAAGATCTCCATCAGCCCCTCGTCGCCGAGCATGTCCGTGTTGCTGCGCCGCTCGGTCACGCCGTCGGTCACCGCCAGCACCACCTCGCCGGGGCGGATGTCCACGTTCTCGGTCGTGAACCCCACGTCCTCGAACGCGCCCAGCAGCGGCTGCGAGGTGCCGAACGGCAGCACCTCGCCCTTCTGGTTCAGCCGCAGCGGCAGCGGGTGCCCGGCCGAGACCATCCGCAGCCGCATCCCGCCCCCGCCGTCGGTGGCCGGGGTCATCTCCCCGTACAGCATCGTCAGGAACCGGGTCGAGGTGTTCTCGTCCAGGATCGCCATGTTCAGCCGCTGCATGATGTGCGAGGGCGTGAACCCCTCCTTGGCCAGTGCCCGCAGCGTGTGCCGCGCCAGACCGGTCACGGCCGCCGCCTCCGGGCCCGTCCCGCACACGTCGCCGATGGCGAAGCACCACCGGCCGCTCGCCGCGAACACGTCGTAGAAGTCCCCGCCCACCACGTTGCGCTCGTCGGCCGGACGGTAGAACACCGCGTGGTCCACGTTCGGGATCACCGGCTCCTTCTCCTTGGCCGGCAGCAGGCTGCGCTGGAGGGCGTCGCTCATCGCGGCCTGCTTCTCGTGCAGCCGCGCGTTCTCCATCGCCGACGCCACCCGGCTGCTCAGGTCGTCGGCGACGTCCACCTCCTCACGGGTGAAGTCGTCCGACTCGTTCTTGCCGATCGTCATCCGCCCCAGCGCGCGCCCGTGCGCCACCAGCGGGACACAGATCGCCGGACCGCTCGCCAGCTCCCGGACGAGCTGTTCGTCCAGTCCCTCCTTGGCCAGCTCGGCCGGGGACCACAGCGGCTGCGGCTCCCTCTGCTCGTGCGGCGGCAGCCCGGTCAGCAGCGCGCGCAGGATGTCGTTGTAGTTCTCGTCGCTGTGCACCACGTGCGTCAGCTGCGAGACGCCCATCTCGTTGATCGTCTCGATGGCGCACCACCGGCCCAGCCGCGAGGTGATCAGCTGCGCCGCCAGCGCGCCCGTCATCCGCTCGTCCAGCGTGCCCGCGAGCAGGTCGCTGGCCTCGGCCAGGAAGCTCAGCGAGGCCCGCCTGCTCAGCTCCACCTCGGCCAGCCGGGCCCGCTCCACCGGCAGCGCGATCAGGTTCGCGCCCTCCTGGAGCCGCTTGGCCGCCGACGCCCCGAAGTGCCGGGCCCGCCGGGAGGCCACCCCCAGCAGGCCGACCACCCGCCCGTCCACGATGAGCGGCGCCGTGACCAGCGAACGCATCCCCGCCCGCGACAGGCGCCCCCGGCTGGCGCGGGCGATCATCAGGTCGTCGTTGATCACCGCGCCCGGCTCCGGCGCCGACGACGGGAAGATCTCCTCCGTGCGCACGCGCAGCGGCCGCCACGGGGCGCCGCCCCGGGTCAGCCCGACCGCGGCGCGCACCTCCCACATGGTCTCGTCGGACGTGGCCAGCGTGATGTAGGCCGCGTCCGCGCCCAGCGCCGTGGCCGAGTGCTCCACGGTGCGCTCCAGCAGCTGCGGCAGGGACAGCCGCGAGCCCAGGGCGGAGTCCAGCGCCGACCACGGGGCGGGGCGCCCGGTACGGGAGGGGCTCCTGCGCACCGGCGGGGACTCCAGGGAGGCGCGTTCCCCCGAGTCGTCCTCGATCCGGAACCACACGGCCTTGTCGTTGCGCCCGTAGCTCACGCCCCAGCTCGACGCGATCGCCGACGCCAGGGCCAGCCCCAGACCGCCGGTGCGCCCGTTCTCCCGGGACGGGGAGGTGTCCACCGACAGGGGCCCGGCCTGCGGGACCGCGCGTTCGGGCACGGAGTCGGTGACCATCACCTCGGTCGCACCCTCCGACCGGCGCACCGTCACGTCCAGGGACGAGCGCGCGTGGATGACGGCGTTGGTGACCAGCTCGCTCACCAGCAGGATCACGTCGTCGGAGGGGTCGGTCACACCCCAGGACAGGAGGGTGTCGTGAACGAACTCGCGGGCCGCCGCCGCGGTCTCCGGGGCGGGAGGGAACTCTCGTCGAGCGACCTTCGACGCGTCGTGTGCTGGCAAGCCGTCGGTGTCCTTCGTCACTGGGTGCGTGCGCGGGGGGTGGTGGTCACTGCCACGATACGCGTGCCGGGGTGACCGGTGCCGCGCGAACCGTCACTTCCGCCCGACGGTCCGTGCTCCCGGGGGCCGCGCTCCCGGGGCCGCCCGGCGGACCGCGCGCCCGGGGCCGCGCAGAACCGGCCCGCCTCCGGACGCGGCGACGGGCGGACAACATCACCAAGCCACCTGTGCGGGGCGGTCCGGGCGGTTAGTGTAAGTCGACACATGCGCTTCTTTCGGGTGGTACCTCTCACCGGTAGCGTGACGGGGTGCCACCAGGGGGCCGGCGCGGCGGACACCGCGTGGCCCCCCTGTCCCGTGCGCGCTCCGCGGGCCGATCCGCCCGCGGGCGCCCGGCCCACGGGGGCCGGGACGGGAGGCCGAGGTGGCGGAGCAGGCTGAGGAGGGGGTTCGATGCCCGAGGCGGTCAAGGAACTGGCGGCCGACGACCAGCTCGACGAGATTCTGCGGGCCCTGTACCGCATGCGCGACGGCGACTTCAGCGTCCGTCTGCGCAAGCGCGGCGGCGGCACCATGCGGGAGATCGCGTCCGTCTTCAACGAGGTGGTCGACCACAGCGAACAGCTCAGCGACGAACTCCAGCGCGTCGGCGACGTCGTCCGCAACGAGGGCAGGCTCAACGAGCGCGTCAACGTCAACCCCGCCCGGGGCGCCTGGGGCGAGAGCGCCCAGGCGCTCAACCTCCTGCTCGACGAGGTCGCCGAACCCGTGACCGACGTCGCCGGGGTCCTGGACTCGGTCGCGGAGGGCCAGCTCAGCCGCCGCGCCTCCACCGAGGGCCGCCGCGGCGAGCTCAAGGGCGACCTGCTGCGCCTGGCCACCACGGTCAACCGCATGGCCGACCAGATGAGCGGCTTCGCCGGGGAGGTCACCCGGGTGGCCCGCGAGGTGGGCACCGAGGGCAAGCTCGGCGGCACCGCGCAGGTCGAGGGGGTCTCCGGAGCCTGGCGCGAGGTGACCGAGTCGGTCAACCAGATGTCCTCGCGCCTGACCGACCAGATGCGCGACATCTCCGAGGTGACCACCGCCGTCGCCCGCGGCGACCTCAGCCGCAAGATCACGGTGGACGTACAGGGCGAGATGCTCGACCTCAAGGACACCGTCAACACGATGGTGGACCAGCTGTCCACCTTCGCCGACGAGGTCACCCGGGTGGCCCGCGAGGTGGGCACCGAGGGCAAGCTCGGCGGCCGCGCCAACGTGCGCGGCGTGCGGGGCATCTGGAAGGACCTCACCGAGAACGTCAACTCGATGGCGGACAACCTCACCAACCAGGTGCGCGACATCTCCCAGGTGACGACCTCCGTGGCCCGCGGCGACCTCACCCAGAAGGTCCAGGTCGACGTGCAGGGCGAGATGCTCGCCCTGAAGAACACCGTGAACACCATGGTCGACCAGCTCGACTCCTTCGCCGACGAGGTCACGCGCGTGGCGCGCGAGGTCGGTACGGAGGGCAAGCTGGGCGGCCGGGCCAACGTCAAGGGCGTGTCGGGTATCTGGAAGGACCTGACCGACAACGTCAACTCCATGGCCAACAGCCTCACCTACCAGGTCCGCAACATCTCCCAGGTGACGACGGCGGTCGCCACCGGCGACCTCACCAAGAAGATCACCGTGGACGCCCAGGGGGAGATGCTCGATCTCAAGGACACCATCAACAAGATGGTCGACCAGCTGGACTCCTTCGCCGGAGAGGTGACCAGGGTCGCCCGTGAGGTGGGCACGGAGGGCAAGCTGGCCGGACAGGCCCACGTCCGCGACGTGTCCGGGGTCTGGAAGGACCTGACCGACAACGTCAACTCCATGGCCAACAACCTGACCTACCAGGTGCGCCAGATCTCCATGGTCACGCGCGCGGTGGCCGCGGGCGACCTGACCAAGAAGGTCACGGTCAACGCCAAGGGCGAGATCCTGGAGCTGAAGGACACCATCAACGTCATGGTGGACCAGCTCTCCGCGTTCGCCGACGAGGTCACCCGTGTGGCCCGCGAGGTCGGCACCGAGGGCAAACTGGGCGGCCGAGCCGACGTCAAGGGCGTCTCCGGCATCTGGAACGACCTCACCGAGAACGTCAACTCGATGTCGCACAACCTCACCACGCAGGTGCGCAACATCTCCGAGGTGACCACGGCGGTGGCGGCGGGCGACCTCAACAAGAAGATCGACGTCAACGCCCAGGGGGAGATCCTGGAGCTCAAGACGACGGTCAACACCATGGTCGACCAGCTGTCGGCGTTCGCCACCGAGGTCACCCGAGTGGCCCACGAGGTGGGCAGCCAGGGCCAGCTGGGCGGCCAGGCCAAGGTCGAGGGCGTGACCGGCACCTGGAAGCAGCTCACCGACAGCGTGAACGGCCTGGCGGGCAACCTGACCACGCAGGTGCGGGCGATCGCCGAGGTCGCCAACGCCGTCGCCAAGGGCGACCTGACCCGCAACATCCAGGTCGACGCCCGCGGTGAGATGGAGCAGCTCAAGCACAACATCAACCTGATGGTGTCCAACCTGCGCGAGACCACCGCCACCCAGCGCGACGCCGACTGGCTCAAGTCCAACGTGGCCCGTATCTCCGGCCACATTCAGGGTCACCGCGACCTCAAGGAGCTGGCCCGCCTCATCATGACCGAGGTGACGCCGCTCATCGGCGCCCAGCACGGCGCCTGCTACCTGCCCGAGGACCAGGACGACCAGGAGAACTTCCTGTTCTACGCGGGCTTCGGCTTCGACCCCGACGAGGACCGCCGCCGCGTCCGCGCGGGCATCGGCCTGGTCGGCGAGGCCCTCGCCCAGCAGGTGGAACAGCAGGTCTCCAACATCCCGCCGGACTACATCAAGGTCCGGTCGGGCCTGGGCGAGGCCTCCCCGCGCAACCTGTACATCCTGCCCATCGTCTCCGAGGGGCGCTCGCTGGGCGCCATCGAGTTCGCCTCCTACGACGACTTCCGCGAGAGCCACAAGAACTTCCTGCGCCAGCTGGTGAGCCTGCTCGGCACCACCATCAACACCATCCTGGCCAACAACCGCACCGAGGACCTGCTCGAACAGTCCCAGCAGCTCACCAGCCAGCTCAGGGAACGCTCCAACGAGCTCCAGCGCCAGCAGGAGGAGCTGCGCGGCAAGAACGCCGAGCTCCGCCAGAAGGCCACCCAGCTCGCCAACCAGAACCGGGCGATCGAGCTCCAGAACCAGCAGATCCAGCGCTCCCGCAACGCCCTGGAGGAGCGCGCCCACCAGCTCCAGGTCTCCTCCAAGTACAAGTCCGAGTTCCTGGCGAACATGTCCCACGAGCTGCGCACGCCGCTCAACAGCCTGCTGATCCTGGCCCGCCTGCTCGCCGACAACGCCGAGCAGAACCTGTCCGCCAAGCAGGTCGAGTTCGCCCAGACCATCCACAAGGCGGGCAGCGACCTGCTGCTGCTCATCGACGAGATCCTCGACCTGTCCAAGGTGGAGGCCGGGCGCGCCGAGGTGCAGCCCAGCGAGGTCTCCATCGCCCAGCTGGTCGACTACGTCGAGGCCACCTTCCGCCCGGTCACCGGGGACCAGGGGCTCGCCTTCGCCGTGGACGTGTCGCCGGACATCCCCGGCACGCTGTGGACCGACGAGCAGCGGCTCCAGCAGATACTGCGCAACCTGCTCTCCAACGCCGTCAAGTTCACCCCGCAGGGGGAGGTGCGGCTGCTCATCGAGCCCGCGTGGGCGCTGGAGGACGCCGACCTGGAGATGTTCGTCGAGAACGAGGAGGTCATCGCGTTCACCGTCGCCGACACCGGCATCGGGATCGCCGAGGACAAGCTCCAGGTCATCTTCGAGGCCTTCCACCAGGGCGACGGCGGCACCTCGCGGCGCTTCGGCGGAACCGGCCTCGGCCTGTCCATCAGCCGCAACTTCGCCCGGCTGCTGGGCGGCGAGATCCGCGTGCAGAGCGTGCCCAACCAGGGCTCCACCTTCACGCTGCTGCTCCCGGTGCGCCTGCCCGACGACGCGGGGGAGCGGGCCGAGGAGGCCGGGTCCCCGATCCGCAGCCTGAGCGGCATGGACTCGGCGTCGATGCTCGATTCGGGCCGGGGTGCGGACACCGGCGGCTTCGACTCCTCCCCGCTGGACGACGGCTTCTCCATGCCGGACGAGGACTTCGACGCGGCACTGGCCGCCCTCACCGACATCAGCGACGAGCCGCTGCCCACGGTCCCGGTGCTCAAGGCGCCCGAGACCCACGCGGCCGCCGCCGAGGGCGAGGCGCCCGAGCAGCCGGCCGAGTCCGAGCCGCGCACCGACCCCGAGCGGCGGGCCGTGCTGAGCGGCCAGCGGGTCCTCATCGTCGACGACGACGTCCGCAACGTCTTCGCGCTCACCAGCGCCCTGGAGGCGCAGGGTCTGGAGGTCCTCTACGCTGACAACGGACACGCCGGAATCGCCAAGCTGGAGGCCAACGAGGACATCGCTCTCGTCCTGATGGACGTGATGATGCCCGAGCTGGACGGCAACCAGACCACCCAGCGGATCCGGGAGATGCCGCAGTTCGCCGGTCTGCCGATCATCTCGCTCACCGCCAAGGCGATGCAGGGGGACCGCGAGCGCAGCCTCGCGGCGGGCGCCACGGACTACGTGACCAAGCCGGTCGACCTGGACCACCTGCTGGACGTCATGCGGCGCTGGCTCACCGCGGGACGCGAGGAGACCATCGCCGGAGCGGCGGCCGACGGCGGGGGCGGCGCGGTCCCGGACGGGCACAGCCGCGCGACGTCCGGGCCGGAGGAGGCCGGTGCCGGGCATGACAACGATCCGAACGGGGAGACTGGCACCAGCACCCCGAGCGAAGACCTGGAGTAACCCGACGTGACCCAGAAGGCCAACATCCTTCTCGTCGACGACCGCGACGAGAACCTGATCGCGCTGGAGGCCGCACTCACCTCACTCGACCAGAACCTGGTCAGGGCCAACTCCGGTGAGGAGGCGCTCAAGCACCTTCTGGGCACCGACTTCGCGGTCATCCTGCTCGACGTGGTCATGCCGGGGATGGACGGCTTCGAGACCGCCGCGCACATCAAGCAGCGCGAGAAGACCAAGGACGTGCCGATCATCTTCCTGACCGCCCAGGAGGTCGACCGGCACCAGGTCTTCCGCGGCTACGCCTCACGCGCGGTGGACTTCCTGCTCAAGCCGTTCGACCCCTGGGTGCTGCGCTCCAAGGTCGAGGTGTTCGTGGAGCTGCACCAGCTCAAGGCGCAGATGCGCGAACAGGCCCGCGCCCTCCAGCGCGGCCTGGGCCAGGAGACGGGCGAGCCCGGCAAGGTCCTGGCCGAGCAGCTTGCGCAGCGCTCCCGTCAGGTCCAGACCGACCTCGCCCAGCTGCGCGAGCACATCGTGACCAACTACCAGGACGTGGACCAGAGCCTCGTGGACGGCGTGCGCCGGGTGGACAGGGCGGTCTCGCGCCTGTCCACCCTGGTGGACACCCTCCACGGCCCCGAATGACGAGGGCCCTCGTCCCGGGAGGATTCCCCTTGGGGGGTGGCTCGGGCGCCCGCGGGGCCCTGGAGGGGGCGGAGGCGGGTTTCCGCGGGAGGGCTGCGCCGTAGGCGTCGTTTGAGGGTGGTGGCGGGCGACGGGTGGGAGAAGCGGAGCGGAGCCCCCAGGAGACACCCCTCAGGCGGAGGGCCGGGGCGGCAGCGCCAGGCCGATGTGCTCGCCGATCTCCTCGATCAGGCCCAGGTCGGCCAGGCGGAAGCTGCCCCGGTTGCTGCGGCGGATCAGGGTGAGCGCGCCGCGCACGCCCCGGCTGCCCCGCAGGGGGACCGACAACAGCGACCCCGCGCCCAGCATCGACAGCAACGGCGCCCCGGACGGGGCGTGGCCCAGCACGGCCTCGTCCTCGATCAACGGGAACAGCAGGGACTGGCCCCGCTCCAGCACCTCCCCCGGGATGTCGGAGTCGCCGGGCGCCGCCGAGGCCACCGCCTCCCTCTGCGCCGGGAGCGCGTCGGCCGGACCCGCGACCACGGCGCGGCGGGGCGCCACGGAGGAGGTGGGCAGGTCGCACACGTCCACGACCACCCAGTCGGCGTAGGAGTCGGCCAGCAGGTCGGCCGCGTCCGCGAGCGCGAGCGGTTCGCCCGCACCGCCCGGGCCGGCCGAGCGCAGCAGCAGCCGCGTCATCCGGGTCAGCACGTCCAGCCTGCGCGCGGCCAGCACCACCACCTGGTCCTCCACCTCCGTCTCCAGCGGGGCGGGGCCCTCCTCCTCGGCGCCGTTCATCGGCGGCGACATCGCCACCAGCACCAGCGGGTTGGGCTCGGTGGGCAGCTCCAGGCGCGTCAGGGTCAGGTGCACGTCCTCGGCCCAGCCGCGCTGGGCCAGCCGGGACTCCAGCGCGGCGTCGCCGTCGCCGCGCAGCACCGCGGCCAGCCAGGACTGCATGGCCGCGCGCTTGCGCAGGTCGACGAAGTGGGCGAAGGGCTTGCCGGTGAGGTAGCCCGGCGCGCTGCCCAACCGCGTGGCCCCGGAGTTGTTGATGCGCCGGATGTAGCCCTCGTGGTCCAGCAGCACGGTGGGGACGCTCAGCTCCTGGAACATCGCGCGCAGCAGGGCCCGGTCGCCGTCGTCGCCCTGGCGGCGCGGCTCGGGCTGGGCGTGGGCCCGGGCCAGCTCGGCCCCCGCGTCGCCCAGCAGGCGTTCGGCGTACTCCAGTTCGGCCAGGGCCGCCTCGGCGGTGTCCTGGGCGTCGTCGGGATACATGGTGTGCGTGTTGCGCAGGGCCGCGATGCGTTCACCCAGTGCGGTGATCTCACGCTGCAACCCGGCGAGGTTCTCCGACACGCTCAGGTCTCCCGTCGTGGATGGCGTCTTCCCGAAGCGGGCGGATGTCCGCTGCCGCGGTCTTCCAAGGTTACGGTTAGTCCGAGCCCGGAAACGGCAAGGAGGCCCCGACTGTGTGGATCGAACGCCTGGCCCGGGATATCGGCGCGCTGGGACAGGCGGATGGCACCACCCTGGAACGGGCCCTGGACCAGATGAGCAGGGCCGCGGCCCTGGGCGTCCCCGGCTGCTCGGCCGCGCTCGTCGTGGTCTGGCGCGAGGTCGAGGGGGCCGACGGCTCCGTGCGGCACGTGGTCACCGACTACGGAGCCTCCCACGCGGACCTGTCCGCGGCCTTCGAGCACCAGTACACCACCGACCAGGGGCCCACGGTCGAGGCCGTCCGCGAGATGGGCCGGGTGCGGGTGGGCGACATCCTGCGCGAACCCCACCGCTGGCCCCGCTACACCAGCATGGCGGTCCAGTGCGGGGACCGCTCCTCCATCACCCTGCCCAGCCTGCTGCCCGGCGAGGGCGACGACCGGGTGATCACCTTCGGCGTGCACTCCGGCCGGGCCGACGCCTTCGACGAGGAGGTCGTCGCCCCGCTGACCGCCCTGCTCGCCGAGCACGCCGCCGTGTCGCTGTACAGTGCCGGACGCCAGGCCGACGTGGCCAGGGAGACCGCCCACATGCGCCGGGCCATGTCCGCGCGTACGGTGATCGACCAGGCCAAGGGCATCATCATGCACGCCCGCGGCTGCGACGCCGACACCGCCTTCGCCGCGCTGCGCGAGGTCGCCCAGCGCAACCGCAAACGGGTGGTGGACGTGGCCCGCGACCTCGTGGCGGAGAACACCGGTCCCCAGCCCCGGATGCGCCCCGACCGAAGGTGAACGGGCGGGCAACACCGGGCGATGAGTCCCGAGCGTGATCGAAAAGCGCCATGATGAGGGCTCGGGGCCCTCCCGGAACAAGAAGGAGAAGTGACCGTGACGTCAGACATCTCGATCCGTCGCGAGGATGACGTCGTCGTCGTCACCCCCGCGGGGGAGATGGACGCGGTGACCTCTCCCGCGCTGGCCGACGTCCTCGACGGCCTCCTGGCCGCCGAGCCGCCCCGGGGGGTGGTGGTCGACCTCGCCAAGGTGTCCTTCTGCGACTCGCGTTGCATCGGCGTGCTCGTCGCCGCCTACCGGCAGGCGCGCGACCTGGGCGTGGGCCTGATGGTCGCCGAGCCCCAGCCGCAGGTCAACCGCCTGTTCGTGATAGCCGGGATCGACCAGGTCATCCCGATCGCGGCCAGCACCGGCGCCGCCGCGGACTCCCTCAGGGGCTGAGCGGGGCCCGCGTCCCGGTCTCCCGGACGGCCCCGGCCTCTCCGGCCCCGTCCATGAAGTGCAGCCGTACCAGGGAGCCCTCGCCGCTGCCGCTGATCTCCAGGAAGTCGCAGGTCTGCCGGGTGATCCACAGCCCGTACCCGCGCGGGCGCATGCTGTCTGCCGGGCGGTAGCCGGTGAGCGGGTCGAAGAGCCCGCCGCGCTCGTCGAACACGTCGCACACCCACCGCCCGGGGGCGCGCCAGACCTGCACGGTGCCCTTGCCCGCCCCGTGCTCCAGCACGTTGGCGGCCAGCTCGTTGACCGCCACCACCAGGCTGTCGATCCGCTCGGGCGGGAACCCCATGGACTCGCCGAGCGCCGCCAGGTCGGCGCGCAGCCGCGGCAGGGACAGCCCGATCTCCAACCGGTGCGCGGGTCCGCTGACCGGCAGCGGCTCCGGGGCGACCGGCCGGGTGCCGAAGGCGGCCGTGCCCAGGTAGGCGGGGTTGGGGCGGGGCCCGTCGGACTCCACCAGCACCGGGTGGGTGGCCACGACCGCGGACCGCGTCCGCGTGGTCAGGTCGCGGTCGTCGTGGACGCACAGCAGGCTCAGCCGCTGCGGGGCCAGCGCCGTGGACAGCACCGACTCCAGCCGGTGCCACTCGCGCAGCTCCATCCCCGAGGCCGGCAGCGGCGGCTCGGCCACCACGACCACCGGCACGGGGCCGTTGACCAGCGCCAGGCGGTGCAGGGCGGCCAGGGTGCGCCCCGGGGCGTCGTAGAACCGGTTCCGCTCCAGGACGTGCACGCGCTCGCGCTCGGAGGCCGACAGCGCCCCGGTGAGCGCCGCCGCGCGTTCGCCGGAGACCGCGAGCACCGTGTGGGCGTTTTCGCGTACGGCTGAGCGCAACCGCTGCCGGGCCACCTCGTGGAACCGCTGCTCGCGGCGGAAGAGCAGTCCCTGGTGTTCGAAGGTCATCGGTACGTGGTGTCCGCGCCCGGGGCCGACCGTCCGGCCGCCGGGCGCCACTGTCTGTGTACCCGCTGCGGCCCCTCGGAGGGAACCCCGGGGGGCCGGTGGGCCGGGCACGCTGTGAGGGCGGGCACGGCTCAGTGCGCGGTCCCGGACAGTAGCAGACCGTCCGCCTCGTCCTCGTCGGCGCGGTCCTGTTCCGTCCGCTGCGGGCGGGAGCGCTCGTAGGCGAGCTCCGTCTCGACGGCGATCCGCTGCCAGGTGAACCGGGAGCGGGCCCGGTCCACGGCGGCGATGCCGTACGCGGTGCTCATGGTCGGGGTGTTGAGGACCGCGCGCACGGAGCGCACGACCTCGTCGGGGCGGCCGAAGCGCATCAGCACACCGCTGGTGCGGTGCAGTACGGCCCCCGGGGTGGCGCCGGTGGCGGTGGCCACCACGGGCAGGCCGCACGCCATGGCCTCCAGCACGGCCCCGCCGTAGGGGTCGTAGGAGGCGGCGGACACGTACACGTCCGCGGAGCGCAGCAGGCGCGGCAGCTCCTTGCGCTCCACGGGCCCGGCCAGGTGGACGCGGTCGTTCACCCCGGCCTCCTTGGCCAGGAGCTCGATCCGGCGGGCGTTCTCGTCCAGGGCCACGTCCAGGTCCTCGGCGGTGGAGACGAGCAGCAGCTCCGCCTCGGGGAGGCGGGTCATGGCCTCCACGAGCCGGTCGGCGCCGCCGGCCTCGGTCAGGGAGGTGACCGAGACCAGGCGGGCGCGTTCCTCGCGCCGGGAGTGCCAGTGCTCGGCGGAGGCGCTGCCCTCCACGCTGAAGTGGTCGGGGTCCACACCGAAGGGCACGACGTTGACGTGGTGACGGGGGACGCCCAGGCGGGCCAGCTCGACCTGCTGGTCGGTGGAGTTGACCAGCACGCGGTCGGCGCGCGAGGCGAGGATGGTCTCCATGCGGGCGCGCTCGGGGTGGTGGCCGAGGCCGGAGCGCTGCTCGCTGGCGTTGAGGGAGTGGAAGGTCTGCACGAGGGGCGTGCCGGTCTGGTCGCTCTCGCTGTGCGCCTGCGCGTGCAGGGCGGCCAGGCCGCTGGTCCAGCCGATCGCGTGCAGGACGTCGGGGTGGTCCTCGTCCAGGACGGAGGCCAGGGCGCTGCCGAAGGCGCCGGTGTGCTCGGCGTGCTCCTCGGGGGTCAGCGGCCGGGCCGGGCCGGCGTCCAGGTAGGCGACGGAGACGCCGCGCGCCATGCGGGTGCGGCCGTCGGGCTGGTCGGGGTCACTGCGGCGGGCGTAGACCGTCACCCGGTGGCCCCGCTTGGCCAGCTGCCGGGACAGGGCGCACACGTGCAGGCTGGCGGGGCAGGCGGGCTCGCCCCTGTGGGCGGGAAGGGGGTTGGCGTGTTCGGCGACCATCGCGATCTTCACTGGGCTGAACTCCTTGGACACGGTCTCATCCGGTGTCCGTCGTAGGTGTGCCCGAGGCGACTCCGGAGCGGGGATCGGAGTCCTCACGGGCGGGGCTGGGGCCGTGGCGCCGGTTCCCGGGCCGTGGGGCCGGGTCCGGCGGGAAGGTGGCTGCGGGGGGAGGCGGGGCGCGGTCAGGGGAGGGCGGCACACGGTGCCGGACGGCGCGCCGGTGGAGGCCTCCCGGCAGCACGAGGAGCCGTAGGCGCATGGCGCGTACGGCTGCGGCTGAACGGAGGGGGGAGAGGAAGAAAGAAGGGAAGACGCACGGAGATCACACCAAACGACCGGTCGGGGAAGACTGGGGCCACCGTGCGTGACAGGATGATGCCGCACGGGGCTGGTCGTGTGTGTCTGCGTCTTAGACACCCAACGGGGTTCATTCTGCCAGACGGTTCGCGTCTCGACAACGTGACGCGAATCCGACACCAAGAACCGCGGGGGTTCGGTGCTGTCCGTAACCCCGGAGTTCTCCCGGTTGGTCTGCGGTTTCGCGGTACCCGTGGGTGGCCCCTGTCGGGTCGGCCGCACCGCCGCTACTGTCAGACCGGAACACCGGGAGTGCCCGGCGCGCACCGCGGATCGCCCGGCACGACACGTTCGGCGGCGGGAACCGGGGCGGGAACTGCGTATCCGGGTGTTTTCCGCCATGATGTACGCGGATTTTGACCCACTCCGGCGGTGGCTCGGTACGGTGACAGAATCCAGACGTTGAACGGGACTCGACCAAGGCCCGGCGCGGGGCGCCGGGCAACCGGCCACGGCCGATGAAACGGGAGGAAGGGCGTATGGGTGTCGCTGGTGGGGAAGTCATTGTCACGGCCCTCACGCACCGGGGCGCTATCCGCCCCGCCAACGAGGACGCCGTCGTCATGGGTGCCCTGACCGTCGCCAGTGCGAACATGACCTCGCCGGTGCGCTGCGTCCTCCCGGTCGGGGAGCCCGTCATCCTGGCGGTCGCCGACGGGATCGGCGGTCAGGCCGCGGGGGAGATCGCCTCCGAGCACGCCGTGCACCGCATGGCCGAGATGGGGCCGCGGCTCAGCGGCCCCGAGGAGATAGCCCAGCTGCTGAGCAACATCGACGAGGAGATCAAGGACCACGCCACCCAGCACACCGAGTTCTCCGGCATGGGGACCACGGTCGCGGGCGTCCTGCTCAACAACGACGGCAACTTCTGGTTCAACGTCGGCGACTCCCGCACCTACCGCCTGGAGGGGCGCCGCCTGCGCCAGCTCTCGGAGGACGACTCGCCCGCGCTGCCCCCGTCCGAGGACGGCCGTCCGGTCACCACGAACTTCATCACCCAGTCCCTGGGCGGCAGTTCGGGCGGCACGATGGTCCCGCACGTGGGCCGGGACGACGCGGCCGACCCCAGCGCCTGGCTCATGTGCAGCGACGGCCTGTCCGACCTGGTCCTGCCCGAGGAGATGGAGCGGATGATCGCCGAGGCGGGCAGCGACGAGGCCGCCGTGTACGCCCTGTGGCAGGCCGCCATGGAGGCGGGCGGCAAGGACAACATCAGCATCCTGCTGGCACGCCGCGTCTGACCCGTCCCGACCGGGCCGGCCCCGACGGTCGGCCGGCGTTCCCGACCGAGCCGGTTCCGCCCACCGGCCCCCGCCCCCTCCACCCACCAGCCTCCCCCGACGCACGGCCCCCGCGCGAGCGGACGCCGCCGACGCCCCCGTGTCCGCCCTCCCCGTCGCAGGGCGGGCGGACCGGGCACCGAACACGACGAGGGGCCCGCACGCCCTCCCCGCGGGGAGGCGCGTACGGGCCCCTCGGCCTTCCGGTACTACTTCTGCCCGGCGTCCCCGCCCGGGCGCCTGCGCATGCGCACGGCCACGAGCACGACCGCGGCGATGCCGGCGACCGCGACGACGGCCACGACCGCCAGCGCCACCGGTGACACGCCGCCCGACTCCTCCTCTGCCGCGGCCTCGTCCGCGTTCGCCTCGTCGGAGGGCGCCTGCTCCTGCGCCGTCTCCCCGGCGGGCTCCTGCTCGGTCTCGCTCTCCTCGGGCTCCGGCGCCGCCGCGGCGACGGCCTCCTCGGTCACCGAGAACGTCAGGGTGTCCTGGATCGGGTGGCCGTCGGAGGAGACCACGCGGAACCCGATGGTGTACTCACCGGCCTGGTCCAGCGGGGCCAGACCCACCGACACGTCCGTGCCGTCGAAGGTCAGGTCCCCCTCCTCGTAGGTGGTCTCCTCGTCCGGCCCCGTGACGACGACGGCGCTGCCGCTGCCGCCCTCCATCGGCGAGTTGTTGAAGCTCAGCACGACCTCCTCGGGCACGGTGTCCAGGGTGGCCCCGTCCTCCGGGTTGGACCCGGTCAGGACGTCGTGCGCCAGCGCGGGCGAGGGGGCCAGGGCCAGGGCGGCCGCGGCGAGGGGGGCGAGTACGGCGGCGGCCGCGCGCGGAAGCGCGCGTGCGGGGGCCGCGGTGTCGGGGGTGCGGGTGGTGGTCATGTCTTCCCTCAGTTCTCGGTACGTTCCGGCGTGCGCGCGGGGGCGTCGTGGAAGGACGCCCCGGGGGAGGGGAGGTCCGCGCGGGCCGTGCGCCGGGAGCGCGACGGGCGGGGGAGCGGTACGGGAGGCGGCGCAGGAGACCGGTACGCGGGCGCTGAACGCGATGCCGGGCACACGCAGCGGCGGTAGGGCCCGGGTGAACAGGGCGGTCAGGAACCACAGGGCCGCCTCGCCGTGGGCGAGCAGCGCCGACGCCAGCAGGGCCGCCCACAGGTGCGCGAACAGCATGCCGGGCGCGAGGCCGAGGGTGTGGGTGAGCAGGCCGTGCCCGGTGTGGTCGGCGCCGGTGTCGAGGACGCCGGGGACGGGTTCGCCCGAACCCTGGAACACCAGGTGCAGGAGGATCTGCACGCAGGCCATGACGGCGAAGATGTCGCCGAACCCGCGCATCGTGCGGGTGAAGTACCACAGCAGGGGGAACAGGACCGCGGTCGCCGCGGCCAGCCCTCCGAGGGAGGCGGGCGCCGCGGCCCACAGGTTGTGCCCGCCCCAGGCAAGCCCCGTGCACGCAGCGGCCAGAAGGGCCGTGCGCAGGAGGCGGAGTGTGCCGTGAGCGGGTCGCACGAGAAAGAACCTAGGCCGTGCCCCGGAGGGTCGCAAGATCCCCTGGGGGCAGCGGACGCGCGGCGCGGGCGGACCGGCGCGGGGCGCGGCCGCTCGGGCCGCGGACGAGGCGGGGCCGGACCGGGGAGGGAACGAGGGGCTGGACCGCCGGGCGGGCCGACGCCCTCCGGCGGTCCCCGTCGCCCTCGTCAGTGACGACCGGCGGGGACGAGTTCGCGGCGCATGTAGCGGCGCTCCTCGGGGGTGGTCCCACCCCAGACTCCGTGAGCCTCTCCCGCCCGCAGGGCCCACCGCAGGCACTCTTGGCGAACAGTACAGCTGCGGCAGACGGCGATGGCCTGCTCGGTGTCGGCGCGCCCGATCCCGGTGCTGCTCACCGGAAAGAAGATCTCCGGATCCTGCGAGCGGCAGTTGCCCTGCAGGACCCAGTCCTCGCTCTCGTGGTACAGGCGGTTCACGGGCGCCTCCGATCCGTGGCTGGTGGTCCCTGTCCCGGTGCCGTGTCACCACGGCCGGGTCAGGGGGGTTCTCCGCCCCACCGCCCACGGGTGATCGACCCGGGAACTGCGGCGCGGCGATGCGACCAATTGTAGTACGACCCAACGTAGTACTACACGGAGTCTGCGCGAAAAGACCGGAAATCTCAAGGGCGCCTCCGGGGTGCGGGCCGCCCCGCCCGCGGGTGCGCTCCGGGTGGGGGCGGGGGCCCGACCCTCCCCCTGCCCCCACGCGGCCGCGCCAAAGGCCGCGTCCTCGCGCGTGTCGGCGTTTCGGGTGTGCCGGGAGCCCCTTCCGGCGTACCGTGTGGCGCGGGCGCGGAGCCCTCAAGTGGCGTTATGTCGCGAGCTTTCCACCGAATTGATGTGACTTAACGCACGCTTAATATTGCTCCGCGAGGATCTATGTTTGACCCTGACGGTTGTCGGTCCCCCGAGCACCGGCGACCGCCCTCCCCGGCGGAGCCCCGAGCCCGCTCCACACGGCCGCGGCGCCGAACCCCCTGTTGGGCGGGGCGTGAGCGTGTGTCCCGTCCGCTCCCGGACGTCCCCCGAAAGTCCAGGTCAGAGCTTTGGGGCACCGCTAAATGGACAGGCCATACCCGTGGGCGGTCTGCCCAAACATCCGCGAGCGGCCTCCACGAAATGTCATTGACATTCGTTCGCTAAATTCGATCGACGTGCCACATCTACGAACGAACCTCCAAGCACGCGACCGGACTGACACCGGGGCCACGGCCTCGGAAAATCCAGGTGCCGCGGGCCGTGGAGGCGTGCGCCTGTCGCACCCGTCCCCGGAGGACGGACCGCACATGTGGCGGCTGGCGCGGGAGAACGGCATGGACGCCAACTCCCCGTACGCCTACGCGCTCTGGTGCCGGGACTTCGCCACGACCAGCGTCGTCGCCCGCGACGACGAGGGCCGTGTCGCGGCCTACGTCACCGGCTACGTGCGGCCCGACGACCCCGACACCTACTTCCTCTGGCAGGTCGCCGTCGACTCCGCGTACCGCGGACAGGGGCTGGCCCGCCGGATGCTCGACTTCGTCGGCGACCGGATCACCGACCGCGGCCTGCGCTACCTCGAAGCGACCGTCACCGCCGACAACACCGCCTCCCGCGCCCTGTTCGCCTCGTTCGCCCGGGACCGGGGCGCCGAGGCGGTGTGGAGTCCGCTCTTCACCGGGGAACACTTCCCTCAGGAGGACACCCCCCACGACCCCGAGGACCTCGTACGCATCGGACCTCTCGGAGCCGGGCCCGGAGCATGACCGACCGTCCGCACCGGACCCGTTCGACCCACCCCGTCGCCCAAGCCATGAGCCCACGAACCTGGGATAAAGGAACCGAGGAACACACGATGGAGACCTTCCAGCGCCTGGAGTCCGAAGTCCGCGGATACTGCCGGAACTGGCCGGTCGTGTTCGACCGGGCCGTCGGTAGCCACGTCTACTCCGAGGACGGCAAGCCCTACCTCGACTTCTTCGCGGGGGCGGGGTCGCTCAACTACGGGCACAACAACCCCGAGCTGAAGACCTCGCTCATCGAGTACCTGACCGACGACAAGATCGTGCACAGCCTCGACGCCTACAGCGTGGCCAAACGCGAGTTCCTGAAGACCTTCGAGGAGATCATCCTCAAACCCCGGGGCCTCGACTACAAGGTCCAGTTCCCCGGGCCCGCGGGCAACAACGCGGTCGAGGCCGCGCTCAAGCTGGCCCGCAAGTACACCGGTCGCGAGACCATCGTCAACTTCACCAACGGCTTCCACGGCATGACCCTGGGCGCCCTGGCCGTCACCGGCAACTCGATGAAGCGCGGCGGCGCGGGCGTGCCGCTGGGTCACGTCGCCACGATGCCGTTCGACAACTACCTGGACGGCAAGACGCCGGACTTCCTGTGGCTGCGCAGCCTGCTGGACGACAGCGGCAGCGGCCTGGACAAGCCCGCGGCCGTCATCGTCGAGACGGTCCAGGGCGAGGGCGGCATCAACGCCGCCAGCGCCCAGTGGCTGCGCGAGCTCTCGGACCTGTGCCGCGAGTACGAGATCCTCATGATCGTCGACGACATCCAGATGGGCTGCGGCCGCACCGGCGACTTCTTCAGCTTCGAGGAGGCCGGGATCACCCCGGACATCGTCACGCTGTCCAAGTCCATCAGCGGCTACGGTCTGCCCATGGCCCTCACCCTGTTCAAGCGCGAGCTGGACGTGTGGGAGCCGGGTGAGCACAACGGCACCTTCCGCGGGTTCAACCCGGCCATGGTGACCGCCGTCGAGGCCCTGCGCCGCTACTGGAGCGACTCGGCCTTCTCCGACTCCGTCAAGGCCAAGGGCGACATGGTCGCCGCCCGCCTGGCCGAGATGGCCGCCGAGCACGCCGAGTTCGGCGCGCACGTGCGCGGTCGCGGCCTGGCCCGGGGCCTGGCCTTCGAGCAGACCGGCATCGCCAAGAAGGTCGCCGCCGAGTCCTTCGACCGGGGCCTGCTCCTGGAGACCTCCGGCCCCGAGGACGAGGTGGCCAAACTCCTGCCGCCGCTCACGGCGAGCGAGGAGGAACTCACGGCCGGTCTTGACATCATGGCTGACGCGGCCCGCGCCGCGGTCAAGGCGGCCCAGCCCGCCTAGGGACTCCCACAGGGGGATTTCCACACCACACGGTGCGGGGCCGGGCGGCGACCCTCGGGACGTCGTCCGGCCCCTCCCCGTGTGCCGTACCACCACAGGAGCGCCGAGAGCGCGTAGAGGGGGAGCACAGTGATCGTTCGCAGCATGGACGAGGTCAACGACACCGACGCCGACATCAAGACGGAGAACTGGCGCAGCCGCCGGATCGTCCTGGCCAAGGACAAGGTCGGCTTCTCCTTCCACGAGACCGTCCTGTACGCGGGCACCGAGTCGACCTTCTGGTACGCCAACCACGTCGAGCTCGTGCACTGCATCGAGGGCGAGGCCGAGCTGACCAACGAGGAGACCGGGGAGAAGCACATCATCACCCCGGGCACCCTCTACCTGCTCGACGGCCACGAGAGGCACACCGTCCGCCCCAAGACGGACTTCCGCGTGCTGTGCGTGTTCAACCCGCCCGTCACCGGTCGTGAGGTGCACGACGAGAACGGCGTCTACCCCCTCGTCGTCGAGGAAGACGTCTGAGGCCTGATCCCAGGACTGTCGGACCACGCGGGCGGGGCCGGTCGGCCCCGCCCGTTCGCGTTCGCGGAAGGCGACATCGGAGTGTCCCCGGAGTGTCGCGCGGGCGACGCCCCAGGGTGACGGACAATCGGACCCAAAGTCACGATCAGCAGGTAACCCGCCCTGAGCAGGTCAAAGGCCGGGTCACCCCGAGAGTGCACGTGAATAACCAGTGCATAACGGACTAATCGGGTCTCGTTACTGCCGGTCCTGCCCGGGGAGGGAGACCCCCGTACTTGTGCCGCCGCACCCTGTCCCGGGCGGCGGCCCCAGCCGCGGCCCGGTGCCGCGCACCGCCCACACCAGGCATTCCGATCCGAATGCGCGGCGCTGTCGTCCAGCCAGGCGAGGGCGCCGCTCCCGCGAGTCTTTCGAGGAGCAGTCGTGAAGAAGCAGGTACCCGCCGTACGCAGAGGAGCCTGGGGACGCCGTGACGCACTCCGCCTGGGAGGAGTGGGACTGGCCACCCTCGGGCTGGCCGCCTGCACCCGCGTCGACGGCGGGGGAGAGGGGGAGGAGGGCGCCTCGACCCTGGACCGGCTGCGCGAGCAGGGCTTCGTGGCCGTCGGCCTCGCCAACGAGATCCCCTTCGGCTTCGTCGACGACTCCGGCAACCCGGCCGGTCAGTCCCCCGCCGTGGCCAAGGCGGTCTTCGAGGAGCTGGGCGTCCCCGAGATCCAGGCCTCCTCGGTGAACTGGGACGGACTGATCCCCGGCCTGAACGCGAACCGCTTCGACGTCATCGCCGCGGGCATGTTCATCACCCCCGAGCGCTGCGGCCAGGTCGCCTTCAGCGAACCCACCGCGACCTCCCCCGAGGCCTTCATGGTCGCGGAGGGCAACCCGGAGAACATCCAGCACTTCACGGACTTCGTGGACAACCCCGACCTCGTGCTCGCGGTCCTCAACGGCTCGGTCGAGCAGACCTACGCCGAGTACTTCGAGGTCCCCGAGAGCCAGATGGAGCTCATCCCCAACCAGACCGCGGGCTACGAGCTGCTGGAGGCCGGGCGCGTGGACGCGATGTCCATGCTCAGCGTGTCCCACACCTACCTCCTCCAGGACCGGGGCGGCCCCTTCGAGGTCACCGAGCCCTTCTTCCCCGAGATCGACGGCCGGGAGGAGAAGGGCTGGGGCGGGCTGTGCTTCCGCCAGCAGGACACCCAGCTCCTGGAGGAGGTCAACCGGGTGATCGCCGAATTCAAGGAGAGCGGACGCCTCCTGGAACTGGGCGAGGAGTGGGGCTTCACCGAGGCCGACCTGCCCGACGACACGACCACCGCCGAACTCTGCGAGGGATGAACCCGCAGTGGACTTCCTGATCCAGCGGCTACCGCTCTACGCCGAGGGCGCGTGGGTCACCATCCAGCTCACCCTCGGAGGCATCGCGCTGGCCTTCGTCCTCGCCATGGTCTTCGGGATCATGGGGACGATCCGCCACTGGCTCCCCCGGGCCGTCGCCACGGTCTACGTGGAGGTGTTCCGGGGCATCGCCGCCCTGGTGCTGATGTTCTGGATGGCGTTCGCCCTGCCCCAGCTGACCGGTTACCAGCTGGCCGACAACTTCGCCGCGATCCTCGCCGTGGGGCTCAACCTGGGCGCCTACGGGGCCGAGGTCGTGCGCTCGTCCATCAACGCCGTGCCCAGGCCGCAGGTCGAGGCCACCATCGCGCTGAACCTCTCCTGGTTCCAGCGGACGCGCCTGGTCGTGCTGCCCCAGGCCTGGGCCCAGATGCTGCCCACGTTCGGCAACCTCAACATCGAGCTGATGAAGGCCACCGCGGTGTCCTACCTCATCGGTGTGGCCGACCTGACGGCCGTGGCGCAGAACATGCGCCAGGCCACGGGTGAGACGGTGATCGCCTTCATCGGCGCCTTCGTCCTCTACTACCTGATCGCGCAGGTGCTCATCCTCGGCATGCGACTGCTCGAACGCCGCGCCAACCGCAAGCTGGGCCGCGCCGCGCCGGGCGGCGGAGGTCTGGTGTCCCTCCTGCGGCCCCCGGCCGTCGACGCGAAGGCGGGGGTGGCTAAGTGATGTTCTGGGACTTCGAGTGGACCTTCGAGGTCATGCCGGACCTGCTGGGCGGACTGTGGGTGACCGTCCAGATCACCGTGCTCGGTTACCTGATCGCGCTGGTCCTGGGCCTGGCGATCGCCATCGCCCGCCGGACGCCGTTCTTCGGCCCCGTCCTGCACGCGGTCATGGAGTTCATCCGGACGACCCCGCTGATCATCCAGCTGGTGTTCGTCTTCCTCCTGACCCCGGCCGACATCTCCGCGATGACCGTGGGCGTGGTCGTGATCGGCGTGCACTACGCGGCCTACACCGCCGAGGTCTACCGCTCGGGCATCGAGGGCGTGGCCAAGGGGCAGTGGGAGGCGGCCCGGGCGCTGAGCCTGCCCGCCAGCCGCACCTGGGGCGCGATCGTGCTGCCGCAGGCGATCCGCAGGACCATCCCGGCACTGGGCAACTACCTCATCGCCATGTTCAAGGACACGCCGCTGCTGCTGGCGATCAGCGTGCCCGAGCTGCTCACCGAGGCCCAGCAGGTCGGCAGCGCGGACTTCCGCATCGTGGAGGCCTACACCCTGGTCGGGATCCTGTTCCTGCTCGTGAGTATCCCGTCCGCCATCCTCATCCGACGACTGGAGCGACGCTATGCCGCCGTCTGACACCCCCGTGAACGAAGAACCCCAGGGTGTCGGCAGCGGCCCCCGGGACCAGTCCCTGATCGTCTTCGACGACGTGGTGAAGCGCTTCGGCGACCTCACGGTGCTCGACCACCTGAACTTCTCCGTCGCCCCCGGCGAGCGGGTCACGCTCATCGGCCCCAGCGGTTCGGGCAAGACCACCATCCTGCGCCTGCTGATGACCCTGGAGAAGGTCACCGAGGGCGTCATCTGGGTGGGCGGCGAGCCCTTCAGCCACATGCGCAAGGGGCAGGGCCTGACCCGGGCGAACGAGTCCTACCTGCGCGCACGCCGCAAGCGTGTCGGCATGGTGTTCCAGCAGTTCAACCTGTTCCCGAACATGACCGTCCGGCAGAACGTCACCGAGGCGCCCGTGCACGTGCTGGGCACCTCCAAGGGCGAGGCCAACGCCAAGGCCGAGGAACTGCTGGAGCTGGTCGGGCTCGGCGACAAGATCGACGCCCACCCGACCCAGCTCTCGGGCGGCCAGCAGCAGCGCGTGGCGATCGCCCGCGCGCTGGCCATGCAGCCGGAGATCCTGCTCCTGGACGAGGTCACCTCGGCCCTGGACCCGGAGCTGGTGGCCGGGGTCCTGGACGTGCTGCGCGAGGTCGCCGAGACCACGGACATCACGATGCTGTGCGTGACGCACGAGATGGGCTTCGCGCGCGACGTCTCGCACCGGGTGCTCATGTTCGACCAGGGCCAGATCGCCGAGGAGGGCACACC
Organism: Nocardiopsis sp. CNS-639; assembly: GCF_000381685.1. Lineage (NCBI taxonomy): Bacteria > Bacillati > Actinomycetota > Actinomycetes > Streptosporangiales > Nocardiopsidaceae > Nocardiopsis > Nocardiopsis sp. CNS-639. Next base: position 169,144 of record NZ_KB906867.1, read on the forward strand.
GGAGCAGATCTTCGGCGACCCCAAGGAGGAGCGCACCAAGTCCTTCCTCCGCTCGGTGCTCGACAACGGTTTCTGAAGGGGCCCCGCACCCGCGTACCGCCGGGGCCGCTCCTTGGGAGCGGCCCCTCGGCGCGACGGGACATGTCGAGGCGAGTGGCGACATACCGTAGTCATTAAGTAGCTTTTAGTTTCCCCTTGGGCAGAATGAGAGTTCTGAGACAGGGGGGACTCTTGTGACTATGGTGCGAAGATGGGGGCTCGTCTGGGGGGTGCTGGCCGCCCTGGTGTTCGTCGCGGTGCCGATGCTCGCCCACCCCGTACTGCGCTCCGACATCCTCGACGACTCCCTGGTCCTCTTCCTGATCTCCTGGTCCCCGATGCTGATCGGCGGCATCCTGGCCTGGGCCATGGTCAGGGGCTTCGGCGCCCGCGACCAGCTGGACCGCCGCGTCGTCCAGGCGATGGACGGCCACCCCATCGGCCGGGAACTGGGCTGGCTGGGACTGTTCCTCGCCGGCTTCGTGGTGTCCATGGCACTGCTGTCGATGGTCTTCGCCACCTACGAGGCCGTGTTCGGGGCCGACCTGGCCATGTCCGAGGCCCTGGTCTCGCGCTTGCTGTTCCTGTTCACCCTGCCGTTGCTGGTCATGGACCGCTCCGGCATCACCCTGGACGGCAAGGGCACCGCCATGCCCGCGGTCGCGCTGAAGGTGTCCGAGCCCTGGCGCTGGCTCGGGATGGTCCCGATCGCCATCGCGCTGGTCCTGATCGGCTACCTGCTCATCCCGCGCCTGGGGCTGCCGGGGCCCTCCCTCCAACTGCTGGGCTACGTGCTCGCGTTCACCGTCATGGCGGTGTGCGAGGAGATCTTCTTCCGGGGGATGGTGCAGACCCGCCTGGAGATCCTCATGGGCCGCTGGGGCGGCATCGTCACCACCTCGGTGGTCTTCGCCCTCACCTACGCCCTCATCCAGCCCTACGACGCGGTGTCCCAGCTGCCGGGGGCCGACCTGGTGTACAACACCGGCCTGGCCCTGCTCACCTACGCCACGGCCAGCCTCCTCTACGGCTACCTGTGGACGTGCTTCCGCAACACGTGGATCCAGGTGGTGATGCGCGTCGGCATGTTCCTGATGCTCATGCCACCCGATCTCCAGACCGGCGTCATGTGACCGGGCCAGACCACCGGACGAACGGTAAAACCCGCGGTCGGAAGGGGAAACCGCGGCAGGAAAGGGCATAGGGCTACAGAGGGACCACACCAGTCGTGTCGCGGTCATTTTCCCCTCACGGGGTTGTCACCTTGCGGTCATGGAAAAGGGGGATTCTGCCCACTGTGAGCACGGAAACAGCGCCAACACCCGAGGGGCCCGCCGCCGGTACGCCCGAGCTTCCCGCCGACAGGTTCATGGACAGGGAGGAGGGGTGGCTGCGCTTCAACCAGCGCGTGCTCGAACTCGCCGAGGACGAGGACATCCCCCTCCTGGAACGCGCGCGGTTCCTGGCGATCTTCTCCAGCAACCTGGACGAGTTCTTCATGGTGCGCGTGGCCGGGCTCAAACGCCGCCTGGCCACCGGCCTGTCCGTCGCCTCCTCCAGCGGACACCACCCCCGCGCGCTGCTCGGGCGCATCTCCCGGTTCACCCGCGAACTCATGCTCCGCCAGGCCGCCTGCTTCCATGACAGCGTCGCGCCCGCCCTGCGCGAGGTCGGCATCCGCGTCGTGCGCTGGAACGAGCTGGAGACCGTCGAGCGCGAGAACCTGCGCGGCTACTTCCAGCGCTCGGTCTACCCGCTGCTGACACCCTTCGCGGTCGACTCCGCGCACCCCTTCCCCTACATCTCCGGCCGCTCGCTCAACCTCGCGGTCGCCGTCCGCGACCCCCACGACGGGCGCCGCATGTTCGCCCGGGTCAAGATCCCCAGCTCCCTGCCCCGCTTCATCGAGCTGGGCGACCGCGAGGGCGGCCGGTTCGTCCCCGTCGAGGACATCGTCGCCGCCCACCTGCCCCAGCTCTTCGAGGGCATGCAGATCCTGGAGCACAACGCCTTCCGGGTCACCCGCAACGCCGACCTGGAGGTCGACGAGGACGAGACCGACGACCTCGTCACCTCCCTGGAGAACGAGCTGCTGCGCCGCCGCTTCGGCCCGCTCGTGCGCCTGGAGGTCGAACACGACATCAGCGACGAGGCCCTGGCCATACTCACCGAGGAGCTGGGCGCCGAGGAGGAGGAGATCTACCGGGTCCCCGGCCCGCTCAACCTCGCCGGACTGTCCCAGATCGCCGACACCGACCGGCCCGAGCTGCGCTACCCGCCCATGGTCCCCGTCGAACCGCGCGCCCTGACCTCCGGCGACCTCTTCGCCGCCGTCCGCGAGAGCGAGGTCCTCGTCCACCACCCCTACGAGTCCTTCGCCACCACCACCGAGCGCTTCCTGGCCCTGGCCGCCACCGACCCCGAGGTCATGGCGATCAAGCAGACCCTGTACCGCACCAGCGGCGACTCGCCCATCGTGGAGTCCCTCATCGAGGCCGCCCGCGAGGGCAAGGAGGTCGTGGTCCTGGTCGAGATCAAGGCCCGCTTCGACGAGCAGAACAACATCCAGTGGGCCCGCAAGCTCGAACAGGCGGGCTGCCACGTCGTCTACGGCGTCGTCGGCCTCAAGACCCACTGCAAGCTGTCGATGGTCGTGCGCCGCGACGACGACGGGCTGCTGCGCCGCTACTGCCACGTGGGCACCGGCAACTACAACCCGAGCACCGCCCGCATGTACGAGGACCTCGGCCTGTTCAGCGCCGACCCCGAGGTGGGCGAGGACGTCAGCGACCTGTTCAACAGCCTCACCGGCTTCTCCCGCAAGAAGCACTACCAGCGCCTGCTCGTGGCGCCCGGCGCCCTGCGCGAGAGCCTGCTCGAACAGATCGCCGTCGAGATCGACAACAGCCTCAAGGGCGAGCCCGCCCGCATCCGGATCAAGGTCAACTCCCTGGTCGACCTGGAGATCATCGACGCCCTGTACCGGGCCTCCCAGGCCGGGGTGAGCGTCGACCTGTGGGTGCGCGGCAGCTGCGTCCTGCGCGCCGGGGTGCCCGGACTGTCCGACAACATCCGGGTGCGCAGCATCCTGGGCCGCTTCCTGGAGCACTCCCGCATCTTCGTCTTCGCCAACGGCTGGCGGCCCCAGGTGTGGATCGGCAGCGCCGACCTGATGCCCCGCAACCTCGACCGCCGGGTCGAGGCCCTGGTACGCGTGGCCGACACGGAGCAGTGCCGCAGGCTGGTGCGCCTCATGGACCTGGCGATGGACGACGGCACCTCGTCCTGGAGGCTCGAACCCGACGGGACGTGGACCCGGTGCACCCGCGACGACGACGGACGACCGCTCACCGACCTCCAGGACAGCCTGCGCGGCGACCGCCACCTGCGCGTGGTGGAGGGCGGGTGAGCACCGTACAGAACGGGGGAGACGTGGAGGGATCGGTCGAGGGGGCCCACGGGGCCGGGCCCCTGCGCGAGACGGCGGTCGGCGGCTACCTCGAACCCATCCGCGCGGCGGGCGCCCTGCTGTGGCGCGAGGGCCCGGGCGGCACCGAGATCGTCCTGGTCCGCAGGCCCGACCGGGCCGACTGGTCCCTCCCCAAGGGCAAGCTCAAGAGCCGCGAGCACCCCGTGACCGGCGCGGTCCGCGAGGTGGTCGAGGAGACCGGCCTGACCCCCGTGCTGGGCCGCAGGCTCCCCCCGCAGCGCTACCTCAAGGACGGCTGGCCCAAGCAGGTGGAGTGGTGGGCGGCCACCACCGCCGACCCGGCCGCGGGGATCGACTACCCGCCCAACGAGGAGGTGGACCTGGTCGAGTGGGTGCCGGTGGAGGAGGCCCGCGACCGCCTCACCTACGACCACGACGTGCGGGTGGTCGACAACTTCCTGGCCGGGCCCGCGACCACCTTCCCCGTCATCCTGCTGCGGCACCTGTCGGCGGGGGACAAGGGCGCCTGGACCGACGACGACCTCCTACGGCCCCTGGACGGGACCGGGCGTGCCGACGCCCTGGCCCTGCCCCGGGTGCTGAGCGCCTACGGGCGGCCCCGCGTGGTGACGTCGGCGGCGGCGCGGTGCACCGAGTCGCTGCTGCCCTACACGGTGGAGTACGACGTGCCCACGCGCACCGAGCGGGCGTTCACGATCCGCTCGTCCTCCAACGGCTCCCCGTACGGCGTGGAGGAGGCCCGCGAAGCGTTCGCGCGCGTCCTGGCCGAGGGAAGGCCGACCGTCGTGTGCACGCACGGCGAACTCGTCCCGCAGCTCATGGCCGAGGCGCTCACGCGGCTGGACGCGCCCTTCTCCCAGCAGCTGGGGCTGCGCAAGGGCTCCTTCTGGGTGGTGCACGTCACCGCGGAGGGCGGAGGGCTCGCGGCGGTGGAGCGGCACGCCGTCCGGGCCTGAACCCGGATCCGGCGGGGTGGCCGGGGCCGGTCCGCGCGGCGCTGCCATGATGCGGTCATGGCCAAACACAGGGTTGCGCGGAGCGTCGTGGTCGACGCTCCCGCCAAGCGGATCTTCGACATCATCGCGGCGCCGGAGCGGCACGCCGAGTTCGACGGCTCCGACACCGTCCTCTCCAACCTCTTCGGCCCGGAGCGGCTGGAGCGGGGCAGCGAGTTCGGCATGGACATGAGGATGTTCGGCGTCGGCTACCGGATCACCAACCGGGTGGTGGAGTACGAGGAGGACCGCCTCATCGCCTGGCGGCACTTCGGTCCGCACCGCTGGCGCTACGAGCTGGAGGAACTGGCGGAGGGGGGCACCCGCGTCACGGAGACCTTCGACTACTCCAGGGGCCTGCCGGCCTTCTACGTCCTCATGGGGATGCCCGCGAGGAACGCGCGGAGCATCGAGCAGACCCTGGTGCGCCTCAAGGCCGCGGCGGAGTCGCGGGAGGACTGAGCGGCTGTCCGGCCGGACGCCGACACGACAGACGCCGCCCGCGGATCGGGGGCCGCGGGCGGCGCTGCGATGAGGAGAGCGGGTCCGCCGCGTCGGCGCCGCGCGCCCCCTCCTGCGCGGGCGCGCCGTGCTCAGCCGGACGCGCGGACCCGGCGACTAGCGCCGGTCGTGGTCCTTGTCCTCGTCCTCGTCGTCCTCGTGGTAGCCGTCCTTGTGGTCCTTGCCCTTGTGGTCCTCGTCGCCGTGGTCGTCGCCCTTGCGCCGGTCGTCGCCCTCGCGGTCCTCGTGGTCGCCCTTCTTGCGGTCGTGGCCCTCGCGGTCCTCGTGGTCGCCCTTCCCCCGGTCGTCGCCCTCGCGGTCCTCGTGGTCGCCCTTCTTGCGGTCGTCGCCCTCGCGGTCCTCGTGGTCGCCCTTCTTGCGGTCGTGGCCCTCGCGGTCCTCGTGGTCGCCCTTGCGCCGGTCGTCGCCGTCGCGGCCGTCGCGGCCCTCGCGGTCGCCCTTCCCGCGCTTGTCCTTCTTGCCCTCGTCGTCGTCCTCGCCCTTGTGGTCCCTGCCCTTGTCGCCGTGGTCGTGCCCGTTGTCACCGTGATCGTGGTGCCAGCCGTTGTCGTGGTGACCGTGGTAGCCGTTGTGCTCCTCGTCCGCGACGGCGGGGGAAGCAGCGCCGATGACGGCGCCGGCGGTCAGGGCCATAAGGGCGAGTCCAGCGATACGCTTCACAATAATCCTTGCTTTGAGTAGCCAGAAAATCACTGACAGTGATGAATGTAAGCTGGCGACCCTCGTTTGGCCAGTTCATCGGCGCAAGGAAGTCACATTGTTCTCGGGGAGCGTTCGCATTCCGCGACAGAACACGGAACTTCCCCACATGCCCTAAAGTTCGGCAAGGGCCCCTGTTCCACGCGTCTCCCGGCAACCGCGGCGCGCACCGGTGGGCCCGTGCACGATCGGGTCGAACCACAGTCGGGGGCACACGTGGGAACAACCTTGGGCGACGTCTGGCGGGAAGTGCTGTCGGTCCAGCCCGAACCGGAGCGGTGGACCATCGTCACCGCGGCGGTGCTGGCCCTGGCGGCCGTGCTGCTCGGACCGCCCTGGCGGATCGGGCGCAACGTCGTCACCATCGCCCACGAGGGCGGACACGCCCTGGTCGCCCTGCTCAGCGGCCGTCAGCTCACCGGGATCCGCCTGCACTCGGACACCTCCGGGGTCACCGTGTCCCGGGGCAAACCGACCGGCGTCGGCATGGTCCTGACCGTCTTCGCGGGCTACGTCGCCTCGTCGGTCATCGGCCTGCTCGGCATCCTCATGCTCATGTCGGACCGCGTCACCGCCCTGCTGTGGCTGAGCATCGTGGTGCTCGCCGCCATGCTCCTGATGATCCGCAACGTCTACGGCGTGGTGTCGATCGTGGTGACCGGCGCGGTGGTGTTCGGGATCAGCTGGTTCACCCCGCCGGAGGTGCAGGCGGCCTTCGCCTACCTGTTCATCTGGTTCCTGCTCTTCGCGGGCGTGCGGCCGGTGATCGAACTCCAGGCCCAGCGCAGGCGCAACCCCTCACCGCACTCCGACGCCGACCAGCTGGCCCGTCTCACCGGCGTGCCGGGAACCCTGTGGGTCGTGGTCTTCTTCCTGGTCAACGCGGCCGTGACCGGCCTCGGCGTCTGGCTGCTGCTCTTCTAGGCCGGTTCGCACGGGCCGGCGGTCCGCCGACCGCAGGCGCGGCGGCCCCGGACACGACGAAGGGGCGCGACCGCTGTGGTCGCGCCCCTCGTGCGTGTGCTGTGTGGCCGTGTCCGCTGGCGACGTGTGTCCGGGAGGCTGCCCCGGGGGTGGGCGGCACGGGCGCTAGGCGCGCGGCGCCGTGAGCGCCTCCGAAACCGTCGTGAAGACGGGGATGCGCGTGTCGAGCGAGGTCACCCGCAGGGTCTGGAGCACCCGGTGGATGGGTGAGGCGATGGCCAGGACCGCCTTCTGCTCCTTGGCCGCCTTGTGCGCGCGGATCAGGACGCGCAGACCGCTGGAGTCGATGAACCGCAGGTCGGCGCAGTCCAGGACCACACGGCCGAAGGGCTGCGTGGTCAGAGCCTCGGTCACCGCCTCCTGGAAGCGGTGCTCGGTGGCCATGTCGATCTCCCCGTCCAACGCCAGGACCCGTCCGGCGTCGTGCAGGGTGGAGGAGATGTTCAGGTCGGGCATGGCGACTCCGGCGTATTCGGGCCTCGCCTGACGGATCGGCGCGGTGGGCCGCACGCGGCTCCACGAGCGCGTGCCGACCGGGACGTTGGTCGTGTTACCGCGGTGGCCAAGCTGATGGTTCATCAAGTTCCTTGCGTGATGCCCCCGGTGCGGGGGTGAAACGCCCTTCTCGCCTGGGTCTGCTGGACGGGTCCGCGTGAAACGCAGTCACCGGGCAAACGTACGGACCAGGGCCGGAAGTTCCTGCGTGTCCGTGTCCTTGCGATGGAGGCGGCGAGGACGGACGGTGCGCCGGTGGGCGCCGAGCCGCTGCCTCGGGCCACTCCCGCCCTCGGCAACTGTGCAAACCAGCCCGCGGGGGCGGGCATTCCCCGCCGGTGCGGCGGGGGTGGCCGTCGGACGGCGGTGCCTGGCCTCTTCCGAACGGTCGGTCGGACCGGCTCTGCGCCCGGCGAAGCGCCGGGTGTCTCCCATGAGAGGCCGTCCAGCCACGGACTTTACCACAGCGCCGTGGCCGATTCGTGACGTGAGCGACGCAAGGTCGTGCTCGCGTCCTTTGCTCCCCGTGTGCTTTATGAGGTATGCATCACATGCACTGGGCGTTCTCGACGGGTTCGGGGGTCGGTGTCCGGTCCTCGTCCCTCTGCTGGAGGGCCCACACGCACGCCGACAGTGTGAGCGGCACCACCACCGTCAGCGCGATAGCCGGGATCGCCACCCCCGAGTCGTTGACCGCGAAGCCCACCAGCGCGGTCACCAGGGAGCCGGTCAGCCCGGCCCGCAGCGTCGGCGCGTACTCGTAGGCCACCTGGAGCGCGCCGATCCGCCAGTGGGTCGGCCGGTGCAGCATCACGAACAGGAACACCAGCGCGCACGCCGCCAGCAGGGTCAGCTGCCAGTTGCCCAGCGTCCCCAGCATCGCGCTCAGCTTGCGGGCCACCACCGCACCCGCCTCCCCGCTGACCACCTGGGCCGCGAACGCCCCGAGGTGACTGCGGTCCCCCGGCGGGCGCAGGTAGTCCAGCCACGAGATCAGCGAGATCGCCGCCACCGTCACCAGGGCCACCACGGCCAGGCGCACCGCCGTCACGCGAACGCCGGCGATCATCATCGTCGTCACCGCCAGGCCGGGGATCAGCGCGATCACCCCGCCGAAGTCGGTGCCCAGGCCCGGCCAGCCCACGATCAGCACCGTCGCCGCCCCGACGACCAGGGTCACCGCCACGGCGGAGCGCCGCCAGCCCCGCGAGACCAGTTCGTGGGAGATCCCCGCCACCGTCATCAGCATGCCGGTCGCGAACGTCGCGAACGCGATGTTGCCGACCCCGTAGAACCGGCCCGCCACGATCGGCGAGTACCCCGTGGGCGAGTTCATCTGGAGGTAGGCGCCGAAGCACAGGTCCAGGAAGAGCACCGCCGTGGTCGCGCCCGCGACCACCGTCATCGGGCCCAGGGCGGTGCGCCGCCACGGCCCCGCCATGGCCAGCGCCACCACCAGGGCGTCCGCGGCCAGGACGCACACCAGCAGTGACAACAGCGGAGAGGACGAGGCCCACCACGGGATGAGGTTGGCCAGGTAGCTGGCCACCGGGAAGGCCGCCCCGGCCAGCGCCACCGCCCGCGTCAGCGTCAGCACGCGCGCGCGTTTGCCGCGCTGCCGGTTGGAGTAGCGGTGCAGCGCGTAGGCCGCCGCCGCGTAGACGAGCAGTTGGAAGGCGACCAGGCCGCTGAAGAAACCCGGGATGGCGGCGCCCACCACCACCGCGGCGGTGTTGAACTCCACCAGCCGCCCGACGGCCTCGTCCGTCGTCGGCGGCCGGTCGGCCAGGTGCCAGGCCCGGCCGCTGGTCGGCTCGGTGGCCCGCATCCCCAGGGCGGTCAGGATGGTCGGCGTGGTGTCGGTGAGCACCACCAGCCCGGCCCGGCGGGTCGAGTCCGAGGCCAGGAAGGCCCCCTCCCCGGTGAACCCGGTCTCCACGACCTCCCCGGACACGGCCACCGTGAGCTGGGAGGGCCCGGTGTCCATGGAGACGCCGACCACCATCAGCGACGAGCCGTTCGGCAGCACGCGCTCCAGCGTCCGCAGCCGCTCGTCCATGTCGGCCAGCGCCTTGTCGCGCTCCCACTCGGGGACGTCCTCGGGGTCGGGTTCGGGCGGGCCCTCGGCCTCCCCGTCCGCCTCCTCGTCCTCGTCGGCGGCCTCGCCCACCGGCTCCTGCGCGGCCTCCCGGGCCTCCTCGTCGGTGATCGGCGGGTCCGGGTAGTCGGGGTAGAGGCGGGTGAGCCCGGCCAGTTCGACCGCCGCGAGGGAGACCCCCTCCAGACGGTCGGTGGTCAGTTCGCGCACGTCGTCGACGTAGTGGTCCACCCGTCCGGAGGCGTCGGCCGCGCCCAGGGCGGCGCCGGGGCCCACGGCGAGCGTGGTCCCGCCCTCCTCGCGCACGGTCTGCCCGAGCAGGCCCACGGGGGCCTGGAAGGCGGTCCGCGCGTTCTGGCTGACGTAGGCGTCGAAACCCGGGACGACCGCGCCCGAGCCGGTGCGCTCGGGCTCCGGGGCGGCCTCGCACACCGTGAAGCGCTCCCGGATGGACAGGGCGCGCTGTCCGGCCGACACCGACAGCCAGCCGTCGGTCGGGCAGGTGCGCGAGGTGGCCGTGCGGATCGACGCGTTGCCGATCGAACCCTCCTCGGCCATCCCCCACAGGGTTGGTGTGGTCTCGGGGTTCACGTCCTGCCACAGCAGCCCCGGCACCCCCACGAGCACCACGGGTCCCTCACGCTGCCCGGTCGGCCCCTCGGGCCCGGACAGGGCGTCGGTCTCGGCGGGAACCGCGGCGGACGCGGCGGGCGCCGCGCACAGCAGCACCGCCGCGGACAGCAGCAGGGTACCCAGACGCGTTCCCCAGTGCGTCCCCGATGTGACGAGCCGTCGTGGCATGGCGGACCCCCCGTCGCGCGCTCAGCCGGAACTGGTCGCTCACCCTAGCCATTCTCCGCGCCGCGTAGGGGGATTCACGCGGCCCGGCGCGTGGGGCGGCACGGGCGACGGCGTGCACGAGAGGGGTTTCGGCCGGGAACCGGGCGGCGCGCGGACGGGGTTTCGGTCAGGGGGTGAGGCCCCACTCCCGGAGGGTCCGTGCGGTGTCGGGCTGCTCGGCGCCCCGGGTGACCCCGCCCGGGGTGCGGTCGAAGCGCGGGGCCGGGCCCGACAGGATCCGGTCGCCGTCGCGCACGAGTGAGCCGCGGGCGCGCACGTGCGGGTGGTCGGGGGCCTCCTCCAGGGACAGGACGGGCATCACGCAGGCGTCGGCGCCCTCGAACACCTCGCCCCACGCGTCGCGGGTACGGGTGCGCAGGACCTCGGAGAACCGCTCCCGCAGCCGGGGCCAGCCCGACCGGTCCCACTGGTCGGGCAGGTCCTCCCCGGCCAGGCCGGTGCCCTCCAGGAACGCGGCGTAGAACTGGGGCTCGATGCAGCCGACCGACACGTACCGGCCGTCGGCGCACTCGTAGACGTCGTACCAGGGGGCGCCGGTGTCCAGGTAGTTGGTGCCGCGCTCGTCGCTCCAGGAACCGCGCGCGCGGTCCTCGTGCAGCATCGACATCAGCAGCGCGCTGCCGTCCACCATCGCGGCGTCCACGACCTGGCCGCGACCGGAGGACTGGCGCTCGACCAGCGCGCCGAGGACGCCGGTGACCGCGAACATGGTGCCCCCGGCGAAGTCGCCCAGGAGGTTGACCGGGGGGACCGGCGGGCCCCCCGCGCGCCCGATGGCGTGCAGGGCGCCGTTCACGGAGATGTAGTTCATGTCGTGCCCGGCGGTGCGGGCGAGCGGCCCGTCCTGGCCCCAGCCGGTGACCCGCGCGTAGACCAGGCGCGGGTTGGCCTCCAGGCAGACCTCGGGGCCCAGGCCCAGGCGCTCCATGACCCCGGGGCGGAAGCCCTCCAGGAGCACGTCGGCGCGGGAGGCCAGGTCGCGGGCGAGCGCGAGGCCCTCTTCGGACTTGAGGTCGGCGGGCAGGACGGTGCGCCCCTCACTCATGTGGGGTCCGCCCGCTCCGGAGTTCATCGCGTCGGCGGCCGCGGGGCGGTCGAGGCGGATGACGCTGGCGCCCAGGTCGGCGAGGAGCATCCCGGCCATCGGAGCCGGGCCGATCCCGGTGAACTCGACGACGCGGATTCCGTTCAGGGGTCCCATGGGGAGGTCTCCAAGGCGGTAGGGGGGAGCGCGCGACCAGAACGGCGCTCGGTTCATTGTGCAGGCTCCGGTTCCGCCGTGCCACGGCGGCACCCCCGGGGCTGCTCCGGGGAAGAGGGGATCGGAGGGGCGAAAAAGGGGATCAAAAGGGAATTCTGTTTCTAAGACCCACGAGTCACTCCCCTTTTCGGTCGGTTAAAAAAGCGCTCACACAAGCGGTGTTAATGTGTCGATGCTCGCTGGTGGAAGAGCCCTTCCCGGCTCAGGAAAAAAATTCCGTCACCCCGTCGCCGGTGACAGCGCACCGGACCGCGCCCGTGCCGGACAGAGCACGTGAAAACCGCACCGGCCTTTCCGAAAAGGACGAAAAAGCCATGTCCAGCGTTCCGGAGACCGCCACCTCGGGGAAGGGCGCCCGCCGCGCCAGAGGTTGGCGCGCGCCCGGCGGCGCCTCCCGGTCGCGGCCGCCGCCCTCGCCGGGATCCTCACCGCTGGCGGAGCCAGTGGCCCCACCGCGGCACGCACCTGTTCGGCTGACCCGGACCCGGCGCGGGACGGCGACCGGAGGACCGGACGGACCACCGCCCGGAACCGCCGCAAACGGGGCGACGCGCGGGAGCTGGCAAGATGTGGGGGTGACACAGACACCCGCACCCGACGACCGCTCCCGCCTGCTCACCCCCGCCGACGTGCGCACACTCGCGGAGCGGTTCGGTATCCGGCCCACCAAGACCCTGGGCCAGAACTTCGTCATCGACCACGGCACCGTCCGCCGCATCGTGCGGGTCGCGGGGGTCACCGAGGAGGACGCCGTCGTCGAGGTCGGCCCGGGCCTGGGTTCGCTCACCCTGGCGCTCCTCCCGCACGTGCGCCACGTGACCGCCGTGGAGATCGACCCGGCGCTGGCCGAGGCACTGCCGGGCACCGTCGCCGACCACGCGCCCGACCTCGCCGACCGGCTCACCGTCGTCCACGGCGACGCCATGCGCGTGACCGGGCTGCCCGGCCCCGAACCCACGGCGCTGGTGGCCAACCTGCCCTACAACGTGTCCGTCCCGGTCCTGCTGCACCTGCTGGAGCTGCTGCCCAGCCTGCGGCGGGTGCTGGTCATGGTGCAGGCCGAGGTCGCCGACCGCGTCACCGCGTCCCCGGGCGGCCGCGTCTACGGGGTGCCCTCGGCCAAGGTCGCCTGGTACGCCGGGGCCCGCCGCGCGGGAGCGGTCGGCCGCAACGTGTTCTGGCCCGCCCCCAACGTCGACTCCGGGCTGGTCGAACTCATCCGCCGCCCGCCGCCCGCCACCACGGCGAGCCGCGAGGAGGTCTTCCGGGTGATCGACGCCGCCTTCGCGCAGCGCCGCAAGACCCTGCGCGCCGCCCTGGCCGGATGGGCCGGTTCGCCGCCCGCCGCCGAGACCGCCCTGCGCGCGGCGGGCGTGGACCCCTCGGCCCGGGGCGAGTCGCTGGACGTGACCGCGTTCGCGGCCATCGCCGAGCAGCGCCCGCGGCCCTGAGACACGGCGGACCGGACCCGCCCCGGGCGGCCGGGGACGGGCCGGGAGGATCCGCCCCGCCCGCCTCCGGCGGGTTCCCGGGCATCCGAACAGGGGCCGCGCCCGCCGCCCGCGCCTCCGGAGGACAAACCGCGGGGCGCCTCCCCGTCCCGGTCGGCGCCCCGCGTTTCCCGCGTCCCCAGCGGGTCCCTGTGTTTTCCGTTGTGGCTCTCGCGGCCCCCGCCTCACGGGGGCGTGTCCGTCACTCCAAGGTGTCGGAGCGGCTCTTCCCGGCAGGCCGCTCGCGCCGGTGCCGGGCGAGCGTTCGGGCCGCCCCGGCCGCGCCCAGGCCCGCCAACAGCACCGGCAGCACCCACAGGACGTTGAACTCCCAGTCGCCCGTGCCGCGCATGACGAACCCGACCGCCAGGCCGAGGAACAGCAGACCCGCGACCAGCGAGCCCCAGTCAGTCCTACGCTCCGCCACGCTTCACCTCCACGACCCCGACCAGTGAGTCGGTGCGCACGTTGATCCGCGGGGCCCCGGCCCCGTCACCGCCCCGCGCCTGCCCGTCCCGGGCCCCGGCGTCCGCCGCGGCCCCGTGGACCTCCTCGTGGTCCAGGGAGACCCCGAACATGTCGTCCCGCCCGTCCTCGGCGAAGTCCACGCCCCCCAGGCCGATCCTCGAGTGCACCGCGACCTCCGCGTCCTCGGGCAGGACCAGCTCCACGCGGCCCGCCCCCATCCACAGAGACACGTCGACGGCCTCGCCGGACTCCAGGTCCTCCAGCCCGGTCAGGTCCAGGGTTCCCGAGCCCACGGTGAGCCGGTGGTCGCCGGACTCGGCCGCGGCCACCGTGGTCGGCCGCCACGTCTCGTCGCCGATCCGCACCCGGGTCAGGTCGGTCACCGACGCCAGCACCAGCAGCAGAACGGCCGCCGCGCCCATCGGGAGCAGCCCCCGCGGATTGCCCGCCCAGACGCCGACCAGCGCGTACACGCCGACCACCGCCAGGGCCCCGGCCAGGAAGAACACCCCGGTCTCCGGCCCGAACAGCAGGTCGGCCGTCCGCCCGCTCCACAGCGAGGACGACCAGCCGAACTCCAGCACCGACACCACGACCGCCCCGGCCACGACCGTCCACAGGGCCATGGAGGCCAGCGGCAGACGCCTGCCCTCGGGGCCGCATCCCCCGTCCTGCGCCCCCCGCGCGCCGGGCTCGCCCGACCCGCCGGAAGGCCCCTCCTCCTCGTCCTCGTCCCCTCCGGCGTCCCGCGCGGCGCCGCGCTCCGACACCACCGCCAGGTCCACCGGACCCTGCGGCGCCGACGCCCACGGCTGGGCCGGGTTGTAGTAGGTCGCGGTCGGCTCCGGGGACGGCGTCGCGGGCGGCGGATCCGTGGCCCGCAGGTCCTCGCGCAGCTCGGTGAACGCCGTCCGAAGGTCCACGCCCCGGTTGCGCGCGGCCAGGAGCCCCAACACCAGGGGCACCGCCAGCACCAGCGTCGACCACCCCAACCCGCCGACCAGGCTGAACGTCGTCGCGACCGCCAACCCCACCGCGAGCAGCTTGGGCACCGTCCGCGGCGGGATGCTGCGGTTGAGCATCTGCTCGAACGTCGCCGGAACACCCTGGGCGTCGCGCATGAGCATCCACGCCGCGATGTAGAGCAGCAGACCCGTCGCCCCGGCGAACGAGGTCAGCACGAAGGCCGCACGCCACACCACCGGATCCACCCCGGTGTACCGGCCAAGGCCCGCGCACACACCGGCCAGGACCCGCTCCTCGTCACCCTTGCGCAGCTCACGCGAGGAGGCCCCGGCACCCGCCTCCGCCGTACCGGAAGCGGACGCGGCCGGGGCGCCCTCCGGTACCGGATCGTCAGTCATGGTCACTCACCGCGCTCTCCTCACCCACCCATGGTCACCCGTCGCCGCCCACCAGCACATCCGGGACGACCCTGAACCCACCCTGACGGGGGCCAGGCCAGGACCAGGGGCGCGCCCCCGATGCCCGGTCCGCACCGGAGGGGGCATCCTGGACAGCACAGGACCCACGAACGCGGCGGGCGCGTACATCCTCCCCGCCGCACGGACGAAAGCGGTGATCGGGCGGTGGCAGCAACGGCCGCGGACACCCCGCGGCTCACCCGCGCGGTCAGGGGCAGGCTCCTCGGCGGCGTCGCCGCCGGGCTCGCACGCCACCTGGGCCTGGACCCGGTGGTGGTCCGCCTCGCCTTCATGGCGCTGTCCGTGGGCGGCATCGGCATCGCCGTCTACGCCGCCCTGTACTTCTTCGTGCCCAACGACTCCTCGGAGGAGGAGGCCGCCGAGCCCGAGAGCCGACGCAAGGGCCGCGACCTCTCCCAGCTCATCGCCTACGTCGGCCTCGCCGCCGGACTCGGCCTGCTGTTCCTGCTCTTCGGCGGCGTCTTCGACCCGCTGCTGTGGTTCGTGGTCTTCGGCACCCTCGGCGGCATCATCCTCTGGCAGCAGGCCAACCCGTCCCAGCGCGACCAGTGGATGACCAGCACCGTCAGCCGCTCCTCACCCAAGGGCATCATGCGCGCGGGCGCGGGCGTGCTGCTCGTCGTCGTCGGCGCCATCGGCTTCCTCGTCTTCCAGGAACAGCTCCAGAACGCCCGCGCCGGCCTGACCTTCGCCTTCACCGTGCTCGCGGGCATCGCGCTCATCGTGGCCCCCTGGATCATCGGGCTGATCCGCGAACGCGACCAGGAGCGCCGCGAGCGCATCCGCAACGCCGAGCGCGCCGAACTCGCCGCCCACATCCACGACTCCGTCCTGCACACCCTGACCCTCATCCAGCGCCGGGCCGAGGACCCCCGCGAGGTGCAGCGCCTCGCCCGCGTCCAGGAGCGCGCCCTGCGCAGCTGGCTCTACCAGCGGCCCGCCGACGCCGACACCACCGTCTCGCCCGCGCTCGAACGCGTCGCCGCCGAGGTCGAGGAGGAGCACGGGGTCCCCATCGAAGTGGTGTGCGTGGGCGACTGCCCCATGGACGACGCGCTGGCCGCCATGCTCCGCGCCGCCCGCGAGGCCATGGTCAACGCCTCCAAGTACGCCGGGACGGACAGCATCTCGGTGTTCGGCGAGGTCGACCAGGAGGAGGTGCTGGTGTTCGTCCGCGACCGCGGCGCCGGATTCGACATGGACGCCGTCCCCGAGGACCGCATGGGCGTGCGCGGCTCCATCCTGGGCCGGATGGACCGCCACGGCGGCTCCGCGCGCATCCGCACCGGCCCGGGCGAGGGCACCGAGGTGCAGCTGCGCATGCCGCGCGTCCCCGACCTGTCGTGACCCCCGGGCCGGGGGCCAGGCACGGGCGGCCCCGATCGCCGGTCCCGCAGCCGGAGCGACCGCCGAAACGGCCGCCGCCGGGCTCGGAGGGCGGCCGGAAGCGGACAGCCCCCGACGCCGGTGTCCCCGTCCGCCCCGACGTGGGTAGAGTCCACGGTGTGGCAGACGAGAACACGACCTTCAGTAGCGGAGACGCGGTCCCCCGCGTCGTGATCGTGGACGACCACCGGCTGTTCCGCAGCGGTGTGCGCGGTGAGCTCGGCGACGCCGTGAACGTGGTCGGTGAGGCCGGCGACGTCGACAGCGCCGTCCACGTCATCGGGGAGAAGCAGCCCGACCTCGTCCTGCTGGACGTCCACCTGCCCGGGGGCGGCGGCGTGGAGGTGCTGCGCCGCGTCCTGGCCCAGCACCCCCAGATCCGCTTCCTGGCCCTGTCGGTCTCCGATGCCGCCGAGGACGTCATCGGCGTGGTGCGCGGCGGCGCCCGCGGCTACGTCACCAAGACCATCTCCGGTAGGGAGCTGGCCGACGCCATCGTGCGCGTGGCCGACGGCGACGCGGTCTTCTCCCCGCGCCTGGCCGGGTTCGTGCTGGACGCCTTCTCCGCGACCGACGCCCCTCCGGTGGACCCCGAGCTGGACCGGCTCACCCAGCGCGAGCGCGAGGTCCTGCGCCACATCGCGCGCGGCTACGCCTACAAGGAGGTGGCCAAGGAGCTGTTCATCTCCGTCAAGACAGTGGAGACGCACGTGTCGTCGGTGCTGCGCAAGCTCCAGCTGTCCAACCGCCACGAGCTGAGCCGCTGGGCCACCGCCCGCAGGCTGGTCTGAGCCCGGCGCGGGACGCCGCGGTACCCCGGGCGCGGTCCGCCCGGGGCGGGCCACCGGGGGACCGGCGGGCGCGGACCGCGGGGCACGGCGAAGCAGGGGCCCCGGGGACCCCCCTTATCCATGGGACCACCGTCCGGGGGCGCGCCGCCACCCCCTTCCGCGACCTGTGGACAACCCCGGCCGCTCAGCGCAGCGAGTCGAGCATCCGCCCCAGGAACTCGGCCTCGGCCACGCCCGTGACCACCCGCGCGGGGCGGCGCTCGTCGTCCCGCGGGCGCGGGCGCAGGTCCGCCACGGTCATCCCCCGCGTCAGCGTTCCCGTCAGCTCCACCTGCACCGGGGCCTCGAAGGACTCCGTCACCAGGTGCGGGTCCACCAGCACCGCCGCGGCCAGCGGGTCGTGCATCGCGCACTGGCGGACCCCGAAGATCCCCGAGTAGAAGTCGGCGTAGAAGTCCAGGAACGCCGACGTGCGCGCGGCGCGCTCGCCCGCGACCGTCGCCAGCTCCGCCAGCCACTCGGTGGTGGCCACCGTCTTCATGGTGATGTCCAGCGCCACCAGGTCCAGGTCGAACCCGGCCGCGAACACCGCCTCCGCCGCCTCGGGGTCGTTGCTGATGTTGGCCTCGGCGTGCGAGGACACGTTGCCCGCCACGCGCACCGCGCCGCCCATCACCACCAGGCGCCGCACCAGCCTCGGCAGCTCCGGCTCCAGGGCCAGCGCGATCGCCAGGTTCGTCAGCGGCCCCACGGCCAGCACGTCGATCTCGCCCGGGTTCTCACGGGCCAGGCGCACCAGCAGCCCGGCCGCCGTCTCCGACACCGGCCGACCCGCGGGCTCGGGCAGCTCCACGTCCCCCAGCCCGTTGCCTCCGTGCACGTGCGCGGCCAGCTTCGGCGGCTGCACCAGCGGACGCGCGGCGCCCACCGCCACCGGGACGTCCGGGCGGCCGTACAGCTCCAGCAGCCGCAGCGCGTTGTCGGCCGTGACGTCCACGCTGTTGTTGCCGAAGACCGCCCCGACGCCGACGATCTCCACCTCGGGCCGAGCGGCCAGGTAGGCGAGCGCGACGGCGTCGTCGATCCCCGGGTCGCAGTCGACGAACACACGCATGCTCAAGGAAACTCCCTCTCAGAACACGAGGACCCCCGACCGGAGGCCCCTACCGAAACAGGGTAAGACGCCGGTCAGGGAGCTTTTGCCCGACAAAACGGGCCTGTGGGGGGCTGTCCCCGTGGACGGGGGCGGCAGCGTCACCGGGCGGCCGTAACCTGGATGCCGTGTCCTCCCAAGAACAGCTTCTCGAAGGTCTGAACGGTCCCCAGCGCGACGCCGTCACCCACAGCGGCTCCCCGCTCCTGATCGTGGCGGGTGCCGGGTCCGGCAAGACCCGGGTCCTCACCCATCGCATCGCCCACCTCATGGCCGCACGCGGTGTCCGCCCGGGTGAGATCCTCGCCATCACCTTCACCAACAAGGCCGCCGCCGAGATGCGCGAGCGCATCCAGGCGCTGCTGGGCGTGCGCGCCGCCAACAGCATGTGGACCATGACCTTCCACTCGGCGTGCGTGCGCATCCTGCGCAGGGAGGCAGCCCGGCTCGGCTACCCGAGCAGCTTCACCATCTACGACTCCGCCGACTCCGCGCGCCTGATGCAGCTGGTGTGCAAGGAGATGGACCTGGACCCCAAGCGGTTCCCGCCCAAGTCCTTCTCCGCCCAGGTCTCCAACCTCAAGAACGAGCTGGTCGACTACGACACGTTCGCCGGGCAGGCCCAGACCGAGCAGGAGAAGAAGCTCGCCGAGGCCTACCAGCTCTACCAGCGCCGCCTGCACGAGGCGGGCGCGATGGACTTCGACGACCTGATCATGGTCACCGTCAACCTGTTCCAGATGTTCCCGGACGTCGCCGAGTACTACCGGCGCCGCTTCCGGCACGTCATGGTCGACGAGTACCAGGACACCAACCACGCCCAGTACGTGTTCATCCGCGAACTGGTCGGCGTGGCCGAGGGCTCCGACACCAGCGTGGTGCCGCCCGCGGAGCTGTGCGTGGTCGGCGACGCCGACCAGTCCATCTACGCGTTCCGCGGCGCCACCATCCGCAACATCCTGGAGTTCGAGCGCGACTTCCCCGACGCGCGCACCATCCTCCTGGAGCAGAACTACCGCTCCACCCAGACCATCCTGTCCGCGGCCAACGCGGTCATCGACCGCAACGAGGGCCGCCCGGCCAAGAACCTGTGGTCGGAGCAGGGCGACGGACCGGCCATCGTGGGCTACGTCGCCGACAACGAGCACGACGAGGCCGCCTTCGTGGTCGGCGAGATCGACAAGCTCACCGACGACGGAACCCTCACCCCGAGCCAGGTCGCGGTGTTCTACCGGACCAACGCCCAGTCCCGCGTGTTCGAGGACGTGTTCATCCGCACCGGGCTGCCCTACAAGATCGTCGGCGGCGTGCGCTTCTACGAGCGCAAGGAGATCCGCGACGTCCTCGCCTACCTGCGGGTCCTGGCCAACCCCGAGGACACCGTCAGCCTGCGGCGCATCCTCAACGTGCCCAAGCGGGGGATCGGCGCCCGCGCGGAGGAGTCGATCGAGCTGTTCGCCGCCCGCGAGCGCATCTCCTTCTCCCGGGCGCTGCGCCGGGTGGACGAGATCCCCGGGATGGCCGCCCGCTCGGTCAAGGCGGTGCTCAACTTCACCGCCCTGCTGGAGGAGCTGGAGCAGACCGTGCCCGAGGGCACGCCCGCGGAGATCGTCGAGGCGGTGCTGAGCAAGACCGGGTACCTGTCCGAACTGGCCGAGTCCAAGGACCTCCAGGACGAGAGCCGGGTGGAGAACCTGGAGGAGTTCGTCGACGTCGCCCGCGAGTTCGAGCACACCTTCGCCGCCCTCCTGGAGGAGGAGCCGACGGAGGACGGGGAGGAGGCCGCCGGGGCCGTCGATCCGGGGGCGCCGACCCTGGTCGACTTCCTGGAGCGGATCTCCCTGGTCGCCGACACCGACCAGATCCCCGACGAGGACGACGAGGGCGGCGTGGTCACGCTGATGACCCTGCACGCGGCCAAGGGGCTGGAGTTCCCCGCGGTCTTCCTCACCGGGATGGAGGACGGGGTGTTCCCGCACACCCGCACGCTCGGCGACAAGACGCAGCTGGAGGAGGAGCGCCGCCTGGCCTACGTGGGCCTGACCCGCGCGCAGCGCCTGCTGTACGTCAGCCGCGCCGCCGTGCGCAGCGCCTGGGGGACCCCCTCCTACAACCCCGCCTCCCGCTTCCTGGACGAGATCCCCTCGTCCCTGGTCGACTGGCGCCGCGCCGAGTCCACCCTGGCCGCTCCGCCCAGCCGCAGCATCGGCGGCCGGGGCTCCGGGGGCTTCGGCGGCGGGGGCGGTTTCAGCGGCACCTTCGGCGGCGGCTCACGGTCGCGCGGGGGAGCGAAGGCGGCCAAGGAGGCGCCCGCGCTCAGTGTGGGGGACCTGGTCAACCACGACTCCTTCGGCATGGGCCGGGTGCAGCTGGTGGAGGGGACCGGGGACAGGACCAAGGCCCGCATCGACTTCGGCGCGGACATCGGCGAGAAGGACTTCCTGGTCAAGTACGCGCCGATCGAGAAGCTCTGAGGCCGGGATCCGGCGAACGTGTCCCGAGCACTCCGGGCCGGGGGTAGAGTTGGGGAAGACCGAGCGAGACGGACGCGGTTCCCGCGGCCGGGCCGGTCAACCCCTTCCTCCGAATCACCGTTCCGAGCACTGCTTCGGTGCGGGTAAGCTCGGAGGGCGCTTCCAAGGAAACACGGAAGCGAAACAGGAAACGGGCTTTACCCCGATCAGAAACACCCCGAACCGCCGATTTGGCGGGGCGCGGAACACCTGATAAAGTAAAGACACAACAAAGCGGAAACGCACAACGCCTTCGGCGGAAAAGCTCACAGCAGCTTGTAAGCGAAGAGCGGTTGTTTCTTGAGAACTCAACAGCGCGTGTTTGATTTTCTTTAAGCCATGTTTGTTTTGGCCCCGTCACACAGAACCATCCGGTTCGTGTGCGGAGGTTCCTTTGATTAGCCGGGGTAACCCGGTTGGTCAGGATTACTTCT
>NZ_KB906868.1:0-155673 GCF_000381685.1 Nocardiopsis sp. CNS-639
CGTTGCGGTTGCCCCGCCGGGTGGGCAGGCCCCGGACCCGCCCGGACCGGGTGCTGGGCGACAAGGCCTACTCCAGCCGGGCGAACCGGGATCACCTCAGGCGCCGCAAGATCAAGGCGACCATCGCCCAGCCCAAGGACCAGCGTGAGCACCGCCGCCGCAAAGGGTCGGCGGGCGGCAGGCCCCCGGTCTTCGACCGGAAGGCCTACCGGGGCCGCAACACCGTGGAGCGGTGTATCAACCTGCTCAAGCAGAACCGGGCGGTCGCGACCCGCTACGACAAGCGGGCCACGATCTTCGACGGGACCGTGTTGGTGGCCTCGATCCGGATCTGGCTCCGAGACCTCACCCGTCTAAAAAACAGTGCCTAGTGGCGGACCACGTCCACCCACACCATCCGGTGGTCGGAGCTGGGGAAGGGGTAGTCGCCGGTCAGCCGGAACAGCGGGTCGTCCACGGTCGGCCAGAACACCCCGGACGACCGGGTCGGAACGGTCCGCGAGGGCAGCACGTAGTCCACGCGCAGGTTGCCCGGACCGGGCTCGTCCGCGAAGTCGGCGCTGTCCAGCACCGGGTCGCCCCCGTGCCCGTCGTTGGCCCCGCCCTGGCGTTGGGCCGCGCCCCTGCCGCCCTGGCTGGACGGGCGCACGTCGGTGATCCCCGGGTGCTCCAGGAGCTGGGTGATGGCGTTGGGGTGGCCGTCGCCGTCGTTGGGGTCGGCGTTGAGGTCCCCGGCGATGACGAACGGGGCGCCCACGGGCAGGCCGCCGCGCCGTCCCCGGTCGTCGTAGATGTAGGAGCCCGCGCGCGGGGTCACGTAGTCGGCCCAGAAGCGGATCTCGTCGTGGTTGCGGGCCACGTTGCGCCTCTCCGGGCCGTCGAAGGTCGGCGGGGTCGGGTGGCTGGCCAGCAGGTGGACCGGGCGGCCCCGGCCCGTGTCGATCGGCAGGTCCCAGTGGCTCTTGGAGGACAGCCGCAGCACCTCCAGTGCCTCGGGGGAGTAGTAGGACTCGCCCGTCTCGGGGTCGGTGGGCAGGAGCGCGCCGGGCATGTCCGCCCACCGGAAGGTCTGGAACGTGCGTACGTCCTCGGTGACGATCGGGTACATCGAGTACACGACCATCCCGTACTGGCCGGGGAACAGCCCGTACCCGAAGGCGTCCTCGGCGTAGGCGGGGCCGCCGGGCTCGGTCACCGCCTCGCCGTCGCCGTCGAGGTCCGCGCCCGAGGCCACGCCGGTGTTGACGGGCGCGGAGTAGACGTAGGGGTACTCGATGGCATCGGCGCCGTTCTGGCCCACGGACAGGTAGTTGTCCTGGAACCGGCGGGGTCCGTTCCCCTCCTCGTCGTAGTCGAACTCGTTGACCAGGAGGACGTCGGGGCGCACGTGCTGGATGATCTCGGCCACGTTGCGCGCCTGCTCGCTGTCGGGGGTGGCCAGCTCCTCGGCGAGCACCCCCTGCCCGGGGCGTTCCAGCGCGGTGTTGAAGGTGGCGAAGCGCACCTCGTGCGATCCCGGCGGTTGGGGGACCGACGGTGACACCTCGGCGGAGGCGGGGGCCGCCACCAGGGCGGACGCGGCCAGGACGAGGGTGGCGGTGGAGGCCACCGGTCTGACCAGCGGGCGTGAACGCGGCTTCATGGAGGCATCCTCTCAGCGGGGGAGCGGGGTGGGAAAGGCCGGGACGCGCACGACCGGATGCGGGCCGGGGGAGTCCCGGCGGCCTGGCCGGTGCGGCCCCGGTCGCGGGAGGCTAGCAGTCCGCGGTGAAGCGGGGGTGGACCCGTGTCGTCCACAGAGGGCGGGGCCCGGGGCGTGGGCCTTCGCCTTCCCGCTCTCCTGGTGGCCTGGCCCGAGGGAGTCCCGCCCTTCGACCGGGACGTCGCGGGCGAGGGCTCGCGGAACCCTCCGTCGCGCCGGAGACGTCACCCCATTTGAAACGTTTTGCTTCCCACTGCTCCGGGCTCATCTCCCTCGGACGCAGAGCGGTCGGATATCCCATGTCATCTGGGACTCAGGACCTCCGATCGGATATAAATCGGTTTAGGAAGGGCCGTTGTCGCACCACTACTCCCCGTGTTACATTCGCGTTGTTTTCGGGAGCGCTCCCATCACATCGACGCATCCGGGCCGCCGCGACAGGCCGGTACCGGACGCGGTGAGGAGTGCCCTTCCCATGCCCCCCAACCCCCCTGCCGCCCGTCATCGGACACGGCGCGGCGCCTGCCTCGCGACCGCCCTCGCCACGGGCGCCGCGCTCGCCGCCGTGGCGACCGGCCCCGCCTCCGCCGCCGCCGGCTGCGAGGTCGCCTACACCGTTCAGAACCAGTGGAACGACGGCTTCACCGCCGCAGTGTCCGTCACCAACCTCGGTGATCCCGTCGACGGCTGGACCCTGGAGTGGGACTTCACCGCGGGCGAGCGCGTCACCAGCGGCTGGAACGGCGAGTTCTCCGGATCGGGGAACCGCGTCAGCGTGGCCGACACCGGGTGGAACGCCGCCATCGCCACCGGAGCCTCGGTCAGCTTCGGCTTCAACGGCTCCCACGGCGGCGCCCCCGAAATCCCCGACTCCTTCACGTTCAACGGCACCGTCTGCACCGGCGACACCGAGGAACCGCCCGGTGAGGAGCCGCCCGACCCCGAGGACCCGCCCACCACCGGAGAGGGGCGCCAGGTCGAGGAGCTGGACCGCGGTCTGGTGAGCGTGCGGGGCTCACAGGGCAACCTGGTGAGCTGGCGGCTGCTGGCCACCGACCCCGAGGACGTCGCCTTCAACGTCTACCGGGGCTCCACACGCCTGAACCCACAGCCCCTCACCGGAGCCACCTCCTACCTGGACGGCGGAGCCTCCGCCGACGCCCGCTACACGGTCCGCCCCGTGATCGACGGTCAGGAGGCGGAGGCGTCGGGGGCCTCACTGGCGCTGCGCGACGGCTACCTGGACGTGCCCCTGGACCTCCCGTCCGGCGGCAGCGGCTACACCTACGACGCCAACGACGCCAGCGTGGGCGACCTCGACGGCGACGGCGAGTACGAGATCGTCCTGAAGTGGGAGCCCACCAACGCCAGGGACAACTCCCAGTCGGGTCGCACCGGCCCCGTACTGCTCGACGCCTACGAACTCAGCGGCGAGCGGCTCTGGCGCATCGACCTGGGACGCAACATCCGTGCCGGTGCGCACTACACCCAGTTCCAGGTCTACGACTTCGACGGAGACGGGCGGGCCGAGGTGGCCGTGAAGACGGCGGACGGCACCGTGGACGGCACCGGCGGGATCATCGGCGACGCCGGGGCCGACCACCGCAACGGCGACGGCTACGTCCTGAGCGGGCCGGAGTTCCTCACCATGTTCGACGGCCGCAGCGGGGCCGAACTGGACTCGGTGGACTACGTGCCCGGGCGCGGTGACGTCTGCGACTGGGGCGACTGCTACGGCAACCGGGTGGACCGGTTCCTGGCGGGCGTCGCCTACCTGGACGGCCAGCGGCCCAGCCTGGTCATGGCGCGCGGCTACTACACGCGCTCGGTGATCGCGGCCTGGGACTGGCGAGACGGGCGCTTCACCCGGCGCTGGACCTTCGACAGCGACGAGGCCGGGTCGCGGTGGGCCGGTCAGGGCAACCACCAGTTGAGCATCGCCGACGCCGACGGTGACGGCCGCGACGAGGTCATGTACGGGTCGATGGCCGTGGACGACGACGGAAGCGGGATGTGGGCCACCGGTCACGGCCACGGGGACGCCATGCACGTGGGCGACCTGCTGCCCGACCGCGCCGGCCTGGAGGTCTTCACCATCACCGAGCGCACGGGAGGCGCGGCGGGCGCCTACGTGGCCGACGCCGACACCGGCGGGGTGGTCTGGCGCAGGCCGACCGCCAGCGGTGAGGAGGGGCCCGGCCGGGGCGTGGCCGCGGACGTGTGGCCGGGCAACCCGGGCGCGGAGTTCTGGGTCACGGGCGGCGGCATCAGCGGCATGTACGACGCCGGGGGGAACCGCCTGGGCGTTCGCGCCCCCTCGTCGGCGAACTTCGTGGCCTGGTGGGACGGCGACCCGCTGCGGGAACTGCTGGACGGCACCCGTATCGACGAGTACGGGACCGGTGGCGACACCCGGCTGCTGACCGGCTCCGGGGTCGCCTCCAACAACGGCACCAAGTCCACACCGGCGCTGAGCGGGGACATCCTCGGTGACTGGCGTGAGGAGGTCGTCTGGCGGACCGCGGACAACCGGGCGCTGCGGATCTACTCCACGCCGCTGCCCACCGATCTGCGGATGCCCACCCTGATGCACGACACCCAGTACCGGGTGGCCGTCGCCTGGCAGAACACCGCCTACAACCAGCCGCCGCACCCGAGCTTCTTCATCGGGGACGGCATGGAGCCCGCTCCCTGGCCGGAGGTGTACACGCCCTGATTCCCGGGCGGTGCGGGGCCTGGGCGGTCGTGCGGGTGCGCCCGTGCGACCGCTCCGCGCCCGGCGGAGTTCCCTCGGACAAGGGGCCGTCAGAGAAGGGGGGCTGTCCGATAAGGGGGCTGTCGGGGAACCAGCCGTCAGAGAAGGGGCCCTCCGTGCGGTCGCCGTGGGTCTCACAGGTACCTGCGGGGGAGGGCGCACGCCTGGAGCCGTGAAGGGCTCCGCCCTCTGAACCCCTGCCCCCTTCGGAGTACCCCTGAAGCACCCCGAGACGCGCCGAGCCCCCTCCCCGGACACCCGGGAAGGGGGCTCGCACGGGCTCACAGTGCTACAGGCCCACCCGGCTCCTACAGGGTCGGCAGGTATCTGTGCAGCTCGTACGGCGTCACCTGGCGGCGGTAGTCGTGCCACTCCGCCTTCTTGTTGCGCAGGAAGAAGTCGAAGACGTGCTCGCCCAGCGTCTCGGCCACCAACTCACTGTTCTCCATGATCCGCAGCGCCTCGTCCAGGCTCTGCGGCAGCGGCCGGATGCCCAGCGCCCGGCGCTCGGAGTCGGTCAGCGCCCAGACGTCGTCCTCCGCGCCCGGAGGAAGCTCGTAGCCCTCCTCGATGCCCTTCAGACCCGCGGCCAGGATCACCGCGTAGGCCAGGTACGGGTTGCAGGCCGTGTCCAGCGAGCGGATCTCGATCCGGCTGGAGTTGGACTTGCCCGGCTTGTACATGGGCACTCTCACCAGCGCCGAGCGGTTGTTGTGGCCCCAGCAGATGTAGGCCGGTGCCTCACCGCCCATGCCCGCCGAAGCGGCCGGGTCGTCCCACAGGCGCTTGTAGGAGTTCACCCACTGGTTCGTGACGGCCGTGATCTCGTCGGCGTGCCGCAGCAGGCCCGCTATGAACCCGCGCCCGACCTTGGACAGCTGGAAGTCCGCACCCGGCTCGTAGAAGGCGTTGCGGTCGCCCTCGAACAGCGACAGGTGCGTGTGCATGCCCGAGCCCGGGTACTGCGTGAACGGCTTGGGCATGAAGGTGGCGTACACGCCCTGCTCCATCGCCACCTCCTTCATCACGAGCCGGAAGGTCATGATGTTGTCGGCGGTGGTCAGCGCGTCGGCGTAGCGCAGGTCGATCTCCTGCTGCCCCGGCCCGCCCTCGTGGTGGCTGAACTCCACGGAGATGCCCATGGCCTCCAGCATGTTGATGGCGTTGCGCCGGAAGTCGTGCGCGCTGTTGTGCGGCGTGTGGTCGAAGTAGCCGCCGGAGTCGTTGGGCTCGGGCAGCTCACCCAGTTCGGGCATCTTCTTGAGCAGGTAGAACTCGATCTCGGGGTGCGTGTAGAACGTGAACCCCAGGTCGGAGGCCTTGCCCAGTGTGCGCTTGAGCACGTGGCGCGGATCGGCCGAGGACGGCGAGCCGTCGGGCATGAGGATGTCGCAGTACATGCGCGCCGTGCCGTGCGGCTCGTTGCGCCAGGGCAGCACCTGGAAGGTGGAGGGGTCGGGCTGGGCCAGCATGTCGGCCTCGTAGACGCGGGCGAACCCCTCGATGGCCGAGCCGTCGAAACCGATGCCCTCGGAGAAGGCCGCCTCCAGTTCGGCGGGGGCGACCGCCACGGACTTGAGGTACCCGAGCACGTCGGTGAACCACAGCCTCACGAACCGGATGTCGCGCTCCTCCAACGTGCGGAGCACGAATTCCTGCTGTCGATTCACGATCAACCTTCCTCGATGCGGTCGGTGTCCGGGCCCTCCCGGCGTACGGCGGGGCCGGTTCGGACACGGCCTCCCAGGTCCAGTGTGCCGTGCGGATATTTCCGGGGTATTTCCGCACCCGCCGAGCAGCCTGCCCGGTCCGTCACCCGCACACGCATTATGGCCCGTGACCGGGCTCTTCCGGCCATCCGCCCGCCACCGGCGGCGGGGCCCCGTGCGGGGCCCGCGGCCGTCCCCGGCGTGCGCGTCCTCGTGTCCCGGCCAGCCGTCTCCGGCGTGTGCGCCTTCGTACCCCGGACAGCCGTGCCCCGTGCCCGGGCACGCCGGTCCCACCGCCCCGGAAACATCCTGCGGCTAGGCTCGGGCCCGTGGCACAGCTCAGAATCGCACTGGCCCAGGTCAACCCCACCACGGGCGACCTGGACGGCAACCTGTCCCTCGTCGTCGACTCCGCGCGCAGGGCCGCCGAGGAGGGCGCCCACCTGGTCGTCCTCCCGGAGATGGTCGTCACCGGCTACCCGGTCGAGGACCTGGCGCTGCGCAACTCCTTCGTGTCGGCCTCGATCAAGGCCACCCGCGCCCTGGCCGCCGACCTCGCCCGGGAGGGCCTGGGAGAACTCCCCGTCGTGGTGGGATACCTCTCCCGCCGCGAGGGCCCAGGCGCCCGCTACGGCCAGCCCGCCGGGGCCCCGCAGAACTCCGTCGCGGTCCTGCACCGCGGCGGCGTCGTCCTCTCCTCGGCCAAGCACCACCTGCCCAACTACGGCGTGTTCGACGAGTTCCGCAACTTCGTCCCCGGCGACACGCTCTCCGTGGTCCGGGTCCGCGGCGTGGACGTCGCCCTGGCCGTCTGCGAGGACCTGTGGCAGGAGGGCGGCCCCGTCACCGCGGCCCGCGCCGCCGGGGTCGGCCTCCTGGTCTCCCTCAACGGCTCGCCCTACGAGCGCCACAAGGACGACGTGCGCCTGGAACTGTGCCAGCGCCGCGCCCGCGAGGTCGGCGCCGCCCTGGCCTACGTCAACATGGTCGGCGGCCAGGACGAGCTGGTCTTCGAGGGCGACTCCCTGATCGTGGACTCCGAGGGGGAGCTGGTGGCCCGCGCCCCGCAGTTCGCCGAGACCCTCCTGGTAGCCGACCTCGACCTGCCCGAGGCCGGACCGGCCCCGGACGGCCCGGGCGCACGGGTGGACGGTCTGCGCGTCATGCGCCACAC
Organism: Nocardiopsis sp. CNS-639; assembly: GCF_000381685.1. NCBI lineage: Bacteria > Bacillati > Actinomycetota > Actinomycetes > Streptosporangiales > Nocardiopsidaceae > Nocardiopsis > Nocardiopsis sp. CNS-639. The sequence continues at coordinate 7,341 of NZ_KB906868.1, forward strand.
CGTCTCGGCCGACCCGGTCGCCCCCTATCCGCCGCGTGCGGCCACCGTCACCCCGCGGCCCGACCCGCTCTCCGACACGGGCGAGGTCTACCGCGCCCTGGTCACCGGCCTGCGCGACTACACCGTCAAGAACGGCTTCGGTTCGGTCCTGGTCGGCGTCTCGGGCGGCATCGACTCCGCGCTGGTGGCCACCATCGCGGTGGACGCCCTGGGCGCGGACCGGGTGCACGGCGTGCTCATGCCCAGCGCCCACTCCAGCGACCACTCGGTCGGCGACGCCGAGGAGCTGGCGCGCCGCCAGGGCTTCGCCGCCCGCACCATCGCCATCGCCCCGGCCGTGGAGGCCTTCACCCGGTCCACGGGGGAGGCGGGCGTGCCGCTCACCGGCCTGGCCGCCGAGAACCTCCAGGCCCGCGTGCGCGGCACGCTCCTGATGGCGCTGTCCAACGAGGAGGGCCACCTGGTCCTGGCCACCGGCAACAAGAGCGAGGCCGCCACCGGCTACTCCACGCTCTACGGCGACTCCGTGGGCGGGTTCGCGCCCATCAAGGACTGCTGGAAGACCCTGGTCTGGGAGCTGGCCCGCTGGCGCAACGACGAGGCCGTCCGGCTGGGGCAGACCCCGCCGATCCCGGAGAACTCCATCTCCAAGCCGCCCAGCGCCGAACTGCGCCCCGACCAGCTGGACACCGACTCCCTGCCCGACTACACACAGCTCGACGCCGTCCTGGACGCCTACGTCGGCACGGACAAGGGGGAGGCCGAACTGGTCTTCGCCGGATACGACCCCGAGCTGGTGCGCCGGGTCATCCGCATGGTGGACCGCGCCGAGTACAAGCGCCGCCAGTCCGCGCCGGGCACCAAGATCAGCGCGCGCAACCTCAGCCGGGACCGCCGCGTGCCCATCACCAACCGCTGGACGGTCTGAACCGCGTTTCGCCCGCCCCTCCGGTGCGCCCGCGCCCGCACCGGTCCCGGAGCACGACCCGCAGCGCGGAGCCGGTGAAGGCGGTGTGCCCGCGCCCTCCCCGCTCGCCGCTCCCCGTTCCGGATCCGGTGCGCGTGGGGCCGGGTTCGGGCCCGGAACCCGCTCCTAGGCCAGGCCCAGCTCCCGCAGCCGCGCCCCGGCCGCGGCCCGGTTGGGCACGTCGAGCTTGGCCAGGATGTTGGACACGTGCACGCTCGCGGTCTTGGCCGTGATGAACAGCCGCTCGGCGATCTGGGCGTTGGTGCTGCCCACCACCAGCAGCCGCGCCACCTCCGCCTCGCGCGCCGTCAGCCCGGCGGGGACGGCGGGCGGGGCCGAGTCCTCCTCCAGACCGGAGCCCATTCTGCGCGCCAGGTCCGCGGCGGCGCCGGCCAGCGGCGCCGCTCCGCACTCCCGTGCCGTGGCGTGCGCCTGACGCACCCACGCCACGGCCCGGTCCCGCCGCCCGGCCGCCACGGCCGCCACGGCCGCCTCGGCGGCCCGCAGCCGGGCCCGGGCCAGGTGCAGCCGCATCGGCGTGGCCTCCCAGGCCGCCACCGACTCGCGCCACCGCTCCAGCAGCGCGTCCGGTCCCGCGCCGTCCGCCTCGGCGAGGTGCGCCCCGACGGACACCCGGTAGGCGTGCTGCGCCGTCCCGTGGGCGGGCATCGGCGCCACCAGCGCGGCCACCAGGTCCCGTACCCGGCGTGCCCGCTCCACCGTCCCCTCCGGGCGTCCCGGCGCCGCGCCCCTCCGGGCGGCCTCGGCCATCGCCTCCGCCATCGGCCACGTGTACCCGTGCGCGGACTCCAGGACCAGCCGCTCCAGCGTCCGCTCGGCCAGGACGAGCGCGTCGTCCACGTCCCCCGCGACCAGGTCCGCCTCCAGCAGCGCCAGCAGGGAGAGCTGCACGATGTTCATCCGGTGCGAGGCCAGCGCGTCCGCCCGCCCCGACACCCTCATGGTCCGGCGCGCCGCCTCCGGGTCCCCCTGCGCCGCCGCCGTGCGGGCCAGCACCGCGTCGACGTAGAAGCGGTGCTTGCTGGAGGGGTGGGAGCGCAGGACCGTTTCGAGGATCCCGCGGGCCTTGACCAGGTTCCCCAGCTCGAAGTGGATCTCCGCGCGGTTCTGGTGGTTGAACGTCTTGTGGACGGCCGCCCACCCCATCGCCTCGTGCCGGGCCAGGGACTCCTCCAGGACGGCCAGGCCCTCCTCGTGGTGCCCCAGCTCACGTAGGAAGTGGCCCAGGTTGCCCGCCCCGCGCGCCTCCAGGGAGGGGTCGCGGACCTCGGCGGCGTAGCGGATGGCGGCCTCGATGAGGGGGCGTCCCCCCTCCAAGTCGCCCGCGTCCATGTGCAGACCGCCCAGGGTGATGCGGGCGTCGGCGGCCGCGCACATGCCGCTCTGCTCGGCGGGGTCGGCGAGGGCGATGGCCTCCTCCGCCAGCGCGCGCGCCGACCTGCCGGACCTCTCCAGTTCCCGCAGCCGCTCCTGTTCCGGCGTGTGGCGCCGGTCGGCGCGGTGCACCATGCTCTCCCGGGCCAGGATGGACAGCAGCAGGCCGTACCCCGGCATGTGCGGCGGGTGCAGCTCCAGGGCCTTGACCAGGTCGGTGATCCCGCTGCCGCAGGAGTCCGCGGCGCGTGCCAACCCGCGGCGGCGCAGCAGCCCCGCCCGTACGGTCAGCGTGTGGTCGTCGCCCCCGTCCTCGGGGAGGGCGGCCAGGGCCTCGTCGGCCAGTTCGAGGGCGCGCCTGGCGCGGCCCGCCTCCACGGCGGCCCCCGCCGCGAGGCTGGCCACCTCGGCCCAGGTCCGGCCCTGGACCCGCTCCCGTGCGTCGGGGACGCGGTCCCACAGGGCCAGGACCCGCTCCAGCATGTCCAGTTCCTCGCCGTAGGCCAGGGTGTCGCCCGCGCGCACCGCGGCCCACCAGGCGGCCTGGAGGGCGCTGGGCAGCTCCTGTGCGGCGTTGTAGTGGTGGGCCTGTTCGGCGGCCCTGCGGTCGAAGGGGACGGAGTCGGGGTACTCGTCGATGAGCTGGGCGAAGCGCATGTGCAGCCGCGCGTGGGCGCCGGGCAGCAGGTCGCCGTGCACGGCGTCGCGCAGCAGGGCGTGCCGGAAGCGGTACCCGGTCCGGTCGGCGCGCAGGGTGTTGGCGTCGACCAGGGTGTGCAGCGCGGTCTCCAGTTCGCGTTCGGGCAGCCCGGCCGCGTGGTAGAGCATCTCGTGCTCGATGCTGCCCGAGACCGCGCCGACCGAGGCCACGCGCAACACCGACAGGGCGGTGTCGTCGAAGCGGTGCAGCGGTTCCAACAGCAGGTCGCGGAACTGGTCGGGCACGTCGTGGCCGCCGACGGAGGGGTCGCCGACCGCGGAGGCCAGCGACTCCACGAACAGCGGGACGCCCTCGGTACGCCGGTACAGCTGGTCCAGTTCGTGGCTGGTGAGGTTGGCGCCCCGTATCGCGGCGGCCTGGGCACCGGCCTCCTCGCGGCTGAACGGCGCCAGCTCCAGCGGCTCGACCCCGGGCGCGCGCCGCAGTTCGGGCAGCAGGCGGCGCAGCGGATGGGTGCGGTGCAGGTCGTCGCTGCGGTAGGTGGCCACGAGCTGCACGCCCGGCAGGTCGAGGTTGCGGACGAGGAAGACGAGCAGGTCGCGGGTGGCGCCGTCGGCCCAGTGCAGGTCCTCCAGCACCACGGTGACGCCGCCGTCCTCGGCGGCCTGGGTGAACAGGCGCAGGACCTGTTCGAAGAGGATGCCCCGGTTCTCCGGGCGCAGCACGGGCACCTCGCCCAGCTCGGGCAGGAGCCGGGCGAACTCGCCGGTGCCTCCGGGCGCCGCGGCCTCGAACGCCGCGCGTCCGCGCTCGCGCAGGAGCTGGCGCAGCACGGCGGTGAAGGGGGCGTAGGACAGTCCGTCCACGCCGAGCTGGAGACAGCCGCCGACGAAGACCGTTCCCTGGGGCAGGGCCGAGACGAACTCGCCGACCAGGCGGCTCTTGCCCACGCCCGCGTCGCCGCTGACCAGTACCGTTCCGGACGCCTCGGTGTGGGAGCGCCTGGCGTGGTCCCGGAGGAGGCGGAGTTCGCGCTCGCGGCCCACGAAAACGGTACGACTCTCGACAAGAACGGGCATAGCGCCCATTATGCCCGTCATGTGCGGCCTTTCCAGGGGGTTTTCGCCCGCCGCCCACCTGCCCGCCGGCCGCCTGCCCGCCTGCCCGCCGCCGTATGACGCGTGGACGGGTCGGGCCCGGTTCCGCCTCCCGGGCCACGCCCCGACCGCGGCACGGGTCCGGTTCCGATCGCCGGCTCCCGCTGGGGCACGGGATCCGCCCCGGGGATCACGTCCTCGGCTCCGGTCGCTTCGGCTCCGAGCCCGCGGGTGCGCTCACCGAGCGGCCGGAGCCGGTCCTGGCGGCCGAGGGGGCGGACCGGTCCGGGGGAGGAGGGGCGTGCCCGGCACCATGCGGTTCCTCCTCCCTTCCTTCCCTTCCGCGCACGGCCTCACGCGGCGCGGCCGTAGGAGCGCCGCTGGCGCTGGCGCTCGCGGCGTTCCTCCCTGCGCCGCGCGCGCTTCTCGGTGCGTGCACGCAGGGCCGCACGCACGTTCTCGGCCTCGCGGACGCGCCGCTCGGTCATCTCCCGGGCGTTGGCGTTGAGCAGTTCGCTGTGGAACACGGTGCTTCCCTCTTCACTCGCGCGGCGGAACCGGTGTCCCGCCGTCTGGTCTCCACGTTCTCCCTAAGACCCCGGGGCGCACATGGGGAGGAATCCCAGTCCTGGGAGGCCTGAGCACCCGTACGCCCTAAGACCCTGCCCGCACGGCGTGTCACACCATGCTTCGGAGTGCTCACCCGTAGTTGTCTAGGCGGCAACGACGCACGTGGGAGGCGCGACATGACGCGGAAGTACAGGGCAAAGACGGCGGGCGCGCTCACAGCGGGCGCGCTCACGGCGGGCCTGACGGCTGCGGGCGCGCTGGGCGCCCCCGCGCCCGCCGCCGCGGAGCCGGTGCAGGGGGAGGGGCCGGTGGGCCTGTTCCTGGAGGCGGGCGAGGCGCCGCGGCCGGGAGGGGAGTTCACACTGCGCACCACCGTCACCGACGGACCCGTGGAGGGCGCCCTGCTGGCCCAGCACGTTCCAGGCGAGCTGGAGATCGTCGAGGTCGGGGAGGAGGGGGTGGTCCGGGACGGGATCGTGAACTGGCGGGTGACGGTGCCCGAGGGGGAGGAGGCGGTGTACACGGTGCGCGTCCGCGCGCCGGAGGCGACGGGGGAACGCCTGACCAGCACCGCCTGCCTGTTGCTGGAACGCGACGCCGACCCGGCCGCGTGCGCCAGCGACTCGGTACTGGTCGCGGAACAGACCGCCATGTCGCGGGTCTCGGAGTACACCGACCCCGCGAACCTGCTGCGGGCCGCAGGGGTCGCCCTGGCGGTGGGGCTGGCCTGGGTGCTGTGGCGGCGCAGGAGGGCGCTGTCGCGCGGGTGAGCCCCCGCCTGGAGCCGTCAAAGGTCGGGGCGAGCGAGTGGAGGGCGCTGTCGCGCGGGTGAGGGGGCGCGCGGGTGGGGAGCCGCCCAGGTGGGGGCGCCGGTTTTGTTACGTCAGCGTGTCATGATCCCGGCGAGGGAAAACTACGCGGCGTAGTAGTGTTTCCGGCATGGACATTCTCTACTCCGCGCTCGTCTTCCTGCACATGATCGGCCTGGCCGGGATCATCGCGGGCTTCCTCATGCAGGTCATCACCGACAACCCCAAGTCGACCAAGGTCCTGCTGCACAGCTCCCTGCTCCAGTTCGTCACCGGCCTGCTGCTGGTCGGGGTGGCCGAGATGGCCGACCTCGGGGAGCTGAACCACGTCAAGATCGCGGTCAAGCTGCTGGTCGCGCTGGCGGTCGTGGTCGTGGGCGTGCTCAACCTGCGCAAGCCCGCCAAGAACCTCGCGATCATCGCGGGCGTGCTCGCCATCGTCAACATCGGCGTGGCCGTCTTCTGGTAGCCCCTCCCGGAGCGCGGTCCCCGCAGGCCGCGCAGGAGCCACCGCCGGTGGCGGCGCGAACCGTGCCGCCACCGGTTTTTTCTGTGTGCGTTTCCGTAATCTTGCGAAATTTTTCCCACGGACTTCGTGGGCTTGCGCGGACATCGTCCCAGTTCACGAGGGAGTATCCCTTGGGTCGATCTGACGGGGGAAGGCGGCCCGAAACGCATCGAGGCAGGTGGCGGCGGGAACCGTCGCGCTGGGTGAGCGGTGTGACGTCCAGATCAAGACCCGTTCACAAGAGCGTTCCGGTCTGTTAGCTTCGTCACGCTCACGCAAACTCTTGCAAACACTGCAAGAGAGCAGCGGACGGGGCAGTGCCGCCCCGCCGCGCTACCTCCCCCCAAGGAGCGCACATGAAGCCCATCCGACCCGGCGCCGTCGCCGGGGCGGTCCTGATGGGGATCGGCCTGCTGGCCGCCCCCGCGCAGGCCGCCCCCGTCCCGGCGGCCCCGACCCCGACGACACCGGTCCCGGCAGCCCCCGCCCCCGCCGAGGACGTCCGGGCCGCCGACAACGGCGAGACCATCGTCCAGCTCTTCCAGTGGAACTGGGACTCCGTCGCCACCGAGTGCGAGGAGTTCCTCGGCCCCCACGGCTTCGGCGGGGCGCAGGTCTCCCCGCCCCAGGAACACGTGGTCATCCCCTTCGCCGAGGGCGGCGACTACCCCTGGTGGCAGGACTACCAGCCGACCTCCTACCGCATCGACAACACCCGGCGCGGCACCGCCGAGGAGTTCCAGGCGATGGTCTCCACCTGTGCCGACAACGGCGTGAGGATCTACGCCGACGCGATCATCAACCACATGACCGGCGACGGCTCGGGCACCGGCAGCGCGGGCACGGAGTGGGCCAAGTACGAGTACCCCGACCTGTTCGGCGACGGCACCGCCTCCCGCACGGGGGAGGACTTCAGCTCCTGCCGGAGGGAGATCAGCAACTGGAACGACAAGTGGGAGGTGCAGAACTGCGAGCTGGTCGGACTGTCCGACCTCGACACCGGTGACCCCGAGGTGCGCGCGCAGATCCGCCGCTACCTCAACGGCCTGGTGGACATGGGCGTGGCGGGCTTCCGCGTGGACGCCTCCAAGCACGTCCCCGAGGCCCACGTCGACGCGATCTTCTCCGACCTGAACGAGGTCCCGGTCTTCGGCGGCCAGCCCGACGTCTTCCACGAGGTCTACGGGGACCAGACCATCCCCTACACCGCCTACGCGCCCTACGGCCGCGTGACCGCCTTCGACTACCAGCGCGACATCTCCAACAAGTTCGCCGGCGGCGACATCTCCGGCCTGGCCCAGCTGCCGGACTACGGCGGGCTCACCGACGAGCAGGCCACCGTCTTCGTCGACAACCACGACACCCAGCGCTACCACCCGACCCTGACCTTCAAGGACGGCGACCGCTACCACCTGGCCGTGGCGTTCATGCTGGCCCACCCCTACGGGCGCCCCGTGGTGATGTCCAGCTACGACTTCGGCTCCAACGTCACCCAGGGCCCGCCCAGCGTCGGCGAGGTGGCGGGCAACCCGGCGGGCTGGATCACCGCCGACACCGACTGCGCCAGCGCCGAGTGGGTCTGCGAGCACCGCCACCCGACCGTCGCCGGGATGGCCGCCTTCCGCAACGCCACCGGCGACACCCCCGTCGTCCAGCGCGCCACCGACGGCTCCTCCCGGCTCGCCTTCGACCGGGGCGACCGCGGCTTCGCCGCCTTCAACGCCACCGGCGGCACCTGGAACCTGACCGCCGACACCGACCTGCCCGACGGCAGCTACGACAACGCCGCCGGGAGCGGGACCCTCACCGTCGCCGACGGCCGGATCAGCGCCCAGGTCCCCGCGAACGGGGCCGTCGCCCTGCACGTGGGCGGCACCTGCGACGACCCGGCCGAGTGCGGGGGCGGCGGCCCCGGTGAGCCGGGCGAGCCGGGTGAGGTCGACGTCTCCGCCACCGTGGAGACCTGGTACGGCCAGGAGGTGTACGTGGTCGGCTCCACCCCCGGGCTGGGGTCCTGGAACCCCCCGAGCGGGGTGAAGCTGTCCACCGACGCGTCCACCTACCCCGTGTGGTCGGGGACCGCCCCCATCGGCGCGGACACCGAGTGGAAGCTGGTCAAGATCGACGGCGCGGGCAACGTCGAGTGGGAGTCCGGCGCCAACCGCGTCGGCCCCGCCACCAGCGTCACCTGGCGCGACTGACCCGTGCGCGGCGCCCCGGCCGGGGCGCCGCGCACGGCCCTTCCGGGACGGGCTCCCGGGAGCCGCGAGCCACCCCCACGGGCCGACCACTCCCCGGCCCCGATGCCCCCGCGTCCGGCTCCTCCGGCGCGGGGGCTCCGTGCCCGGCTCCTCCGGCGCGGGGGCGCCGCTCCGGGAGGGGCCCGCCTCCACTCGGGGGTTGTCCACAGGCACGGGCAGCCTCTGGCGGGGCCCGGGGCGTTCGCGGTTTCCTGGAAAGCGGGGGGTCCCCAGGGACCGCCGACCTCGGCGTGCCCGCGTTCCGACCGCACCAGGTCCTGCGTCCGCACCGCGGCCCGCGGCCCGCGTCCGCATCGCGTCCTAACCGCACCGGGCCCCGACCGCACCGCGGCCCGCCCGGAGGCCGGGAACCACCCTCAGTCGTCGTAGAAGACGCGCTCCATCACCGCCCTCGCCCGACGCGTGGCGCGCAGGTAGGTCTCCGTCAACTGCTCGGCCGGACCCTCCCGCACGGACTCCGCGCCCTCCCCCGCGCCGTCCTCCTCGTCCTCGCCGCCACTGTCCACGGGGCAGCCCATCGCCCCCGCCAGCGCCGCCCGCACCCGCAGGTCCGAGGGCAGCGAGTCCCCGCCCCGGCCGCGCACCAGCATCACCATGCCCCGCACCCGCGACGCCAGCCGCCAGGCCTGGCTGAGCACCTCGCCGTCCTCCGCGTCCAGGAGACCGTGCGCCACGGCCGCCTCCAGCGCCTCCAGGGTGCCGGTGGTCCGCAGGTCGGGGTACTCGTGCGCGTGGCGCAGCTGGATCAGCTGGGCCACCCACTCCACGTCCGACAGCCCGCCCCGGCCCAGCTTGGTGTGCAGCGTCGGGTCGGCGCCGCGCGGCAGCCGCTCCGCCTCCATCCGCGCCTTGAGCTTGCGGATCTCCAGCACCGCCGAGGAGTCGATCCCGCCCTCCGGGTACCGGATCGGGTCGATCAGCCTCGTGAACGCCTCCCGCAGCTGCGGGTCGCCCGCGACCGGCTTGGCCCGCAGCAGCGCCTGGCTCTCCCACACCTGCGACCAGCGCCCGTAGTAGGCCGCGTAGGACTCCAGCGTGCGCACCACCGGGCCGCTGCGGCCCTCCGGGCGCAGGTCGGTGTCCACCTTCAGCGGCGGCTCGGCCGCGGGCATCTCCAGCAGCCGCGCCAGCTCCCGCACGACGGCCAGCGCCTGCTTGGTCGCCGCACCCGTGTCCACGCCCGGCAGGGGGTCGTGCACGTACATCACGTCCGCGTCGCTGGCGTAGGTCAGCTCACCGCCGCCGAACCGGCCCATCGCCACCACGCACACCCGCGTGAGCGGCTCGTCCCCCGACGCCGCCACCACCCGGTTCTGCGCCAGCCGCAGCGCCGCCTCTATGGTCACCGCGGCGATGTCGGTCAGGGCCGCGCCCACGTCCTGGACCGAGGCGACCTCCAGCAGGTCGGCCGCGGCCGTGCGCAGCAGCTCGCGGCGGCGCAGCGCGCGCACCGCCGACACCGACTCCTCGGCCGTGTCGTACCGGCGCCGCGCCGCCTCCGCCTCCCCGGCCAGCACCTTCGGGTCGCGGCGCACCAGGTCGCCGTCGTCGTCGAACATCGCCACCGCCTCCGGGGCGCGCAGCAGCAGCTCCGTCACGTACCGGCTCGTCCCCAGCAGCCACGCCATCCGCTCGGCCACCCGCACGTCGTCGCGCAGCAGGCGCAGGTACCACGGCGTGGTGCCCAGGGCCTCGCTCACCTGCCGGAAGCCCAACAGGCCCGCGTCGGGGTCGGGGGCGTCGGAGAACCAGCCCAGCATCACCGGCAGCAGCGTCCGCTGGATCGCCGCCCTGCGCGAGACCCCCGAGGTCAGCGACTCCAGGTGGCGCAGCGCGCCGCCCGGATCGACGAACCCCAGCGCCTCCAGGCGGTCCCTGGCCTGCTCCGGCGACAGCCGCGCCTCCTCGCCCGGCAGCCTGGCCACCGCGTTGAGCAGCGGCCGGTAGAACAGCTTCTCGTGCAGGCGCCGCACCTCCGACGACACCCGGCGGCGCGCTTCGGTCAGCTCCCGCACCGGGTTCGCGGTCATCCCCAGCGCCCGCCCCAGACGGCGCAGCTGGTCGGGGCCCTCCTCGGCGGCCGGATCGGGCATCAGGTGCGTGCGCCGCAGCCGCTCCAGCTGCAACAGGTGTTCCAGCCGCCGCAGGAACCGGTAGGCCTCCGCCAGCCCCGCCGCGTCGCCGCGCCCCACGTACCCGTGCTCCGACAGCGCGGCCAGCGCCTCCAGGGTGTTGCCCGACCGCAGCCGCTCGTCGGTGCGCCCGTGCACCAGCTGGAGCAGCTGCACGGAGAACTCGATGTCGCGCAGGCCGCCCGGGCCCAGCTTGAGCTCGCGCTCCGCCTCACCCGCCGGGATGTGCGCCACCACCCGGCGGCGCATCGCCTGCACGTCCTCCACGAAGTCCTTGCGGCCCGCCGCCTCCCACACCATCGGGGAGATGAGGTCCATGTAGGCCCGGCCCAGCTCCGCGTCCCCGGCGATCGGGCGGGCCTTGAGCAGGGCCTGGAACTCCCAGGTCTTGGCCCAGCGTTCGTAGTAGGCGCGGTGCCCCGACAGCGGGCGCACCAGCGGGCCGTTCCTGCCCTCGGGGCGCAGCGCCGGGTCCACCTCCCACAGGGCGCCCTCGGCGTCGGTCTCGGCCGGGATGCGCATCATCGCGGTGGCCAGCCGGGTCGCCGCGCGCATCGCCGCCTGCTCGTCCACCGGCTCCCCGGAACCCGGGCCCGCGTCCTCGTCCGCCTCCCCGGCCACGGCCGGCTCGGCCACGAACACCACGTCCACGTCGCTGACGTAGTTGAGCTCGCGGCCGCCGCACTTGCCCATGCCGATGACCGCCAGGCGGCACAGCGCGGCGTCCTCGGGGTGCTCGGCGCGGGCCACCGCCAGCGACGCGTCCAGCAGCGACGCGGCCAGGTCGGCGAGTTCCCCGGCGACCTCGTCCACCGTGCACAGCCCGGTCAGGTCGCGCCCGGCCAGGCGCAGCACCCGCCTGCGGTAGGCCACGCGCAGGACGTGCCGCAGGTCCTCCGGCGAGCCGTCGCCGACCACGGCCGGATCGGCGGTCGGCGCGGGGCTGTGGGGATCGGCGCCCACGATGTGCAACAGGCCGCGGCGCACCTCCTCCGGCCCGGGGGAGCGGGCGGCGTCGGCGCCCCGCAGCTCCCGCCAGTCGCCCGGGTGGCGCACCAGGTGGTCGGCCAGGGCGGTACTCGTGCCCAGCACCCGGCACAGCCGGGCCCGCAGCTCCCGGTCCTCGCGCAGCGCGTCCAGGAGGTCGGCGGGGTCGGGGTCGGACTCCAGGATGCGGATCAGCCCGAGGAGCGCCTGGTCGGGGTCGGGGGCGGCCGCGAGCGAGCCGATGACCTCGGTGTCGGCCCGGGCGTCGAGTCCGGCCTCCTCCACCAGGCGCAGGGCCCGGGTGCTGTCGCTGAAACCGCGCCTGGCGAGCGCGCCTGCCGTCATGTTCGTCGTTCCGTCCCTCACCACGTGTCAACGGTAACGGTCCGGCCGGTGAGCGGGCCCGGTGCCCCGAACCGGTTCGGTCCCCGGCACCCGGGGCGAGCCGTCCCGCGCACCCGGAACCGGGTCGGGGCCGGTACCCGAACGGATACCGGCCCCGATGGGGGGAGTGCGCGGCGCGCCCTCCCGGAGCTGCCGTCTACGCCTTAGATGTCGTAATAGAGCTCGAACTCGCGCGGGTGCGGGCGCAGGCGCAGGGAGTCGATCTCCTCGGTGCGCTTGAAGTCCACGTAGGTCTCGATGAGGTCCTTGGTGAACACGCCGCCCTCGAGCAGGAACTCGTGGTCGGCCTCCAGGGCCTCCAGGGCCTCGTCCAGCGACGCCGGGACGGTCTTGATGGCCTGGGCCTCCGCCGGGGGCAGCTCGTAGAGGTCCTTGTCCACGGGCTCCGGCGGCTCGATCTTGTTCTTGATGCCGTCGATGCCGGCCATCAGCATGGCGGAGAAGGCCAGGTACGGGTTGGCCGACGGGTCCGGCACGCGGAACTCGATGCGCTTGGCCTTGGGGTTGGAACCGGTCAGCGGCAGGCGGATGCAGGCCGAGCGGTTGCGCTGGCTGTAGACGAGGTTGATCGGGGCCTCGTAGCCGGGCACCAGGCGGTGGAAGGAGTTCACGGTCGGGTTGGTGAAGGCCAGCAGCGCCGAGGCGTGCTTGAGCAGGCCGCCGATGTAGTAGCGGGCCGTGTCCGAGAGCTGGCCGTAGCCGGACTCGTCGAAGAACAGCGGCTCGCCGTCCTTCCACAGGCTCTGGTGGCAGTGCATGCCCGAGCCGTTGTCGCCGAAGAGCGGCTTGGGCATGAAGGTGGCCGTCTTGCCCGCCGCGTTGGCGACGTTCTTGACGATGTACTTGTACAGCTGCACCTTGTCGGCCTGCTGGAGCAGGGTGCCGAACTTGATGCCGATCTCGGCCTGGCCCGCGGTGCCGACCTCGTGGTGCTGGAGCTCGACCTCGATACCCGACTTGATCAGCTGCTGCACCATGTCCGAGCGCAGGTCGCTGTAGTGGTCGACCGGCTCGACGGGGAAGTAGCCGCCCTTGTAGCGGGGACGGTAGCCGCGGTTGCCGCCCTCGATGGCCGAACCGGTGTTCCAGGCGCCCTCGATCGAGTCGATCTCGTAGTAGCCGGTGTTGGACCGGGTCTCGAACTTGACGTCGTCGAAGATGTAGAACTCGGCCTCGGGGCCGAAGAAGGCGGTGTCGGCCACGCCGGAGCCGCGCAGGTAGGCCTCGGCCTTGCGGGCGACGTTGCGCGGGTCGCGGCTGTAGGACTCCAGGGTCAGCGGGTCGTGGACGAAGAACGTCATGTTCAGCGTCTTGTGCTTGCGGAACGGGTCCAGCACGCCGGTGCTCAGGTCCGGCAGCAGCAGCATGTCGGACTCGTGGATGGCCTGGAAGCCGCGGATCGACGAGCCGTCGAACATCTGGCCATCGGTGAACGTCGACTCGTCGACGTTCTCGGTCGGGAGGGTAACGTGGTTCACGCCCCCGAAAAGGTCCGTGAATCGGACGTCGAGGAACTTGACGTCCTCGTCCCGGATATAGGCGAGCACCTCGTCGACGCTGCTGAACAAAACGAACCTCCGTGCAGGTGGCTGAGACGGTGGACCGGGGTCCGCCCCATCGCGGACACGTCGGATCGCGCGCCGTCTCCCGGCTTCGTCTCCGAAGCTAGGAGCGGGTGGTTTCCGCGCCATGTCTCGATTGTTTCCTGTATGTTACGGACCCGGCTGTTGTCGCAGACCACCGGGTCTGACCCGGTGATTCCGCCCTGTAGGGGCCGAAAAGGGACGCTGCGCGGCCCCGTTTGTGGCCCCCGCCACGGCCCCCGGTGTGACCTCCGCCATGATCTCCCGCGCGGGGGGTCACAGCCGCTCCGACGCCCCGGGTACGGTCCCTCCCGCCGGGTGGATACCGTGGAAACCATGAGCGACGAGAGCCGGGGCTCCGCCACCGCGGCGTCCGGGGACGACTTCCAGTACCGGGGCAACCGGCTCGGCCTGCCCGAGAACGGACCGGGTTCGGTGCCCGGCGTGATGCGCCGCCTGGTGGGGCTCCTCCTGGACTGGATGCTGTCCCTCGCGCTCGCCTGGGGGGCCTACGGCGTCGGGCTGGTCGGCGCGGACGCCGCCAGCCAGGCGGAGGCCGTCCCGATGGTCAGCAACACCGCCCTGGTCGTCTTCGCGGTCATGAACGTCCTCCTGCTCACGCTCTTCGGCACCACCGTCGGCCGCCGCCTGGTCGGCGTGGGTATCACCGCCACCGGTGAGCGCTCCTGGCCCTGGTTCGTGTCCATGACGGTGCGCACACTCCTGCTGTGCCTGGTCATCCCCGCCGTCATCTACGACCGGGACACCCGCGGGCTGCACGACCGGGCCGCCGGGACGGTCGCCACCCGCTACTGAGGCCTCACCGGGTGTCCCCGGCAGCGGGGAAGCCCGGCGCGCGCGTGGGCGCGGCCCCCGCGAGCTGCTGTTAACATCCGTTCATTACTTGGCCCGGGAACGGACCGAAACCCTGAGCGCTCGACTCCCCCGCTCCCACGGGGGTCCGTTCGCGCGCGGAGAATCGGGTCCGGCCCCCGCGCGGGGACCCGGTCCCCGCCGCGGATCCCGTTCCCACCGGTGGGCCCCGTCCCCGTCGGGGGACCCGGCCGCCTCCCACGCACGCCGCCGCACCCGAAGGTTCGCATGGCTGGAAAACGCTCCGCCCCCCGCCCTCCGTCCGCCGCCATGCACGCCGTGCGCATGTCCCCGGGGCAGTGGGTCGCCTGCGTGGTCACCGCCCTGGCCATCATCGCCAGCCTCGGCGGCTACGGCTGGTACCAGGGCATCGTCGGCAACATCACCACCGCGCAGGTGGACACCGACGCCTGGGACCGGCCCACCAGCGTCGAGGGCGTGATGAACCTGCTCATCATCGGCTCCGACGTCCGGTCGGGGGACAACGCCAACTACGGCGAGGCCGAGGGCGAACGCCCCGACACCATGCTCATCGCCAGCATCAACGTGGACAACGGCGCGGCCACGCTGGTCAACCTGCCCCGCGACCTGGTCGTGGACCTGCCCGGCTGCGAGGCCGTGGAGGGCTACGAGGGGATGAACCCGCACAGCGGCATGATCAACTCGGCGATGACCTTCGGCGGGGTGGGCTGCCAGTGGCAGACCGTCGAGGAGGTCACCGACGTGCACCTGGACCACTTCGTCATGATGGACTTCACCGGGTTCAAGGACATGGTGGACGCCCTCGGCGGCGTGGAGATGTGCATCCCCGCGCCGGTGGACGACCCCAAGGCGCACCTGACCCTGGACGCCGGGAAGCAGACCCTCAGCGGTGAGGAGTCGCTGGGCTACGTGCGCTCCCGCTACGGCCAGGGCGACGGCAGCGACCTGTCGCGGATCGACCGCCAGCAGGAGTTCATGGGCGCCATGCTGCGCCAGGTGCTCAGCAGCGAGGTCATGACCAGCCCGGTGACCATCACCAACTTCCTCAGCGCCGTCACCGACTCGGTGACCACCGACGAAGAGCTGACCGTGGAGACGATGACCGACATCGCCATCTCCATGCGCGAGGTGGACCTGGAGCGCATCCAGTTCGTCACCGTGCCCAACGGCCAGCACCCCGCCGACGCCAACCGGCTGGCCATGAGCCAGCCCGCCGCCTCCGAGCTGTTCGCGGCGATCAACTCCGGCGCCTACCTGGAGGACGAGGAGCCGGAGGACGAGGGGGAGGAGTCGGAGGAGGGCTCCGGCGACGCGGCCCCCGCCCCCGCCGACGTCTCCGTGCAGGTCCTCAACAACACCGGTGTCACCGGCCTGGCGAGCGAGGTCCAGGGCGTCCTGCTGGGGGAGGGGTACGACGTCACCGGTATCGGCGAACCCGCGGTGCGCTTCCCCGAGCTGACCACCGTCTACTACGCTCCGGGTGAGGCGGCCGCCGCCGAACTGCTGGCGGGTTCGCTGGAGAACGCGGTCACCGAGGAGGTCGCCGACCTCCCGCAGACCCTGGAACTGGTCATCGGCCAGGACTGGAACGGCTTCGCGGGCGGAGGCGGCTCGTCCGGGCCCGAGGTCTCCATCACCGAGGACCTGGGCGGCACCACCGCGGCGGGGGCTCAGGAGAGCGCCTGCTGAGGGCCGGTGACCGGAACCCGGTCGCCGGTTCCGATCTGACACGGTACGTACCCGTCCGGTACCATCCGGCCGTTACGTCCGTGTCAGCGCTCGCGCAGTACGCCCTCCCCCACCGACCGGACCAGCCCTTGTCCCATACCGAATCGCAGGTGCCCTTTGGCTCCCAGAAACGCGTCCTCAGCCCTGGCGGGGAAGATGAGTCTCGGCCAGTGGGTGGCGTGCGGGGCGACCGGCCTGCTCATCGCGGCCAGTCTCACCGTGTACGCGGGCTACCGCGACGTCCTCAGCATCGCCACCGAGGAGGTCAACACCGACGCCTGGGGTGACCGTCCGGCCCAGGCGGAGGGCATCCACAACATCCTGCTGCTGGCCACCGACCAGCGCGCGGAGGAGAACGCCGAGTACAGCGTGGTCAACGGCGTGCGCCCCGACGTGCTGGTCGTGGTGAGCATCAACGTGGACGAGGGCGGGGTGACGATGGTCAACATGCCCCGCGACCTGATGGTCCCGATGCCCGACTGCCCGGCCAACGGCGAGAACCCCGGGGTGACGGCGGGCACGGTGGACCAGCTCAACCACGCCATGACCTACGGCGGGATGGACTGCCAGGGCAACACGGTGGAGACGGTCACCGACATCCACCTCGACCACATGGTGATGGTCGACTTCGCGGGCTTCCAGGAGATCGTGGACTCCATCGGCGGCGTGGAGATGTGCGTCCCCCAGCCGATCGACGACCCCAAGGCGCACCTCACGCTCGACGCAGGCATGCAGACCCTCAACGGTGAGCAGGCGCTGGGCCTGGCCCGCTCCCGGGCCAGCACGGAGCAGGGCAGCGACCTGAACCGGATCGAGAACCAGCAGCGGATGATGGGCGCCATCCTGCGCAAGGTCACCAGCGGCGAGATCATGTCCAGCCCCGCCACGCTCTACGACTTCATGGGCTCGGTCACCGACAGCCTGGTGACCGACGACGGGTTCACCGTGGACCAGATGACCGAGCTGGCCATCTCGATGCGCGAGGTCGACCTGGGCCGGATGCGGATGGTCACCGCCCCCGTGGTGGACTCTCCCGTCCACAGCGGGAAGCTGGACCTCCAGCAGCCCGCCGCCGACGAGCTGTTCTCCGCGGTCGCCTCCGGTGACGCCCTGCCCGAGGAGGAGGGCGGCGACGGAGGCGGCGGCGAGGGTTCGGAGGAGGCGGAGGAGCCCGCCGTCGAACCCGCGGACGTGTCCGTGCGGGTGCTCAACGGCACGGGCATCACCGGTCTGGCGAGCCAGGTCGGGACGCTGCTCACCGAGCAGGGGTTCAACGTCACCGGTGAGGGCGACCCGGTCGAGCGGACCCCCGCCGTCACCACGATCTACCACGGCCCCGACCAGCTCGCGCAGGCCGAGGAGCTGGCCTCGGCGCTCAGCGTGGCCCAGCTGGAGGAGGTCCCCGACCTCGGCCCGGAGCTGGAGCTGGTGATGGGCGCGCAGGACTGGGACGGCCTGGCCACGAGCGGAGGGGGCTCCGGCGGCGAGGGCGACGCCCTGGCCGGTCTGGGCGCCACCAGCGCCGCCGAGGACGAGGTCAGCTGCGAGTAGCCCCTCCGGAGGGCTTCGGGGCCCCGTGGACGCCGTGCAGGCGCCCGCGGGGCCCTTTCCCGTACCGGGCGGGGTCCGGCGACGGTTCCCGCCGCGCTGGGGCCTCGTGCCGGGAGCGCCGCCGGACGAGTGGGCCGCGGGGAGGGCGGATGGGCTCCCGGCGGCGCGCGAGGAGCCTTCGCCGTCCCCCGGGGCCTCTCCCCGGTGTCCCCGGTGGGACGCGGCGCCACCCCATGTGACAGACCCGGACTTATCGTTTATCGTTAATATCGAAAAGCGATAAGAGAAAGGCAGTCATGTCCCTTCGCAAGGCCCTGGACTGGTCCAGGGCGGACTCCGCTCTGCTCCGGTTCGTCCTCGTCGTCCTCCTGGGCTTCCAGGTGGTCCACGGGCTCTTCCTGCTCGCCTGGAGCACCGGACTCGTCCCCGCCGCCACCAGCGCGGGCCTCAACGTGCTCACGCGGGACCTGCCCTCCGGCACGGTGCCGCGTTCGCCGGACGTCGCCGTGCGCGGCGACGTCACCGTGGAGGGGGCGGGCGGCATGGAGATCGCCTTCCACGACCCCTCGGTGGCCGAGCGCGTCATGCTGGTCGCCCCCGCGCTGCTCACCGCCCTGGCGGCGGGGCTGGTCGCCTATCTGCTGCTGCGCATGGTCCTGACCCTGGACGGGGGAGACCCCTTCGTCCCGGCGAACGTCCGTCGCATGTACGCCATCGCCCTGACGGTGGTCACCGGCGCCCTCGCGGTCCCGGCCGCGGAGGCCCTCCTCGGCGCCGTCCTGGAGCACCGGGCGCTGGGCACGGACGCCACCGTGGTGTTCTCCCTCAGCCTGGACCTCGACGGCGGTGTCCTCCCGCTGGTCGCGGTCGGCCTCGTCATCGCCGCCCTCGGCGAGGTCTTCCGCCGGGGCACCCGGCTCCGCGAGGACGTCGAGGGGCTCGTCTGATGCCGCCCGAGGAGGCCACCGGCGTCCGCGTCCACCTGGACAAGCTCCTGGCCGAGCGCGGTATGACCCTCACCCAGCTGGCCGAGCGGGTCGGTGTCACCGTCGTCAACCTGTCGGTGCTCAAGAACGACCGGGCCAGGGCGATCCGCTTCTCCACCCTGGCCGCCCTGTGCCGCGAACTCCGCTGCCAGCCGGGCGACCTGATCAGCTACGACCCCGAGTGACCCGGACCCGGGCACACGCGAGGGGGCCGCCGCACCCGACGGTGCGACGGCCCCCTCGTCCGACTGCGGCCCCGGTCGGGGTCAGCCGCCCATCTGGCCGCGCATGCCCCGGGGCATCTTGGCGTTCTTGGGCATGGGCCCCTTGGGCATCTGCATCTTGGCGGGCAGCGCCTTGAGCCGGTAGTTCAGCTCGGCGGTTCCGGCCTTGTCCAGGTTGCGCGGGAGCCTGACCAGCGTGCGCTGGAGCTTGGAGACCGGCACCTGGTCCTCGCCGTTGCCCACCTTGAAGTCGTAGATGGGCGTGTCGTAGGCGACGCGGGCCACGCGCTTCTTCTCACCGGCGATCAGCGGCTTGAGGCGGCCGGGGTCGCCCTCGCCGACCAGGATCACGCCGGGGCGCCCCACCACGCGGTGCACGACGTCCATCTGCTTGTTGGCGGCCACACCCGGCTCGACCACCCAGTTGCCGCGCATGTTGTCCAGGATCGCCATACCCGCGCCCAGGCGTCCGTCCAGCATCTTGTACTGCACGCGCTGCGCGGAGCGGGTGAAGATGATGAAGCCCACCAGGAAGGCGACCGGCAGACCGGTCAGCGGCCACAGGATCCACGACCCGGTCCAGATACCGATGCCGACGAACACCGCGAGGATGACCACCGCCGCCGTGACCGCGAGCGGGATGCTGCGCGGACTCTGCTGGTGGACGACCTTGGCGACCATGCCGATCTGCTTGAGACGGCCCGGCTGCTTCTCGGCACCGTCCTTGCCTTGGGCCGTGTTCTGTGAACCCTTGGGCTTTTTCGCCATCGTGCTCTCAGGCAGCTCACGCCGACGCCGGATCGGCGGGGAAGGAGATCCCTCGGCTGCCTTGCCTCCTCTTCGCGGTCGTCGTGGGTGCGGCGCCTCGCGGCGCCATCGACGGGCGCCTGTCCACATCAGGATATGTGCGGGTGCCCGTAACTGAGGAACGGTGGCCAGCGGGCCACCGTTCCAGCTTGGTCACGACTCGGGTGGAAAGTTCGTTACGCGTTGTTCGCCAGGGAGGCGTTCTCGGCGTCCCGCTTCTCACGGGCCTGCTTGTACAGGCGGCCCGCCCGGTAGGAGGAGCGCACCAGCGGCCCGGACATGACACCGGCGAAGCCGATCTCCTCGGCCTCCTGGCCCAGCTCCACGAACTCCTCCGGCTTGACCCACCGGTCGATCGGGTGGTGCAGCTTGGAGGGGCGCAGGTACTGGGTGATGGTCAGCAGGTCGCACCCGGCCTCGTGCAGGTCGCGCATCGCCTCGCTGATCTCCTCACGGGTCTCGCCCATGCCCAGGATCAGGTTCGACTTGGTGACCAGGTTGTCCGCGCGCGCCTCGGTGATCACCTTGAGGGAGCGCTCGTAGCGGAAGCCCGGACGGATGCGCTTGAAGATCCGCGGCACCGTCTCGACGTTGTGCGCCAGCACCTCCGGACGCGAGCTGAACACCTCGGCCAGCTGGTCGGGGTCGGCGTTGAAGTCGGGGATGAGCAGCTCCACGCCCGTGCCCGGGTTGAGCTCGTGGATCTTGCGGACGGTCTCGGCGTACAGCCAGGCGCCGCCGTCCTCCAGGTCGTCACGGGCCACACCGGTGATGGTGGCGTAGCGCAGGCCCATGGTCTTCACGGAGTTGGCGACCTTGGTCGGCTCCATGCGGTCCAGGGCGGTGGGCTTGCCGGTGGCGATGTTGCAGAAGTCGCAGCGCCGCGTGCACTGGTCGCCGCCGATGAGGAAGGTCGCTTCGCGGTCCTCCCAGCACTCGTAGATGTTGGGGCACCCGGCCTCCTGGCAGACCGTGTGCAGGCCCTCGCTCTTGACCAGGGAGTGGAGCTCGGTGTACTCGGGCCCCATGTGCGCCTTGATCTTGATCCACGGCGGCTTCTTCTCGATGGGGGTCTCGCTGTTGCGCGCCTCCACGCGCAGCAGCCTGCGGCCCTCAGGAGCGATGGTCAACGTGAACCCGTTCCCTTCTGTGCCCCGTGCCGGGGACCCTTCCCCTCGTGGGGGCTCGGCGTCCCCGCGGGGACTGGCTCATGGTGTGGTGTGTCATCCACGCGCGGTGGCGCCGGAGAGCAGGTCCGCGCCGTCGGTGTGGCGGTACTCCCGCGCGCCGAGCAGGTCCGCCAGGTGGCGTTCCATCCGGGGCCGCGCGTCGGCCACGGACACGTCGCGCCCCAGTTCGGCGGAGAGCGAGGTGACTCCGGCGTCGGTGATCCCGCACGGGACGATCCGGTCGTACCACGACATGTCATTGTTGCAGTTCAAAGCGAGCCCGTGCATCCCGACCCCGCGGGCGATCCGGCAGCCGATGGCGGCCACCTTGCGTTCGATGAGGCCGCGCTCGGGGTCGGCGGCCAGCCACACCCCGGTGCGCCCCTCCACCCGCATGCCGGTCAGGCCGTACTCCGCGATGGTGCGGACGATGGCCTCCTCCAGCATCCGGACGTAGGCGATCACGTCGATGGGGTCCGGCAGCCGGACGATGGGGTACACCGTCAGCTGGCCGGGGCCGTGCCAGGTGATCTTGCCGCCCCGGTCGATGTCCACCACGGGCGCCCCGGGGTCGGTGATGGGACGATCCCACCTCCCGGTGCGCTTTCCTGCGGTGTACACGGGCTCGTGTTCCAGCAACAGGACGGTGTCGGGCACCTCATCGGCGACCCGGCTCTCGTGGAGCCGCTTCTGGAGATCCCAGCCCTGGTGGTACGGGACGGGAGTGTCGCCCAGCCATGCGTAAACGAGATCACTCACACATCCAACCTTACGCCCCGGTGGACTGTGCGGGTCTGGCCAGGATGTCGGATAGCGCACTGTCCACGGTGGGCAGCGCGAAGGAATAACCGGCCTTGGTGAGGCGTTTGGGCTCGGCCCTCATGTCGATCAGCGCGGTCTCCTCGGCGAAGTCCCCCAGCACCGCGCGCATCGCCGGAGCCGGGACCGGCAGGACGGCGGGGCGCCGCAGGGCGCGGCCCAGCGCCCTGGTGAACTCGGCGTTGGTCACCGGCTCGGGCGCGCACATGTTCACCGGGCCGGTGATCTCGGGATGCTCCAGCAGGAAGCGCACGGCCCCGATCTGGTCGCGCATGGCGATCCAGCTCATGTACTGGCGCCCCGACCCCAGACGCCCGCCCAGCCCCGCCCGGTACAGCGGCAGCAGCGTGCCCAGCATGCCGCCCGAGCGGTCGAGCACCACCGAGGTGCGCATGTGCGCCACCGACAGGCCCGCCTCCTCGGCCGGGGCGGTGGCCTCCTCCCAGTCCCGGCAGACCCCGGCCAGGAAGCCGGTGCCCGGCGGGGAGTCCTCGGTGGCCGCCCGCCCGCCGGTGTCGCCGTAGAAGTGCATCCCCGACGCGCTCAGCAGGCGGGGGGGAGGCGAGGACATCCCCGCCAGGGCCTGGCACAGGGCGCGGGTGCCGCGCACGCGGCTGCGCCGGATGAGGGTGCGCCGGTGCCGCGTCCACAGGGCCGGGCCGACCGGCGCCCCGGCCAGGTGCACCACGGCGTCGGCCTCGTGCAGGGCCACGGTGTCCACCCGTCCCTGCTCGGGGCGCCACTCCGCCTCCTCCACGTCCGGGTGGTGCCGCCCCCGCGGCAGGTGGCGCACCATGCGCACCACCGTGTGTCCGTCGCCGAGCAGGGACGCCTCCAGCGCCCTGCCGATGAGTCCCGTCGCCCCGGTGATAGCCACTCGCATGGTCCTGGGTCTACCCGAAGGAGGGCGGTCCTCGCGCGTGAAGACACACCAAACGGACGACGGAGGACACCCGCCCGGTTTTTCTTCGGCTTTTTCCTCGAAAGAGCTGCGCGAGGGGCCCTCGGTCTTCTAGTTTGAACGTGGGACAGGAACTCCGCGTCAACGCGGAGCTACTGTGGGCGACGCGCTGTCGGGCTGACTGCCGCGTCCCCGACCACAGACCTTTGATGATGGGGATCATCAGGGGATGGTGATTGGTGGGGTAGAAAGACGGGGCGGCGCCGAGAGGCGCCGCCCCGTCCACTTTCCCGCCGCGGGGCTCCGCGCCGCCTCCGAGGAGGCCGCGGGCCACGGGTGCGTCAGGGGGCCCGCGGGCCCCTCAGCCGGTCAGCCCCTAACCGGGGTAGGGGCGCCGCTCCCGGGCCTCGCGCAGGGCCAGCGCCCACCACGCCAGCTGGCGCAGCATCCGCTCCACGGCGGCCTCCGCGGACGACATGTCCACCACCGGGGCCCCGTCGGGGCCGAACATCGTCTGCGCGTTGTGCAGGCTGACCGTGTCGCGGATCGTGGCGGTGTGCAGCTCCGAGAAGACCGACCGCAGCTGCTCGATCGCCCGCAGGCCGCCGGACATCCCGCCGTAGGAGACGAAGCCCACCGCCTTGCCGAACCACTCACGGCGCGCGGCGTCGATGGCGCTCTTCAGCTCGCCCGGGTAGCCGTGGTTGTACTCCGGGGTCAGCACGACGTACCCGTCGGCCGCCTCCACCGTGTGCGCCGACTCCGGGGCCATCGGGCCGCCGTGGCCGTCCTGCGGGCTGATGTCCTCCACGTCGAGGAAGTCGAACGCCACGGAGGGGTCCGGGTACTTCCGGGCCCGGTCCACGAACCAGCGGGAGACGGCGGGTCCGGTGCGGCCCCGGCGGTTTCCGCCGAGGATGACCGCGATCCGAAGGTTGTCCATGTGGGTCCTTGCTTCTTTGGTGCCGTCTCGGCCCACACGTGAGCGGGCACGTCAGGCGGGCACGCGCGGACCGGCTCAGGAAGCCGCGCGGCGCACCGTCGGTTCTCGGGTCGTGTTCCTTGGAGCACTTCGCTGATTCGAAAGCCTCCGCGGAACACTCCCTAGGGGACAGGTCAACGCTAGGACCTCAACAGGTCTTGAGGTCAAATCGGACAACACATTCCTTAATAAAGGACGAGCCGGGCCGGGTGCCGTCGCGGCACCCGGCCCGGCGGGTGGTGTGGGAGCCTTCGCGGCCCGGGCCTACAGGCCCAGGTCGTCCTCGAAGGCGCCCTCCTCCAGTCGCGCCTTCACGCTCTGGAGGAAGCGCCCGGCGTCGGCGCTGTCGATCAGGCGGTGGTCGTGGGCCAGCGACAGGTACACCATCGAGCGGACCGCGATCACCTCGTCGCCCATGGCGGTGTCCTCGACCACGACGGGGCGCTTGACGACCGCGCCGGTGCCCAGGATGGCCACCTGCGGCTGGTTGATGATCGGCGTGCCGAACAGCGCGCCGGTGCAGCCGGTTTCGGCGATGGTGAACGTGCCGCCGCCCAGCTCGTCCGGGCCCAGCTGGCCGGTGTGGGCGCGCTCGGTCAGGTCCTTGAGCCTGCGCGCCAGCTCACCCAGGCCCAGCTTGCCCGCGTCCTTGACCACGGGGGCCAGCAGACCGCGCTCGGTGTCCACCGAGACGCCGAGGTTCTCCACGTCGTGGTAGGTCACCTCCTGCTTGTCGCTGTCGATCACGGCGTTGAGCTTGGGGTGGGAGCGCAGGGCCTCCACCGCGGCCAGCGCGAAGAACGGGAAGAAGTCCAGCCGCACGTCCTCGCGCTCGGCGAAGCGCTCGGCGGAGTGCTCGCGCAGGCGGGCGATCTTGGTGACGTCCACCTCGATGACCTGCGTGGTCGTGGCCGAGACGTGCAGCGACTCCACCATCCGGTCCGCGATGGACAGGCGCAGGCGGGTGAGCTTCTCGGTGCGGCCGCGCAGGGAGGTGTCGGTGGCCCCCTTGCGCGGGGCCGAGGACGGCGCGGGGGCGGCGGCGCGCGCGGCGTCGGCCTTCTGCTCCTCGGCGGCCTTGAGCACGTCCTGCTTGCGGACGCGGCCGCCCACGCCGGTGCCCTTGACGCGGCTGAGGTTCACGCCGTGCTCGGAGGCGAGCTTGCGCACCAGCGGGGTCACGTACGCCTCGGTCCCGGCGTCGGTGCCCGAGGCGCGGCCGGTGCCGCTGAGGGTGCCGATGTCCACGGACGGGCTCTCGCCGTCCTTGTCCCGGTCCGCGGCGGGCTCGGGCTCGGCCTCGGTCTTCGGGGCGGGCGCGGCGGGCTCGGCCTCGGCGGGCTCGGGCTCCGACGCCGGTTCGGCCTTGGGCTCGGCCTCGGCCGGGGCGGCGCCCTCGGAGACGGCCGGGGGCTCGTCCCCGGTGCCGCCGATGACGGCGATCTCCGCGCCGATCTCCACGGTCTCGTCCTCGTCGACGAGGATCTTGGTGAGTACGCCCGCGACGGGTGAGGGAATCTCGGTGTCCACCTTGTCGGTGGAGACCTCCAGGAGCGGTTCGTCCACCTCGACGGTGTCGCCCACGCTCTTGAGCCACTGGGTGACGGTGCCCTCGGTGACGCTCTCACCCAGGGCGGGCATGGTCACCGACGTGGTCGGGCCCTGGTCGGAGGACGAGGCCTGCGCGTCGGACCCGGACTCGGGCTCGGGGGTGGGCTCCGGCTCGGGCTCCTCGGCGGCCTCCTCCTCGGGCCTCTCGGTCTCCTCGGGCTCCGGCGCGGACTCCTCGGCGGCGGGCTCGGCGCCGCCCTCGTCGTCGGCGCTCTCGCCCTCACCGCCGATGACGGCGATCTCCGCGCCGATCTCCACGGTCTCGTCCTCGTCGACGAGGATCTTGGTGAGTACGCCCGCGACGGGTGAGGGAATCTCGGTGTCCACCTTGTCGGTGGAGACCTCCAGGAGCGGTTCGTCCACCTCGACGGTGTCGCCCACGTTCTTCAGCCACTGGGTGACGGTGCCCTCGGTGACGCTCTCACCCAGGGCGGGCATGGAAACGGAAGTCGGCATGGGTTTCCTCGTTGGATCTGGGCGCGGTCTCTGCCCAACCCCTTGATGGGCAGCGCGGATGTGTGCGGGGGCGGGCCCTTGCGGCCCGCCCCCGGTGGTGCGGTCAGTCGTGGACGTGCAGCGGCTTGCCCGCCAGCGCGAGGTGCGCCTCGCCCAGCGCCTCGGACTGGCTCGGGTGCGGGTGGATCAGCTGGGCCACCTCGGAGGGCAGGGCCTCCCAGTTGTAGATCAGCTGTCCCTCGGCGATCAGCTCGCCGACGCGGCTGCCGACCATGTGGACGCCCAGTACGGGGCCGTCCTTCTCGGCGATGACCTTCACCGCGCCCTGCGTCTGCAGGATCTGGCTCTTGCCGTTGCCCGCGAGGCTGTAGTTCATCTCCACGACGTCGTGTCCGCGCTCCTTGGCGACCTTGGTGGTCAGGCCCACGGACGCGACCTCGGGCTCGCAGTAGGTGACGCGGGGGACGCCGTCGTAGTCGATCGCGGGCGGGTTCTGCCCGGCGATGTGCTCGGCGACGAAGATGCCCTCGGCGAAGCCGACGTGGGCGAGCTGGAGGGTGGGGATGAGGTCGCCCACGGCGTAGACGTTGCCCACGCCGGTGTGCAGGTTCTCGTCCACCTGGACGAAGCCGCGGTCCAGGGTGATGCCCTGCTCCTCGTAGCCCAGGCCCTCCGAGACCGGCCCGCGGCCGATGGCCACCAGCAGGACCTCGGCCTCCAGCGTCTTGCCGCCCTTGAGGGTGACGGTGACGCCGGAGTCGGTGGTCTTGACCGACTCGAACGGGGTGCCCAGCTCGTACTTGATCTTGCGCTTGCGGAAGGCGCGCTCCAGCAGCTTGGAGCTGGACTCCTCCTCCACCGGCACCAGGTGCGGCAGGGCCTCGACGATGGTGACGTCGGCGCCGTAGGAGCGCCACACGCTGGCGAACTCCACGCCGATCACGCCGCCGCCCAGGACGATGACCGACTCGGGCACGCGGTCCAGGTTGAGGGCCTGGTCGCTGGTCATGACCTTCTCGCCGTCGATGTCCAGCCCCAGGGTCTTGGGCTTGGAACCGGTGGCCAGCAGGATGTTGCGGCCCTTGTAGACGGCGCCGTCGACGGTGACCTCGTCCTTGCCGGTGAGCTTGCCCTCGCCCTCGACGACGGTGATCTTGCGCGACTTGACCAGGCCGGTCAGGCCCTTGAACAGGCCGCCGATCACCTTGTCCTTGTAGGTGTGCACGGCCTGGATGTCGATGCCCTCGAACGTGGCCTTGACCCCGAAGTTCTCGCTCTCCTTGGCGGAGTCGGCGACCTCGGCCGAGTGCAGCAGGGCCTTGGTGGGGATGCAGCCGCGGTGCAGGCAGGTGCCGCCGAGCTTGTCTTTCTCGATCAGGACGACGCTCATGTCCAGCTCCGCGGCGCGCAGTGCCGCCGCGTAGCCGCCGCTGCCGCCGCCAAGGACGACGAGGTCGAAGGTGCCGCCGCTCTCACTCACGGGAACGAACTCCTTGTTGTGGCTGGTGATGGGTGGTGGCCGCGGCCGGGCCCCGCGTGGGCGGAGGGAGGGTGTGCGCGGCCGCGGTTGCCGGGAGGGGCGGCGCTCCGGCTCGGGAGGCCGCCCCCTGGGCGGGTGCTATCCGGCGTACTCCTCGGCGATGCGGACCAGGGTGCGGGTGCCCGCGCCGGTGCCGCCCTTCGGGGTGTAGCCGTGCGGTCCGCCCTGGTTGAAGGACGGACCGGCGATGTCGAGGTGCGCCCACGTGACGCCCTCCTCGATGAACTCCTTGAGGAAGACGCCCGCGGAGAGCATGCCGCCCCAGCGCTCGCCCGCCACGTTGGCGATGTCGGCGACCGCGGAGTCCAGGCCCGCGCGCAGCTCCTCGGGCAGGGGCATCGGCCAGGAGGCCTCGCCCGCCTCGGCGGCCGCGGCGACGATCCGGTCGCGCGCCTCGTCGTCGTTGGACATGACCGCGAACACCCGGGTGCCGAGCGCGACCAGCTGGGCGCCGGTCAGGGTGGCGATGTCCACGACCAGGTCGGGCTCGTCCTCCTGCGCCCGCACGAGGGCGTCGGCCATGACCAGGCGGCCCTCGGCGTCGGTGTTGAGCACCTCGACGGTCTTGCCGCCGTAGATGGTCAGCACGTCGGAGGGGCGCTGGGCGGTGCCGCTGGGCATGTTCTCGGCCACGGCCAGGTAGCCGACGGCGTTGACGCGCAGGTTCAGGGCGGCGATGGCGCGCATGGCGGCCAGCACGGAGGCGGCGCCCGCCATGTCGGACTTCATCCAGTCCATCGAGCCCGCGGGCTTGAGGGACAGGCCGCCGGAGTCGAACGTGATGCCCTTGCCGACGAAGGCGACGGTCTTGGTGGCCTCGGGGTGGCTGTGGGCCAGGCGGACCAGGCGGGGCGGGTTGGCCGAACCCTGGCCGACGCCGATCAGGCCGCCGTACCCGCCCTCGGACAGGGCGGCCTCGTCCAGGACCTCGACGCGCAGGCCGGACTGCTGGGCGATCTCCTGGGCGGTGGTGGCCAGGTCCTCGGGCGCCAGGTCGGCCGGTGCGGTGTTGACCAGGTCGCGGGTGAGGTTGACGGCCTCGGCCAGGACGGCGGCGCGCTCGGCGGCATCCCGGGCGTCCCCGGCGGAGCTGGCCAGGACCAGCTCGGTGGCGCGCTTGTCCTTGGCGGCGGTGCGGTACCGGTCGAAGCCGTAGGCGCCCAGGCGGGCTCCGAGGGCGACGGCGCCGGCCTCGGCGGCGGTCCCGGCGGGCAGGGCCAGGACGACGCGGCCCGCGCCCTCGGGGCGCGAGGTCAGCGAGCGCAGCGCGACGCCGGCGGCGCGGGACAGGATGTCGGGGTCGACGGGGCCCTCGGCGGGCGCCGGGCCGAGACCGACCGCGACGACGACCGGGGCCTTGACGGCTCCGAGGGAGGCAAGGGTGTGCACCTCCTCGGGGGCGCCGCTCGCTCCCAGGAGCGACAGGGTCTGGGCGAGACCGCCGGAGAAGGCGGCATCGACGTCATGAGCGCCCGACGCGGGCTCCGGAGCGTCGCCTCCGGAGTGGTAACCGACGACAACCGCGTCGGCGTCGAGCGAACTGGGGGACTCCGTATTTACTGACAACGACGTGCTCACGTCCCCGATGCTAGTCGCCCCGCGCGCCCGGCGGGGACGCGGCGCCCCGGGTCCGCGGGGGCCCTGACGCGGCGCTGCGGGGGGTCGCGGGAGCCGGGGGTGTGCGGGGTCGGGTCCGGCCCGCGCGCGCGGCGAGGGTGCCTCTGGCCGCCGGTGAAGGGTGTCGTGGGCCGTCTCCGGGGCGGACTCCGCGTTCCCTCCTGCGAGAACCGTGAAACCTGTGTGAAAAAATGTGATGATCACGACATCGGGCACCCCCAAGGCGGTTACCGTCCGGTAGGAAACCGCCTGGTGGGACGCCCCGCGGCCCGCCGACCGGGGCCGTGAATCCCCGTGCCGGTCCTCACAGCCGGGCCGCGGCCGCCGCGGCCACCACCAGCGCCGTCGTCACCGCCGTCTCCGACAGCGCGCCCAGCACGTCGCCCGTGACGCCGCCCAGCCGACGCACCGCCCGGCGCAGCAGGAGGCCCGCCGCCAGCAGGCCCGCCGCGACGGCGAGCGCGCAGGCCAGCGCGAACCCCGGCGCGTGCGCCCAGCCCGCCAGGCACACCAGCGGCGCGGGGACGGCGGCCAGCAGTGCACCCGGAAGGCGCACGGTCCCCGCCACGAACGCCCCCAGGCCCTCGGGCCGCGCCGAGGGCACGCGCGGGGTGCACGCCAGGGTCACGGCCAGCCGCCCGGCGGCCCCGGCCGCCGCCGCGCCCGTCAGCGCCGCCTCGGCCGAGACCTGCGCCAGCTGGCCCAGGGCCAGGGTCTGCGCGGCGAGCACGATCACCAGGGTGATGACGCCGAACGGACCGATGTCGGACCGGCGCATCACCTCCAGGGCGCCCTCGGCGGGACGCGCGCTGCCCAGCCCGTCGGCCAGGTCGGCCAGGCCGTCCAGGTGCAGCCCCCGCGTCAGCAGCGCACCCAGCCCGACGGCCAGCAGCGCGGCCAGCGCGGCGGACAGGCCGACCGCCGTCCCGAGCACGGCCGCCGCTCCGGTGAGGCCGCCCAGGAGCGCGCCCAGCACGGGCGCCCACACCATCGCCCACCCGGCCACGCGGCGGTCCAGCCGTCCCGCGCGCACCGGGAACACGGTGAACGTGCCCAGCGCCATCCGGGCCCCCGCGACCGCGTCCGCGGCGCGGGAGGAGACGGAGGGGGAGCCGCCCGGCACGGGCCCGTCCGAAGACGAGCCCCCCGGGGGAGGCCCGTCCGGCGCGGGGTCCCGCGGAGGGGGACCGGCGGCACCGCTCACGGCAGCTCCAGGACGCGGCCCGCCGTCACCAGCACCACGTCCTCGGACTCGGCGCCGACCCACTGGTTCAACCGGCCCAGGTGGTCGCGGAACAGCCCCCCGGCACGGGTCGCGGGCACCACACCCGACCCCACCTCGTTGGTGACCGCCACGACGTAGGCCTGGGTGGAACGCCAGGCCTCCAGCAGCCCGTGGACCGCCGCCTCCACCTCCTCCTCCGCGTCGGGCGGGGGGCCGGCCTCCCACAGCCCCGCCTCGTCCATCACCCGGGTCAGCCAGGTGCCCAGGCAGTCCACCAGGACCGCGCCCCGGGCGCCCTTGAGCAGCGCGGCCAGGTCGGTGGTCTGCTCGGTGCGCCACCACCAGGGGCGGCGCCGCACGTGCCGGGCCACCCGGTCGGCCCAGCCGGGGTCCGCGTCCGGGTCGGGCTCCGGACCGGTCGCCGCGTACAGCACCTTCGGCTC
The DNA here is from genome assembly GCF_000381685.1 of Nocardiopsis sp. CNS-639. Lineage (NCBI taxonomy): Bacteria > Bacillati > Actinomycetota > Actinomycetes > Streptosporangiales > Nocardiopsidaceae > Nocardiopsis > Nocardiopsis sp. CNS-639. The sequence goes on from NZ_KB906868.1 coordinate 37,630, forward strand.
CGACATCAGGCGCAGCTCCGCCTCGGTGGACTTGCCCGAACGCGCGCCCCCGGTCACCAGGGTCCGGTGCGGCCCGCGCGGCCGCGACTCCGGCCACACCGCCGGAGGGCACGACAGGACCTGCCCGTCGCCCGGCACCAGGGCGCCCCACAGCCGGGCCCGGCGGGCGAACTCCTCGGGTGAGCGGACGCGGTGGTCGCCGCCGACCGCGACGACGGCCGTGGTCACCCCGATCACCCCCGAGCGGCGCAGCTCGCCGATGACCTCCGGGCGCTGCGCGGCGTCCACGATGACCATGTCCACCTGCTGGTCGGGGCGGGCGGAGGAGTAGCCGGAGGAGCCCTCGGCGCGCGCCTCCGCCGGGGGGACGCCGGGCAGGGGCCCCGGGCCCGTGCGCGCGTACATCAGCCTGCCCCCCTCGGGGCCCTCGACCAGGACGCCGTCGGGGGTGGGGCTCACCGAGTACCCCGGCGGCACCGGGCCGACCACCCCCGCCTCACGGACGCGGAAACGGTCGTCCACCGTCACGCGCAGGGGCAGGCGGCGCTCGGAGAGGGCCTTGTTGCAGGAGGCACAGGTGCACTGGGGGGCGGGCCACCCCGAGTGCCCGGCAGTCCCGAGAAATCGGATACGCACCGAAAGAGTAAACAGCATCCTCCGCCAAGGCTTGGTTAAGCTCGGGCCAGGATCACGGTGACCGGCGCTGTGACCTCCGTGACGAAGGGGCGGTCGAACATGGCGTGGACCTGGCGGTACTTCGAGGCCGACGGAGCCGACCCGCTGGGGCAGGACCTGCCCTCGGAGTCGTTCACCTCGCGCGGCGACGCGGAGAGCTGGCTGGGGGAGAACTGGCAGGAGCTCGCCGAGGGCGGCGTGGGACGCGTCGCCCTGCTCGACGGCGACACGGAGGTCTACGCGATGTCCCTGGATCCCGTCGAGTAGCGCCCGCCCGCCCGGGGGCCGCGAAGGCCTCCGGCGGCGGGTCAGCCGGTTCGGGGGAGGGAGCGGCGGCCCTGCCACGGCCAGCGGTTCTCCAGCTCCACCTCCAGGGAGAAGCTGAGGAAGGTCCGGATGAGGACGATCCCGGCGAGCACCCCCACGCTGGCGAAGGTGGGCGACACCGCGACCGTGCGGATGATGTCCCCGGCGACGAGGAACTCCAGGCCCAGCAGGATCGCCCGGCCCAGCCCCTGCCGGTAGGGCCGGTAGGCCGCGTCCAGCCCGTGCCCGCTCACCCACCGGTACAGGAACAGCGCGGTCGCGCCCAGGGCCCCGACGACGATGACGCCGACCCCGGTGACGTCGACCGCGGTGCCCACCGCCTCGATGACGTGCGCGATGTCCATGGAGCCCCCTCCGTGCCGCGTGCGTGCGGACCGGCAGCTACCCAGGTCGGGCGGGGGTGACACCGGGGGCCGCTGCGGACCGGGCGGCCGCGCACAGGGGGCCGGGAACACGGAGGGGCCCGGCCGTCCCGGGGACGGCCGGGCCCTCGGCGTCGAACACCGCCCAGGCGTGGCTAGGGTCTGTTCTTCGGACGGGCCTCAGCTCGTGGGGGTTGGTTCGGGCGCCCGAACACGGACCGAAGCGGAGCGGAGGTCCAAAAACACCGTCTAGCCGCGGATGTTCTCGGGGCTCCTGGTCAGCGCCGGGTCGCGCTGGACGCTGTCGCCCAGGACCTCGTCGATCCGCGCCATCAGCTCGGCGTCCAGCCTGACCCCCGCGGCCTTGACGTTGCCCTCCACCTGCTCGGGGCGGGAGGCGCCGATGATCGCGGCCGACACGTTCGGGTTCTGGAGCACCCAGGCCACGGCCAGCTGCGCCAGCGTCAGACCCGCCTCGGCGGCCAGCGGCTCCAGCCGCTGCACGCGCTCCAGCATGACCTGGTCCTTCATCTGGTCGCTCAGGAAGCGGCCGCCGCCGGGGTCGGCGGCGCGCGAACCGGCGGGCAGCTCCTGGCCGGGCTTGTACTTGCCGCTCAGGACGCCGCCCTCGATCGGCGACCACACGATCTGGCCGACGCCCTCGCGCTCGGAGAGCGGAACGACCTCGGTCTCGATGACCCGCCACAGCATGTTGTACTTCGGCTGGTTGGAGACGATGCGGTCGAAGCCCATCTCGTCGGCGATCTTGAGCGCCTGCTCGATCTCCTCGGCGCGCCACTCGGAGACGCCGACGTAGAGGACCTTGCCCTGGCGGACCAGGTCCTCGAAGGCCCGCACGGTCTCCTCCAGCGGGGTGGAGTAGTCGAACCGGTGGGCCTGGTACAGGTCCAGGTAGTCGGTCCCCAGGCGGCGCAGGGAGTTCTCCACGCTGCGGACGATGTGCTTGCGGGACAGCCCCCGGTCGTTCTTGCCCTCACCCGTGGGCCAGAAGACCTTGGAGAAGATCTCCAGCCCGTCCCGGCGCTCGCCCTTCAGCGCGCGGCCGAGCACCTCCTCCGCCCTGCCCCCGGCGTAGCCGTCGGCGGTGTCGAACGTGGTGATACCCGCGTCCAGCGCCGCGCGGACACAGGCCTTGGCCGTGTCCTCCTCCACCTGGGATCCGTGCGTGATCCAGTTCCCGTAGGCGATCTCGCTGACCATGAGACCGCTGTTGCCCAGATGCCGAAATTCCATGTCGAGCACTCTAGTAGGGGATTGTGCCCGTTCGCGAGGTTCTACGCCGTGCGAGTGGAAGCGCTCCCAAGCGGAGGGGAGAGGGGGCCCGGAGGGGAGTGAGGGGCCGGTGCTGGGACCGGCCCGGGCTCACGTCGTCGGGGAGGCGGTGGTGGGAGCCGTCAGTGCGCGCGGCGGGGCGTGGGGTCCTCGCGGACCTTGAGCCGCGGCTTGGGCAGGCGCAGGCGGCGGAACTGGAGCTGGCGCATGGCCGCGTACATCCCGATGCCCTTGACGGCGGGGTCGTCGGGGAAGTACTCGGCGGCGCGCCTCTTGACCGTGCGGCCCACCATGACGCCCTCGGCGATGATGGTGACCATCATCAGCGGCCACAGGACGTAGGCCACGCCGATCTGGAACATCGGGATGTTGATGAACAGCAGCGCGATGATCAGGATCGAGAACGGCAGGAAGAACTCGCTGGCGCTGCGGCGCGAGTCGACGAAGTCGCGGGCGAACGCCCGGGCCTCGCCGAGGTCCTGCTGCCGGTAGTAGCGGGCCTCGTCCTTGGGCACGCCCTTGATCGCGGAACTCGCGGTGCCCCTGCCGCGTTGGCGGTCAAGACGGTCCCGGTAGGCCTGGTAGGCCTCCTTGCGCGTCTCGGGCGCCTTGAGCGGTCGGCGGGGGTTGGGCTCGGATTCCCTGCGCTTTGGGGTGGGAACACCCTTCTTGGGCGTGTATCCCTTAGGTTGGGTGGACTCAGTGGCCTCAGGGCTGGCGGATTCGGCGGAGGCCGGATCCGTGGCTGCGGAAGCGGAGCGACGTCGGAACACACCCACAGGGTAGCCGGTCATAGCTTTATGGCGACCGCGGGCCAGAGCGCGTAGGGTTGGGCAAAGCGCCCGCTGGGAACAGCCGATGTACGCACCGAGAAGGGGACGGCCACGCCGATGAGCGTGTTTCAGCGACTTTCGATGATCTTCAGGTCCAAGGCCAACAAGGCCTTGGACTCGGTCGAGGACCCAAGGGAAACGCTCGACTACTCGTACCAGAAGCAGCTTGAGCTTCTACAGAAGGTGCGGCGCGGTGTGGCCGACGTCGCGACCTCCCGCAAGCGCGTCGAACTCCAGATCCAGCAGCTGGAGCAGCAGTCCGGCAAGCTGGAGAACCAGAGCCGCGCCGCCCTGACGCAGGGGCGCGAGGACCTCGCCCGCGAGGCCCTGACCCGCCGCTCCGGCCTGTCCCAGCAGATCGAGGACCTGCGCGGGCAGCACGCCAACCTCCAGGGCGAGGAACAGAAGCTCACCATGGCGGCCCAGCGCCTCCAGACCAAGGTGGACGCCTTCCGCACGCGCAAGGAGACCATCAAGGCCAACTACACCGCCGCCCAGGCCCAGACGCAGATCAGCGAGGCCTTCTCGGGCATCTCCGAGGAGATGGGCGACGTCGGCATGGCCGTCCAGCGCGCCGAGGACAAGACCGCCGAGATGCAGGCCCGCGCGGGCGCCGTGGACGAGCTGCTCGCCTCCGGCGCGCTCGACGACGTCACCGGCACCGCCAGGGACGACATCCAGAGCGAGCTGGACCGCATGGCCAGCACCACCGGCGTCGAGGCCGAGCTGGAGCGCATGAAGATGGAGCTCGGCCAGGGCAGCGGCGGTTCCACCCCCCAGATCGAGGGCGGCAACGGCGCCGGTAACACCGGCGGCACGGGCAACCGGGAGGGCGCGTGATCGTCCGCATCATGGGTGAGGGTCAGCTCGACCTCACCGACGCCGACCTGGAGCTGCTCAACTCCTTCGACTCCGCGCTGGAGTCGGCGATCGAGTCGGGCGACGAGGCCACGTTCCGCCGTGCCCTGCACGACCTCCTGGAGAGGGTCCGCGAGGACGGTCGGCCGCTGCCGCCCGACGCGCTGGAGCCCTCGCAGTTCATCCTCCCGCACGCCGACGCCACCATGGAAGAGGTGCGGGAGATGCTCCAGGACGACGGTCTCATCCCCGGCTAGGACCGGGTCCTCCCTCCGGCGCACCGCCTCCGTCCAGGTGCGTCCGGACCGGTGAGTGCGCACGGCGGGCCGGATCCCCCGGTCGGCCGTTGCGGCGCTCGGTGCCTGCGCGCGTGTTTCCAGGCCGCCGTGACCACGTGTCACGGCGGCTTTCGCGTGCCCGGGGGAGTACGCGCCCGCCCGGAGCGCACGTCCGGGGCGTACGCGACAGGCCGCGTGTGGCGTGCGCCGCCCTCGGCCCAGGAACCGCGGCGGGACCCCCGTCCGTTGGACGTGGTGGAGGGGAAAGGGAGAGGACAGGGACCCGCGGTGCGCGTGGGGGACGGTCCGCCGAGGCGGCCGCACCGGCGAGGCCGGGAGCGGACGGGGCGGGGCCGGTGAACACGCGGCGGTCGGACCGCCTCATACCCTTTCCCACCTGGGCGAACTACACTCCGAGACAGTCGACGCGTCGGCGGAGGGGACTACGGCATGGCCGGATCCAAGTTCAGACCTGACCGGGGGCTGACCACCCGCATGGTGACGACCATGGGCCTGCTCGTCCTCGTCTACGCGGCCTTCGTCGTCGGGCTGGTCCTCGTGGGCCTCAACGTGTGGCTGGTGCTGCTCATCGTCGCCGGGTTCGCGCTGTTCAGCTACTTCGCCTCCGACAGGATCGCCATGTTCGCCATGGGCGCCAAGGAGGTCTCCCCGGAGCAGGCTCCCGAGCTGCACGCCCTCATCGACCGGCTGTGCGCCATGGCGGACATGTCCAAGCCCCGCGTGGGGATCGCCGACACCGACGTGCCCAACGCCTTCGCCACCGGGCACAACGAGAAGTCCGCGGTCGTGTGCGTGACCACCGGCCTCATGCGCCGCCTCGACGGCCCCGAGCTGGAGGCGGTCCTGGCGCACGAGCTGTCCCACATCGCCCACCGCGACGTCATGGTGATGACCGTCGCCGGGTTCCTCGGCATCGTGGCCGGGTTCCTCACCCAGGCCGGGCTGCGCTTCGCGATGTTCGCCGGGGCGACGCGCGGCAACAACAACAACGGGCCCGCACCGGCCGTGGTCGCCCTGCTCGTCGTGGCCGTCAGCGCCGTGGCCTGGGCGCTCAGCTTCCTGCTCACCCGGGCGCTGTCGCGCTACCGGGAGCTGTCGGCCGACCGCGCCGCCGCCTACCTCACCGGGCGCCCGTCCGTGCTGGGCAGCGCCCTGACCAAGATCACCGGGGACATGTCCCGCATCCCCACCCGCGACCTGCGCCAGGCTGAGCCGTTCAACGCCTTCTTCTTCGCCCCGGCCTCCTCCCGCAAGGGGTTCAGCTTCAGCCAGCTGGTCGCCACCCACCCGCCGGTGCAGCAGCGGCTGGAGCAGCTGTCCGACATCTCGCGCCAGCTCGGGCAGGGGCGCTGACCCCGTCCGGGGAGGCCGCCGGAGGGGACGGCCGCGCCGGGCCGTCGCCCCGGGAGGCGGGCGGCGGCCGCACCGATCCGTCCGGGCGGACACGGCGTCGATCCGGTCCGCGCGCAATCGACACGACCACGAGAGAGGACCGGCCACGATGAGCTTCTGGCGAGCGCTGTTCGGGCGCTCCGAACCGGCCCAGCCCGACCTCGACGCCCTGTTCGGCCTGCCCTCGGCGTCGGTCACCCTGCGGGCCGCCGCGGGCTTCACGCCCACCGGCACCGGTTCCGTCGCCTTCCGCCCCACCGAGGGCGCCGCCTTCGCCGACCTGGAACGCGACGTCACCGAGCTGCTCGACGCCGACGGGGGGACGCCCGTCGAACAGGTCACCGACGACTACGGCTACACCTGGCTGGTGGTCCGTGCGGCCGACCCGGCCCGGGGCCCGGACGGGGCCGCCGACCCCGACATCACCGGCCTGGTGACCGACCTGCACGCCGTCAACTCCACCCTGGAGGCCAACGGCTACGGACCCTCCCTCCTGTGCTCCCTGGTCGGCTTCACCGACGGCACGCGCTCGCTGGGGCTGGTCTACCTCTACAAGCGCGGCACCTTCTACCCCTTCGCCCCGGTCGGCGACGGCGGCCGCAGGGACAACGCCCTGGAACTCCAGGCCGAGGCCGCCATCGGCCGCGACCTGCCCCTGGAGGAGGACCGCTCCCGCTGGTTCCCCGTCTACGGGGCGCCCGGCCTCTGACCAGCGGGGGGTACCCCGCGCCGGGAGAAATGTGGCCTGGCACACTGGTCCGGTGCGTATCCTCATCGCTCCTGACAAGTTCGCCGGTACCCTCTCCGCCCTCGAAGCCGCGCAGGCGGTCGCCGACGGCTGGCACCGGACCGATCCCTCCGCCACGACGGACCTGCTGCCGCTCTCCGACGGCGGCCCCGGCTTCGTCGAGGTCCTGCACACGGCCCTCGGCGGCAAGGTGCACCGGACCGAGGTGACCGGCCCCCTCGGCGCGCCCGTGACCGCGGAGTACCTCCTGGACGGCGACACCGCCTACGTGGAGAGCGCCCAAGCCTGCGGTCTGCACCTGGTGCCCTCCGGTGACCGCGACCCCGGCCGCACCACCACCCGCGGCGTCGGCGAGCTGGTCGCCCACGCGGTCCGCTCCGGCGCCCGCACCGTCGTCGTCGGTCTCGGCGGCAGCTCCACCAACGACGCCGGGGCCGGTCTCCTGGCCGCCCTGGGCGCCACCCCCGCCGACCGCCTGAGCCACGGCGGCGGCCCCCTGGCCGACCCCGGGGACGTCGACCTCGACGCGGCCCGCCGGGCCGTGGCCGGGGTCCGTGTCGTCGCCGCCACCGACGTCGACAACCCCCTGTTGGGCATCCACGGGGCCAGCGCCGTCTTCGGGCCCCAGAAGGGCGCCGACCCCGACCAGGTGCAGCGCCTGGACGCCGCCCTGGCCGCCTTCGCCGACCGCGTCGACCCCGGGGGCGAGGTCCGCGACACCCCCGGCGCCGGAGCCGCGGGCGGCCTGGGCTTCGCCCTGCTCCTGCTCGGCGGCACCGTCGAGTCGGGCATCAGCCGCGTCCTGGACTCCGTGCGCCTGACCGACCGCCTCGCGGGGGCCGACCTGGTCATCACCGGCGAGGGCTCCTTCGACTCCCAGTCCCTGCGCGGCAAGCTGCCCCACGGCGTCGCCCAGGCCGCCAACAAGCACGGCGTCCCCTGCGTGGTCACCGCGGGCGCGGTCAAGGTCGGCCGCGCCGAGGCGTCCGCCGCCGGGATCACCGAGACCTACTCCCTCGTGGAGTCCTCGGGCTCGGTCGAGGCCGCCATGACCCGCTCCGCGGACGAACTGCGCGCCCTGGCCGCCGACATCGCCCGCCGCTGGACCCGCTGAGCCCCCGGTGACGCCGGGCCCCGGCTGAGACCGGACCCCGTCGGACGCGGAGGGGGCGGGTCGCCCCCGCCCCCTCCCGCGTTCCCCCGCTCGTCCCGCGCCCTCGCGCCGCGGGGCGCGCACACGCGAAGCGGCGCCCCGGGAGAACCCGCTCCCGGGGCGCCGCTTCGCGTGTGTCGTCACGGACCGCGCCGTGACGGACCGGGCCGTGTGCGGCGGGGGCCGCCACGAGCCGTCGCCGCTACTCCTCCAGGGAGTGCTCCTCGTAGGCCAGGATCTCGTGGCCGTCCTCACCGTAGTGGAAGATCTCGAAGGTGGCGGCGGTCGGGTCGCCGTTGTCGTTGAAGTCGATGTTGCCGCTGACGCCCTGGTAGTTGATCTCCTCACCGTCGGCCAGCAGGTCGCGGCACTCCTCGAAGGTGCCGCACTCGGTGCCCTCGGGACGGCTGACGTTGGGCAGCTCGGCGACGTACTCGGACGGGTTCACGCTGCCCGCGGCCTCGGCGGCCAGGGCGATCACGGTGACGCAGTCGTAGACCTGCGGGGCGAACTGGAAGACCTCCAGCTCCTCGTTGAAGCTGGTCAGGCCCTCGGTGAACTCGGGGTTGTCCGCGCTCGGGGCGATACCGGTGATGCCGGTGACGCTCTCGGGGTTGTCGGCGCTGACGGTCTCGCCCAGGTTCGGGTCGTTGAGGCCGTCGGTGACGTAGAGCTGCTCGCCCTCGGTGCCGCCCTCCAGGAGCTGGGCGATGACCTGCGCGCCCTCCTCGAAGGCGATGAGCGCGACGGCGTCCGGCTCCTCGGTGGTGACGCTGTTGACGACCGAGTCGAAGGTGGTGGCCAGCGGGTCGTAGGTCTCGTTGACCACGACCTGGGCGCCCAGGTTCTCCAGCTCCGTCTGGAGGGCGCCCGCGTAGCCGCCGCCGTAGTCGTCGGCGCGCGCGACGATGGCGATGTTCTGGTTGCCGTTCTCGACCATCGTGCGGGCCATCACGACCGCGGAGAGCAGGTCGCTCGGCGCGGTGCGGAAGTAGTAGCCGTTGTCCTCGATCTCGCTCAGCTCCGCGGCGGTGTTGGAGCCCGAGCACTGGACGATCTCGGCACCGGTGATGGTGTCGTAGGTCGCCTGGGTCATGCCGGAGGCCGCAGCGCCGATGACGGCGTTCACCTGGTCGGAGACGAGGTTGTTGGCGGCCTCGTTGGCCTGGGCGTTGTCGCCCGCCTCGTCACCCTCGACGATGGCGGGGACCTCGGTGCCGAGGATGCCGCCCGCGGCGTTGATCTCGGAGATCGCGTACTCGGCGGCCGTGATCTGGGGCGGGCCGAGGAAGGCGAGGTTTCCGGTCTGCGGGTAGAGGATGCCGTAGGTGAACTCTTCACCGCCCTCACCGCCGCCGCCTCCCTCTCCCCCGTCGCTGCCACACGCGGTCAGGCCGAGGACGAGGGCCGCGGTTGCGGCAGTGAGGCCTAGGACCTTCTTGCTAGCCATGATCGTGGTCACTCCGTTCAACCGGCGAAGCACGTGCTGCGCGGGGCAGCCGTGCCATGAGCATGCGCGTCCTGAATGTCCGTGATGTGTGGCATGACTTAATCAGGAGCGTTAGCGGAGCTTAATCATGAAAGTTCTGGCTCGGAAAGGACGGAACGGGCGTTGGTGCCGACTCGCCGTCAGGCTGTTATGGCTCTGTAGTCATCATTGACATCCGGCGTTTCGTCTCTGTACAGATCACAGCTTTCCGTGCTCGTGGGGTAGCGAACTGTCGCGATGATCAGGCATGACGAAGCCCGACCGTCAAGGGCGGCGGCCGGGCCGGAGGAAAGTTACAGGCGGACTACACGCGGATGTGAAGCGGTCCTTCCCTAAAACGAGAAAACCCTTGACCGCTATACGCGGAGCAGAAGGGACGACCGCCCCGGAGGGGCCCGCCCGCAGCGCCCGCCCCGGAACCGCCGTCAGCGGCTCCGGGACGCGACCGCGGACGCGCCCGGCGGACGCGCCGGAGGGCTCCCCGGAGGCCGGACCCGCTACGCCCCCGGCAGCTCGCGCAACATGCACGTGAGCCGGGAGGTGCACACCTTCCGACCCCCGTCGTCGGTGATGGTGATGTCCCACGTGGCCAGCGTCCGGCCCAGGTGCACGGGCGTGGCCACACCGGTCACGTGCCCCTCGGTGGCCGAGCGGTGGTGCGTGGCGTTGATCTCGACGCCGACCGCGACCTTGCCGAAACGGGAGGCGTGGGCCGTGGCGCCGATCGACCCCAGGGTCTCGGCCAGCACGCACGACGCCCCGCCGTGCAGCAGCCCGAACGGCTGGACGTTGCCCTCCACCGGCATCCGGCCCACCACGCGCTCGGCGGACGCCTCCGTCACCTCGATGCCCATGCGCTCGCCCAGACCGCCCGCGAGCGCGCCCGTGTCGAGCATCCGCCTCATCGCCTCGGAGTCCGTCGTCATCTGCCCTCCGCCTCCTCGGAACCCCGCCGCGGCCGGGCCCGGGCCGCGCCGGACCGGGGGCGGAGTCCACGCCGTCGTGTCACTGCCCTCGCGGTATGGCCGCGAAGTGTCTCCGTCGCATCCTAGGATTCACCTGTGGTGACCAAGCGAGAGACCCCCGACCAGACAACCCGGAGCGGCGACGGCGGCAGGCGCCCCCGGCTCCTCCTCCTGGACGGCCACTCGATGGCCTTCCGCGCGTTCTTCGCGCTCCCGGTGGACAAGTTCGGCACGAGTACCGGGCAGTCGACCAACGCCGTGTACGGCTTCGCGTCGATGCTGGTCAAGCTGCTGCGCGACGAGGAGCCCACCCACGTCGCGGTGGCCTGGGACCTGTCCGGCCCCACCTTCCGGCACGAGGAGTACGCCGAGTACAAGGACGGCCGCTCCGACACCCCGCCGGAGTTCCCCTCCCAGGTGCCGCTCACCCAGGACCTGATGCGGCTGATCGGCGTCGCCAACCTGTCCGCCCCCGGGTTCGAGGCCGACGACGTCATCGCGACCCTGGCCCACCAGGGCGGCGAGGCCGGGATGGAGGTGCTCATCGCCTCCGGCGACCGCGACGCCTTCCAGCTGGTCACCGACTCCTGCACGGTCCTGTACCCGGGCAAGAGCCTGTCGGACCTGCGGCGGATGGACCCCGCAGCGGTCGAGGACAAGTACGGGGTCACCCCCGAGCGCTACCGCGACCTGGCCGCACTGGTGGGGGAGAAGGCCGACAACCTGCCCGGCGTGCCGGGCGTGGGTCCCAAGACCGCCGCCAAGTGGATCACCAAGTACGGGTCCCTGGACGAGCTGGTCGCCCACGCCGACGAGCTCACCGGCAAGGCGGGGCAGAGCTTCCGCGACCACCTGGACGACGTCCTGCGCAACCAGCGGCTCAACCGGCTGGCCACGGACGTGGAGCTGGACGCGGAGGTCACCGCCCTGGCCCTGGGCGAGGCCGACCGCACCGGGATCGACGCGCTCTTCGACAACCTGGAGTTCGCCTCCAACCTGCGCGAGCGCCTCTACGCCGTCGTCCGCCTGCCCGAGGACGGCTCCGGGGAGGCGGGGACCGAGGCGGTCGAGGGCTTCCGCGTCGAACTGACCGTGGCCGGGACCGGCGAGCTGGCCCCCTGGCTGGCCGCGCACGCCGCCCCCGACGACGCGGCCTCCGACACCCTCACTCCCACCGCCCCCGCCGGACTGGCCCTGGACGGCGCCTGGGGACAGGGCACCGGCCGGGTGGACGCGCTGGCGATCAGCGTGCCCTCCGGCGACGCCGTGTTCGTCGACCCCACCGCCCTGGACCCCGCCGACACCGAGGCGCTGGCGGACTTCCTGGCCGACCCCCGCCGCCCCAAGGCCGTGCACGAGTACAAGGGCGCCCTGCTGGCCCTGGGCGCGCACGGGTGGGAGCTGGGCGGGGTGGTCAGCGACACCGCCCTGGCCGCCTACCTGGTCCAGCCGGGACAGCGCCGCTTCGACCTGGCCGACCTGTGCCGCAAGTACCTGGGCCGGGAGCTGGAGGAGGACTCCTCCGGCGACCAGCTCACCCTGGACCTGGGCGGTGAGGAGGGGGAGGGTTCGGGCCGCCAGCACCTGCTGGCCGTGCGCGCCAGCGCCACCCGCGACCTGGCCGGGGTGCTCGCCGCCGAACTCGACAAACGCGGCGGCACCCACCTGCTGCACGAGGTCGAGCTGCCGCTGGTGGACGTGCTGGCGCGCCTGGAACGCGCGGGGATCGCCGCCGACCGCCCCTACCTGGAGGAGCTCCAGGGCGAGTTCGCCGCGGCGGGCCGGGTCGCGGTGGAGCGCGCGCACGAGATCGTGGGCCGCGAGTTCAACCTCGGCTCGCCCAAGCAGCTCCAGCAGGTGCTGTTCGAGGACCTGGGCCTGCCCAGGACCAAGAAGATCAAGACGGGCTACACCACCGACGCCGACGCGCTGGCGTGGCTGGCCTCCCAGACCGACAACGAGCTGCCCGCGGTCCTGCTCCACCACCGCGACCAGACCAAGCTGCGCACCACGGTCGAGGGGCTGATCAAGACCGTCGCCGACGACGGCCGCATCCACACCACCTTCAACCAGACGGTGGCGGCGACCGGGCGCCTGAGCTCCACCGACCCCAACCTCCAGAACATCCCCGTGCGCACCGACGTGGGGCGGCGCATCCGCCGCGCGTTCGTCGTGGGGGAGGGCTACGAGGAGCTGCTCACCGCCGACTACAGCCAGATCGAGCTGCGCATCATGGCGCACCTGTCGGGCGAGCAGGCGCTGATCGACGCCTTCAACAGCGGCTACGACTTCCACGCGCAGATGGCCGCGCAGATCTTCGACGTCGAGGTCGAGCAGGTGGACGGCGAGGCGCGGTCCAGGATCAAGGCCATGAGCTACGGCCTGGCCTACGGGCTGAGCGCCTACGGCCTGTCCCAGCAGCTGGGGATCACGCCGGAGGAGTCCAAGCGCCTCATGGAGGACTACTTCGCCGAGTTCGGCGGGGTGCGCGACTACCTCAACGCCGTGGTCGAGGAGGCCCGCCGGGTCGGCTACACCGAGACCATCCTGGGGCGGCGCCGCTACCTGCCCGACCTGACCAGCGACAACCGCCAGCGCCGGGAGATGGCCGAGCGGATGGCGCTCAACGCGCCGATCCAGGGGTCGGCCGCCGACATCATCAAGGTGGCCATGCTCCGGGTGGACGCGGCCCTCACCGAGGGCGGGCTCACCTCGCGGGTCCTGCTCCAGGTGCACGACGAACTCGTGGTGGAGGTCGCGCCCGGCGAGCGCGCGGAGGTCGAAAACATCGTGGCGCGCGAGATGAGCTCCGCCTATGATCTGCGTGTGCCGCTGGCCGTCTCGGTCGGCAGCGGCCAGAACTGGCACGACGCCGCGCACTGAACAGGGGCCGCGCGCGGCCCGCGCACGACGAAGGGGTGGGGGACGGTGACGACACGGAGCACGGCCGACGAGGGGCTGAGCGCGGGTCCGGTCACCGTCCCCGCCGACGCCCTCACGTGGCGCTTCTCACGCTCCTCGGGGCCCGGCGGCCAGCACGTCAACACCTCCGACACCCGGGTGTCGCTGTCGTTGGACGTGGCGGCCTGCCCCGGCCTCGGCGGCACGCGGCGCCAGCGCGCGCTGGAGCGGCTCCGGGGACGCCTGGTCGGGGACGTGCTCACGGTCACGGTGCAGACCCACCGCTCGCAGGCGCGCAACCGGGCTGAGGCCCGGGAGCGGATGGCCGCCCTGCTGGAGGAGGCGATCGCGCCGCCCGCCCGCGAGCGCCGCGCGACCCGTCCGAGCCGCAGGGCCAAGCAGCGCCGCCTGGACGCCAAGAAGCAACGGAGCGCCATCAAACGGTCACGCTCCAAACCTCCCACGGACTGACCGTAACCGGCCCTTCGCACTTTTTCCTCCGGGGTTCGCTCCGGTGCCCCCGGCCGCCGGCGCGGACGTCCCACGGGGACGAAACCCCCGTTCGGACGTGGGACTACCCCCCAGTTGATCTTGACCGCCATGCTCGGGTAAATTGCCGCCATTGCGACCTACGCCGGGTTGGCTGCCCTGGGTTCCGATTGACCAGGACGCCCTTGTCTCATATTCTGGCGGGAGCGTTGTGGGTTCCTGCGTGCGTCCGCTGTCTCCGGTGAGGGTCGGCGCGACCGCGCCGCTCCGGTCGACACCCTGCACCTGGCGATTGGTGTCCAGGCGGTTCATCGCCGCCTCGGCTCCGCTCCTCGGACGACGGATCGACGGGTTCGAACCCGCGATGTGACCATCTTTCTGAATCTGTCCGTATCCGGAGTCCACCCACACATGACGAGCAGCACCGAGGCCACCTCGACACCCCAGGTAGCGGTCAACGACATCGGGTCCGAGGAAGCCTTCCTCGCGGCGATCGACGAGACCATCAAGTACTTCAACGACGGTGACATTGTCGAGGGCACCATCGTGAAGGTCGATCGAGACGAGGTCTTGCTCGACATCGGCTACAAGACCGAGGGTGTGATTCCCTCACGGGAACTCTCGATCAAGCACGACGTCGACCCCGGCGAGGTCGTTGCCGTCGGTGACCAGGTCGAGGCCCTCGTCCTCCAGAAGGAGGACAAGGAAGGCCGCCTGATCCTGTCCAAGAAGCGCGCCCAGTACGAGCGCGCCTGGGGCACGATCGAGAAGATCAAGGAGGAGGACGGCGTCGTCACCGGCACCGTCATCGAGGTCGTCAAGGGCGGCCTCATCCTCGACATCGGTCTGCGCGGCTTCCTGCCCGCCTCCCTGGTCGAGATGCGCCGTGTGCGCGACCTGCAGCCCTACGTCGGCCGCGAGCTCGAGGCGAAGATCATCGAGCTGGACAAGAACCGCAACAACGTGGTCCTGTCCCGCCGCGCCTGGCTGGAGCAGACCCAGTCCGAGGTCCGCCAGACCTTCCTCAACACCCTCCAGAAGGGCCAGATCCGCAAGGGTGTGGTCTCCTCGATCGTCAACTTCGGTGCGTTCGTGGACCTGGGCGGCGTCGACGGTCTGGTGCACGTCTCCGAGCTGTCCTGGAAGCACATCGACCACCCGAGCGAGGTCGTCGAGGTCGGCCAGGAGGTCACCGTCGAGGTTCTCGACGTGGACATGGAGCGCGAGCGCGTCTCCCTGTCGCTCAAGGCGACCCAGGAAGACCCGTGGCAGCAGTTCGCCCGGACCCACCAGATCGGCCAGGTCGTTCCCGGCAAGGTCACCAAGCTGGTTCCGTTCGGTGCGTTCGTGCGCGTCGAGGAGGGCATCGAGGGCCTGGTCCACATCTCCGAGCTGGCCGAGCGCCACGTCGAGGTGCCCGAGCAGGTCGTCCAGGTCGGCACCGAGATCTTCGTCAAGATCATCGACATCGACCTCGACCGCCGCCGCATCAGCCTCTCGCTGAAGCAGGCCAACGAGAGCGTCTCGCCGGACCAGGTGGACTTCGACCCCACCCTCTACGGCATGGCCGCGGAGTACGACGAGCAGGGCAACTACAAGTACCCCGAGGGCTTCGACGCGGACAGCGGCGAGTGGCTCGAGGGCTTCGAGGCCCAGCGCGACGAGTGGGAGCGCAGCTACGCCGAGGCCCAGGCCCGGTTCGAGGCGCACCGCAAGCAGGTCGAGGAGGCGCGCGCGGCCGAGGCCGACGCCGCCAACGCTCCTGCCCCGGCGGAGGAGGACGACTACACCGGTGGCGGACAGAGCAGCAGCTCGTCCGGCTCGGAATCCTCCAGTGGCGCCCTGGCCTCCGACGAGGCCCTGGCCGCCCTGCGCGAGAAGCTCGCGGGTGGCGAGGCCTAAACAGCCTCCGAGGACACGCTGAGAAGCTGTTCGGGCCGTCCCCTCTCCGGAGGGGGCGGCCCTTCGCCGTGCCCGGCCCCGGCCGGGTTTCGCGGCGCTGACGGGGCCGGGGGCTAGGCTCGTGGCGTGCCCCCCGACGGAGGGGTCCCTCAGGAGGAGACGTGTTCGACATCCACCCGGCCGCCCCCGCCGACGCGGGCGAGGTCTTCACCCTCCAGCGCGCGGCGTTCGTGGACGAGGCCCAGGCCTTCGGCGACCCGTTCGTGCTGGCCCTCACCGAGAGCCTGGAGAGGGTGGAGAGACTTCTGGGGCAGGAGGACACCCTCATGCTCAAGGCGGTCGCCGGAACCCGCCTGGTCGGCTCGGTGCGGGCGCGGGTGATGGGCACCAGCGCGGTGGTCTCCCGCCTGGCGGTCGTGCCCGACCTGCGCCGTCGGGGGATCGCGCGGGCGCTGCTCGCCGACCTGGAGGGCCGCCTGCGAGAGCGCCACCCCGACCTGGCCGCGCTCACCCTGTCCGCGGGGGCCCAGGACACCGGCCAACAGCGGCTCTACCGCGGCCTGGGGTACGCCGAGACCTCCCGCGAGCGCGTCGCCGAGCACCTGGTCATGGTGCACATGCGCAAGGAGCTCACCCCGGCCGGAGCGCGCGCGGACGGCGCCGCCCGGGCCGCGCGGTAGGCGGGGGCGCCATGACGCGGACGCGGGCGGCCGTCTAGGGTTTCCCACATGCTCAAAGTGGGACTCACCGGCGGGATCGGCTCGGGCAAGAGCGCGGTCGCGGCCGAACTGGCCGCCTACGGCGCCACCGTGGTCGACGCCGACGCCATCGCCCGGGAGGTCGTCGAACCCGGCACGCCGGGCCTGGAGGCCGTCGTCGCCGAGTTCGGCGATCGGGTGCTCACCCCTGACGGGCGGCTGGACCGGCCCCGGCTCGGGGAGATCGTCTTCGCCGACGAGGCCAGCCTGACCAGGCTCAACGCCATCGTGCACCCCCTGGTGGGCGAGCGCAGCGCCCAGCTCATGGAGGAGGCCGTGGCCTCCGGCGTGGAGGTGGTGGTCTACGACGTCCCGCTGCTGGTGGAGAACGGCCTGGGGCCGCTCTACGACCTGGTGGTCGTGGTGGACGCCCCCGACGCGGTGCGGGTGGAGCGGGTCACGGCCAACCGCGGCATGCCGCGCGAGCAGGTGGAGGCCCGCATCCGCGCGCAGGCCGACCGGGACACCCGCCTGGCCGCCGCCGACCTGGTGGTGGACAACTCCGGCACCCGCGAGGAGCTGACGGAGCGGGTGGCCCAACTCTGGCGCGAACTCCTCGAACGCGCCCGGTAACGCGCCCTCCCCGACCCCGCCGGAGGACCGGCGGCGTCCACCCCCGACCACCTCCACGGCCCGCCCGGCGGGTCCCCGCGCAGCCCGGCCCGCGCGTCGGCGGATCGGCCCGGGGCCGCCTTCGACGCGGTCCCGTCGGCCTGGCGCCGCATCGCCCGTCACTCCCGTCCGCGGTCGCGGTGCAGGACCTCGGACAGGGAGGACCCGGCGGACACGGCCTCGCGCACCAGCTCCTCGCGGACCGAGTGCGCGGCCTCCACGCTGAGGAGGCTGTCGTCGATCTCCTGGGGACGCACCCGCTCCTGCGCGGAGAACAGCGCCAGGTCGGCGTAGTCCCCGGCGCGGTCGGCGATCTCCTGGCACTGCTCCCACTCGCGGTGCGCGGTCACCGCCGCGTGCACCCGGTCGCCGTAACCGGTCAGCACCCCGACCCGTTCGTCGAGCGCCTCGGTGGCGCGGGCCACCGCCTCCTCCTGCGGTTGCAGGGCCCGGGTGACCTGTTCGGACACGGCCTCGCGCCTGCGCACCAGCAGTTCCCTGCGCAGGGAGCGCAGCCGCAGCAGTTCCTGGGCCAGCTTCCACTCCTCCTCGCGCAGCAGCGGCAGGGTCTGGGCGGCGTCGAAGGAGTCGCCGAGCACCCGCACGCCCTCCTCCACCCGGTCGGTGGCCTGCTGGAGCGCGGCGAACAGGTGGGCCTCGGGCTCCTCGGTGCGGGAGGCGTAGCCGTGGGTGCGACCGAAGTCCTGGGGCAGCACGTACCGGTCGGCGTACTCCGAGGCCAGACGGGCGACCATGCCGGGCCGCAGGATGGCCCCGGCGCCGCCCGCGGCGGCGGTCAGGTAGAGGGCGGCGGTCGCGGGATCGCCGGGGACGGTGGCGCCGACCGGCCCGAACGCCTGGTCGAGCAGCATCCGGGCGCCCAGGACGCCCACGGTGGAGGCGGGCAGGGCCCAGAAGGCGTGCATGACCAGGTCGGCCCAGTCGTCGGTGAAGGAGCCCCTGAGCGAGGCCAGTCCGAGGACGGCCGCGGTCGTCCCCAGACAGAGCAGCGCCACCAGGACGGCTACCGCGGCCGGGGAGAGCAGTGCGACGGCGGCCAGGGAGGTGCACCCCGCGGCCGTGATCGCGGCGCCCTGGCGCCAGGTGGGCCCGCGTCGCGGCCGGGCCGCGGCCGGGAGCAGTTTCTCGGGGTGGGCCTTCATACGTGCGACCGCGCGTGGGGGGAGGCCCGGGTCGAAGGTCGGTCTGGAGGGGTGTGACACGGCTGCCACCTCGCTTCGGACGCAGAGCGCTGGTCTCGATGGTAACTCCGCGCCCTCGGCCGGGAAGGGATGTCCTAGGGGCTCTGTAGCGTTAGGGGTGAGGGACACGCGGGCAGCGGGGGCGGCCCGCCTTCGACGGGAGAAGAGGCGACGTGCGACCGGTCAGCGACATCAAACGCAGCGAGGCGCCCTTCGAGGTGATCTCGGAGATGACCCCGGCGGGGGACCAGCCGGGCGCGATCGCCGAGATCAGCAGGAGGGTGCGGGACGGGGAGCCGCACACGGTGCTGCTCGGCGCGACCGGTACCGGCAAGACGGCGACCGTGGCGTGGACGGTGGAGCAGCTCCAGCGGCCCACCCTGGTGATGCAGCCCAACAAGACCCTGGCGGCGCAGTTCGCCAACGAGCTGCGCCAGATGCTGCCCAACAACGCCGTCGAGTACTTCGTGTCGTACTACGACTACTACCAGCCCGAGGCCTACGTCCCGCAGAGCGACACCTTCATCGAGAAGGACTCCTCCATCAACGACGAGGTCGAGCGGCTGCGCCACTCGGCCACCAACTCGCTGCTCACGCGCCGGGACACGATCGTGGTCGCCTCGGTCTCGTGCATCTACGGTCTGGGCACCCCGCAGGAGTACGTGGACCGGATGGCGCAGCTGGCGGTGGGCATGGAGGTCGACCGCGACGACCTGCTGCGCCGCCTGGTGGAGATGCAGTACTCCCGCAACGACACCGCGTTCACGCGGGGCACGTTCCGGGTGCGGGGCGACACCATCGAGATCATCCCGGTCTACGAGGAGCTGGCGATCCGCATCGAGATGTTCGGTGACGAGGTCGAGCGCCTGCTGACCCTGCACCCGCTCACCGGCGAGGTGCTGGGCGAGAGCCGGGAGATGTTCATCTTCCCCGCCTCGCACTACGTGGCCGGCGAGGAGCGCACCGAGCGGGCGATCGCCACCATCGAGGCGGAACTGGGCGAGCGGCTGGCCGAACTGGAGGCCCAGGGCAAGCTGCTGGAGGCGCAGCGCCTGCGCATGCGCACCACCCACGACCTGGAGATGATGCGCCAGCTGGGCACCTGCTCGGGCATCGAGAACTACTCCCGGCACTTCGACGGCCGTGAGCCGGGCAGCCCGCCCAACACGCTCCTGGACTACTTCCCCGAGGACTTCCTGCTGGTGCTGGACGAGTCCCACGTGACCGTCCCGCAGATCGGCGCGATGTACGAGGGCGACGCCGCGCGCAAGCGCACCCTGGTCGAGCACGGGTTCCGGCTCCCCTCGGCGCTGGACAACCGGCCGCTGAAGTGGGAGGAGTTCACCGAGCGCATCGGGCAGAGCGTCTACCTGTCGGCGACGCCGGGCCGCTACGAGCTGCGCCAGGGCGGCGGGGAGGTGGTCGAGCAGGTCATCCGCCCCACTGGGCTGGTGGACCCCGAGGTGCTGGTCAAGCCGACCGACGGGCAGATCGACGACCTGGTCCACGAGATCCGGGTGCGCGCCGAACGCGACGAGCGGGTGCTGGTCACCACGCTCACCAAGAAGATGTCCGAGGACCTCACCGACTACTTCACCGAACTCGGCATCCGGGTGCGCTACCTGCACAGCGAGGTGGACACGCTGCGCCGCGTGGAGCTGCTGCGCGAGCTGCGGGTGGGCGAGTTCGACGTGCTGGTGGGCATCAACCTGCTGCGCGAGGGCCTGGACCTGCCCGAGGTGTCGCTGGTGGCGATCCTGGACGCGGACAAGGAGGGCTTCCTGCGCTCGGAGACCTCGCTGATCCAGACGATCGGGCGCGCGGCGCGCAACGTCGCGGGCCAGGTGCACATGTACGCCGACAACGTCACCGACTCCATGCGGGCGGCCATCGACGAGACCAACCGGCGCCGGGACAAGCAGTTGGCCTACAACGCCGAGCACGGGATCGACCCCACGCCGCTGCGCAAGCAGATCGCCGACATCCTGGACACGCTCAACCGCGAGGACGTGGACACCGAGGAGCTTATGGCCACCGGGTACCGCAGCTCGGGGGGCAGGGGCGGCCGGGCGCCGGTGCCCGCGCTGGGCGAGCGTTCGGCGGACGTGTCCGCCATGCCGCGCGCGGAGCTGGCCGGGCTCATCGAGCAGCTGAGCGAGCAGATGCACCAGGCGGCCACCGACCTCCAGTTCGAGCTGGCGGCCCGGTTGCGCGACGAGATCGGCGAACTCAAACGTGAGCTCCGCGGCATGGACGCGGCCGGGGTGAAGTGACGCGAGTGCCTGTGGATTAACGTTTCCAGCTCTGGGAACACCGGGATCGGGGCGGCACCCACATCTCGAAACAGAAACTTTTTGAGAACGGCGAGGTCGCACAGTTACCTCCGCGTGACATACTCTTGGCTTCGCGCAAGCCGTATGTCGCAATTGCCGGTTATCCGGTTGTGGGGGAGAACATGAGAGTTCGGCTTCTCGTGGCCGCGGGTGGCGGCCTGCTGATCACCGGCCTTCTTCCCGGCTGTGGTCTGGCCTTCGGGCACGAGGACGTCGAGCCGCCCAACGGCGCCCCGGGCACCGAGGGCGCCTCCGACGGGGGCGAGCCCGACATGCCCAAGCACAACGTCAGCACCGAGGACGTGCTCATCGTCGTCGACGACGGCGCCGAGGTGAGCGAGGACTGCGGGGAGCGCGAGGTCGTCGTCACCGCGGACGACGCCGTCGTCGTGCTGCACGGAGACTGCGGGCTGGTGCGCGCCACCGGTCGCGGGTCCACCGTCGACGTGGGCTCGGCGGACAAGATCGTGCTGGTCGGCGTGGACAACAGGATCTCCTTCGCCTCCGGCGAGCCCGAGGTGATCAACCACGGGCGCAACACCACCGTGGCCGAGGGCGGCGCCGCGCAGCGGTGATCCCGCGGGCGCCGCGCGCCGGGAGGCCCGCGGATCCCGCGGGCGCCGCGCGCCGGGAGGCCCGCGCCGGGGGATCCGTGTCGGGGCGTTGACCGCCCCGGCACCCGAGAGTGACCTTCGATCCGTTACGGTGGTGCGCGTCCGTGCGCGCGCGGGGAAGCGGCGCGGGACGCCGGGGCCGAGCGGGCGCGGCGACGCGCAGTGAATTCTTGGTTGCAGTTGGCTGTTTCGTCCTCCTGATCGGTTCTGAGGCGGTACGGTCGTTTCGTTCCGCCCGCGGTATGGCCTGTCCCGCCGGGGCGGCACGACGGCCCGGGGGCGGCGCACGCGCCCTGCCGGAGCCGTTCCGAGGGCGCGCGTTCGACGTGAGGACCCGCTAGGGGAGGGGTGGATGAGCGGTTATGTCGCACGGGTGCGGCATGATGAGTCGCCCG
This sequence comes from Nocardiopsis sp. CNS-639, assembly GCF_000381685.1. NCBI lineage: Bacteria > Bacillati > Actinomycetota > Actinomycetes > Streptosporangiales > Nocardiopsidaceae > Nocardiopsis > Nocardiopsis sp. CNS-639. The sequence goes on from NZ_KB906868.1 coordinate 59,230, forward strand.
GGGGCGACGTCGGCCTGGACCCGTTGGTGAGTTCGGCCGCCCAGCGCTGGGCGGCCGTGGATTCGCTGTTGCCCGAACCGGTCAACTTCGCTCCGGGCTCCTATCCCCTCCTGACCGTCAGCGACGAGGACGGCCGTGCCGTCGCCGCCGGCACCATGCACTACACCTGGTACCAGCCCGGCGAGGTCGGCCGGATATGGGGCGTGCCCGACCAGCACTGGCTCACCCCCATCGTGGGCGGCCCCGACCCCGGCCGCGCCCTGGACTCGCTGCTGACCAGCTGGCGCGACCAGCTGGAGGACCTGCCGACCGGCACCGGCTCGGAGTCGGCGGCCCTGGTGAGCTGGCCAGCCCGCGACGTGTGCGGCATCATCCCGCTCCAGCGCCACGGTCTACAGCCCTACACCGTGCTGGCCGCCCGCCAGCGCCGCCGCGGCGTGCCCCCGTCGCTGCCGCCGCGCGACGTGACCATCCGGCTGGCCGACCGCAGCGATCTGACCCAGGTGGTCGGTCTGCTGATGGAGGAGCACCGCTACGAGCAGCACTTCGGCGGGGTGTTCCTGCAGCCCGACACCGCCGAGCAGACCCGTGAGGTGGCGGCCCGGGCGCTGAACCGCTCCCGGTCCTGGATCTGGCTGGCCGAGCGGCGCGGTCGCGCGGTGGGCCTGCTGTGGGTCTCCCCGCCCGAGCGTTCGCGCTGGGCCAAGTCGCTGGTCAACGCGCGCCCGATCGCGCACATCGGCTACGGCGTGGTGACCGCCGCGGAGCGCGGCAGCGGGATCGGCACGGCGCTGGTGGGCCAGGCGCACCAGGCGCTGGACAGCCACGGAGTGGGCGTCTCGGTGCTCAACTACGCGGCGATGAACCCGCTGTCGGGGCCGTTCTGGCACCGCATGGGGTACCGCCCGGTGTGGACGACCTGGGAGGTCCGCCCCGCGCTCGCCCTGCGCTGATCCGGGCAGCGCGAAGCCGGAGGGCCGGGGTGGCCCCCCGGTATCCAGTAGACCGCGCTCCCCCCGTCCCGCGCCAGCGGCGTTCCGGTGCCTGTGGACGACGGGGGCGCGGCCCGGTGCGGGCCCGCCGACGGGTGCTCCACTACCCTGTGCGCTGACGCGACGGCGCGTGGAAGGGGACGGACGATGGCTGCCAGCGACAGCGGGCCCGAGGGCGCGGAGCACGTCGAGATCGTCGAGGTGGGGCCGCGCGACGGCCTCCAGAACGAGGAGAGGACCCTCCCGGTCGAGGACCGCATCGAGCTGATCGACCGCGCGGTGGCCGCCGGGGTGCGCCGGATCGAGGCGGTCAGCTTCGTCAACCCCAGGCGCGTCCCCCAGATGGCCGGGGCCGAGGAGGTCATGGCGGGCGTCACGCGCGCGCCGGGGGTCTCCCACATCGGGCTGGTCCTCAACCGGCGCGGCCTGGACCGCGCGGTGGCCGCGCGGGTGTCCGAGGTCAACGTCGCGGTGCCCGCCACCGACGGGTTCTGCGTCCGTAACCAGGGGTGCACCGTCGAGGAGATGCTCGGCACCCTGGCCGACATCGACGCCGCGCTGGAGGGCACGGGCATTCCGCTGAGCGTGACCGTCTCCACCGCGTTCGGCTGCCCCTTCGACGGCGAGGTGGCGCCCGAGCGCGTGGTGGAGGTGGTCCGGCGCATCGCCGACACCGGTGCGGTGGAGATCGCCCTGGCCGACACGATCGGCGTGGGCGTGCCCCGCCAGGTGACCGCACTCGTGGCCGCCGTCGGCGAGGTCGCGGGCGGACGCGCGCTGCGCTGTCACTTCCACAACACCCGCAACACCGGTTACGCGAACGCGCTCGCGGCCGTGGACGCGGGAGTGCGGGTGCTCGACTCCAGCCTGGGCGGATTCGGCGGTTGCCCGTTCGCCCCCGCCGCCACCGGCAACATCGCCACCGAGGACCTGCTGTACGCGCTGCACCGCAGCGGCCTGCACACCGGGATCAGCCTCTCCGGGGCCGCCGCCCTGGGCGGGTGGATGGGCGAGCGCCTGGGCAAGCAGCCGCCCGCCTACCTGGGCCGCGCCGGGGCGTTCCCGGCCTGAGGCGCCGGTGTGGTGTTCGTCGCCCGGCCCTCGCAGTCCAAGGACCCGGACCTCGGGGCGCACGAACGGTTTCCGCGCGCCGCCGCGCTCCCCGAACCGCTGTGGGCAAGGCGATCACGCTGGTGACGGGAGGGAACCCGGGGGTGTACGGCGGTGTCCCCGGGTGTGGACATCCGGGGTGCCTGTTATCCTGGTGCCCCGTGGAGTCCGGCGGCCGGAGCGACGAAGCCAACCGCCCGCAACCGGACCGCCGCACGGCCGCTCAGCCCGATCCGAGCCCGCCGTAGCCACTCAACCCACGGGAGCACCACTTTGGCATCCGCCGCGAGTACCAAGCACCTTTTCGTTACCGGCGGCGTCGCCTCCAGTCTCGGTAAAGGCCTGACCGCTTCCAGCCTGGGACGACTCCTGAAGTCGCGCGGCCTGCGGGTCACCATGCAAAAGCTCGACCCCTACCTCAACGTCGACCCGGGGACGATGAACCCCTTCCAGCACGGCGAGGTCTTCGTCACCGACGACGGGGCCGAGACCGACCTGGACGTCGGCCACTACGAGCGCTTCCTGGACACCGAGCTGTCCGCCACGGCCAACGTCACCACCGGCCAGATCTACTCCAGCGTCATCGCCAAGGAGCGCCAGGGCGCCTACCTCGGCGACACCGTGCAGGTCATCCCGCACATCACCAACGAGATCAAGGCGCGCATCTACGCGATGGACGCCCCCGACGTCGACATCGTCATCACCGAGATCGGCGGCACGGTCGGCGACATCGAGTCGCAGCCCTTCCTGGAGGCGGTCCGCCAGATCCGCCACGAGATCGGCCGGGACAACTGCTTCTTCCTGCACGTGTCCCTCATCCCCTTCCTCGGCCCGTCCGGCGAGATGAAGACCAAGCCCACCCAGCACTCCGTGGCCGCCCTGCGCAGCATCGGCATCCAGCCCGACGCCATCGTGTGCCGCTCGGACCGCCCCATCACGCAGAGCCTGAAGTCCAAGATCAGCCTCATGTGCGACGTGGACGAGGCCGGGGTGGTCTCCACCCCCGACGCCCCCTCGATCTACGACATCCCCAAGGTCCTGCACCGCGAGGGCCTGGACGCCTACGTCGTGCGCCGCCTGGGCATGCCCTTCCGGGACGTGGACTGGACCGAGTGGGACGAGCTGCTGCGCCGCGTGCACCAGCCCGACCACGAGGTCACCATCGCCCTGGTCGGCAAGTACATCGACCTGCCCGACGCCTACCTGTCGGTCAGCGAGGCGCTGCGCGCGGGCGGTTTCGCCACCGACACCCGCGTCAACATCCGCTGGGTGGCCAGCGACAACTGCGCCAGCCCCTCCGGTGCCGCCTCCGAGCTGGACGGCGCGGACGGCATCCTCATCCCCGGCGGCTTCGGCGTGCGCGGCATCGAGGGCAAGATCGGCGCCATCCGCTACGCCCGTGAGAACGGTGTGCCGCTGCTGGGCATCTGCCTGGGCCTGCAGGCCGTCGTCATCGAGTACGCCCGCCACGTGCTCGGGCTGGAGGGCGCCAACAGCACCGAGTTCGACGACAAGGCCGCCGACCCGGTCATCGCCACCATGGCCGACCAGACCGACGTCGTCGCCGGGGAGCGCGACATGGGCGGCACCATGCGCCTGGGCATGTACCCGGCCGCGCTGGGCGAGGGCACCGTGGTGCGTGAGCTCTACGAAGGCAGCGCCGAGGCCTCCGAGCGGCACCGCCACCGCTTCGAGGTCAACAACGCCTACCGCCCGAAGCTGGAGGAGGCGGGTCTGGTGTTCTCCGGGCTCTCCCCGGATGGCAAGCTGGTGGAGTACGTCGAACTGCCCCGGGACGCCCACCCGTTCTTCGTCGCGACGCAGGCGCACCCGGAGCTGCGTTCCCGCCCGACCAAGGCCAACCCGCTCTTCCGCGGACTGGTCTCGGCGGCCCTGGAGTACCACAACTCCTGATCCGAGGGGCCGGGCGGGGCACGAGGCCTGAGAGGCGAGAATCCATGCCCAGTGACACCCACCCGGCCCTTCCCACGGGGGCGGACGCGAAGGTCGCGGACGCCCCCGAGTCGTGGCCGGTGGAGCGGTCCGAGGAACGCTTCCGCAGCGCCAAGTGCGGCATGCGTACGGACTGGGTGCGCATGGTCGGCAGCGACGGCGGGGGCACGACCGTGGCCGCCCGCGACTACATGGAGCACCCCGGCGCCGCCGCGGCCCTGGCCCTGGACGCCGACGGCCGGGTGCTGCTCCAGCGCCAGTACCGCCACGCCACCCGGCACACCCTGTGGGAGCTGCCCGCCGGTCTCATAGACGAGGAGGGCGAGGGGCCGCTGCGCACCGCCCAGCGCGAACTCGTCGAGGAGGCGGGGCTGCGCGCCGGGCTCTGGCACGAGCTGGCCGAGTTCTTCCCCTCGCCCGGGTTCTCCGACGAGCGCATCCACGTGTACCTGGCCCGGGACCTGTCGGTGGTGCCGCCCGAGGAGATCGGCTTCGAACGCGAGCACGAGGAGGCCGACCTGGTCGCCGAGTGGGTGCCCCTGGAGGAGGCGGTCGCCCTGGTCATGGCGGGCAGGCTGCACAACGGCGCCACCGTCATCGGCGTCCTGGCCGCCCAGGCCGCCGCCGCGGACGGGTTCGCCTCCCTGCGCGAGCCCGCGGAGGACTGACCCGTGGCCGACCGGGCGGGAGAGGAGCAGGACCCGCTGGCGCGGGTGTGCGCCGCCTTCCTGGACCACCTCAGCGCGGAGCGCGCCCTGGCCGACAACACCCTCGCGGCCTACCGGCGCGACCTGCGGCGCTACCGCGCCTACCTGGCCGGGCACGGGGTCCTGTCGCCCGAGCGGGTGGGCCCCGCCCAGGTGGGCGACTTCCTGCGGGCCCTGCGCGAGGGCGACGCCGACCACCCGCCGCTCGGCGCCGCCTCGGCCGGACGGGTCCTGGCCGCCGTGCGCGGCCTGCACCGGTTCGCGGCCCGCGAGGGCTGGACGAATGTCGACCCGGCCGCCGAGATCTCCCCGCCCGCGCCGCCGATGCGCCTGCCCAAGGCGGTGCCGCTGGCGTCGGTGGAGCGCCTCCTGGACGCCGCCGGACCGGTCGGGGCCCCGGCCTCCGGCGACCGCGCCGGGCTGCTGGCCCTGCGCGACCGGGCGCTGCTGGAGGTGCTCTACGGCACGGGCGCGCGCGTCTCCGAGGCGGTGGGGCTGGACGTGGACGACGTCGCCGACGCGGTGGAGGGCGACGACGCCGTGGGCCTGGTGCGCTTCCGCGGCAAGGGCGGCAGGGAGCGCGTGGTGCCGCTGGGCTCCCACGCCCGCCGCGCGCTCTCGGGCTACCTGGTGCGGGCCCGGCCGGGTCTGGCCGCCTCCGGCCGGGGCGGTCCGGCGCTGTTCCTCAACGCGCGCGGGGGCAGGCTCACCCGGCAGGGCGGCTGGGGGATCCTGGCGGCCGTGGCCGAGCGCGCCGGGGTCGAGGGCGTCTCACCGCACACCCTGCGCCACTCCTTCGCCACCCACCTGCTCGACGGCGGAGCCGACATCCGGGTCGTCCAGGAGCTGTTGGGACACAGTTCGGTCACCACCACGCAGATCTACACGCTGGTGACGGTCGAGCACCTGCGCGAGGTGTACGCGTCGAGCCATCCCCGGGCACGGCGCTGAGCGGGGAGGCCACCACGGGGGTCCGCGCGCGGTGCGAAGCGGAACAACCCGGTTGGAGGCTCCGATTTCCCCCAGGGGCGCAGGCGTGGGATTCTACCCGTACGTTTTGTTGAAGTGCGTCGTGTCGGCGTTCTAGAGTCGCCGCGCGGAGGTACGTTGCTGTCGACATATTGAGTTTCCGACGGCGGCCAGGGACAGGGGCGCGCGGCATCCCTAGCCGTGGCCGATCCGTAGGGGAGGTCAAGGGTTGTGAACTGGGACAACGAGGCTGCGAACACCGCACCTGTCGGCGAGGGGGAGCTCGCCGACCCGGTGACCAACCCGTGGGGGACGACACGCAACACGGGGGCTAACCTGCACACCTCAAGACCCGAGCGAGCCTATCCGGAGCCCGGGCCCGTAGATGAACACGGCCCGGCACGGATTGTAGCACTCTGTAACCAGAAGGGTGGGGTCGGCAAGACCACCACGACGATCAACCTCGGCGCCGCCATCGCCGAGTACGGAAGACGGGTGCTGCTGGTCGACTTCGACCCGCAGGGCGCGCTCTCCGTCGGCCTGGGCCGCCTCGATCCGCGCGAACTGGACCTGACCGTCTACAACCTGCTCATGCAGCGGGACGTGACGGTCGAGGACGTCCTGCTCAAGACCGACATCGACGGCCTGGACCTGATCCCGAGCAACATCGACCTGTCGGCCGCGGAGGTGCAGCTGGTCGGCGAGGTGGCGCGCGAGCAGATGCTCGGCCGCGCGCTGAGACCGGTCATCAACGACTACGACGTGGTCCTGATCGACTGCCAGCCCTCGCTGGGCCTGCTCACCGTCAACGCGCTCACCGCCGCGGACGGCGTCATCGTGCCGCTGGAGTGCGAGTTCTTCGCGCTGCGCGGTGTGGCACTGCTGATGGACACCATCCAGAAGGTCCAGGAGCGGCTCAACGAGGACCTGGTCATCGACGGCTTCCTGGGCACCATGTACGACCCGCGCACGCTGCACGCGCGCGAGGTGCTGTCCACGATCATCGACGGCTTCGGGGACAAGGTCTACGGCACGGTCATCAACCGCACCGTGCGCTTCCCCGACGCCACCGTGGCGGGCGAGCCCATCACCAGGTTCGACTCGTCCTCGGCCGGGGCCAACGCCTACCGGGAGCTGGCCAAGGAGGTGCTGGCGAGGTGGCCTCTCAGCGGTCACGGCGTGTGACCCTACCCGGGGCGGACGAACTGTTCTTCCGTCCCAGCGGCACCGAGGAGGTGCCGGAAGAGACCGAACGCCAGCACAAGGCACCGGAGCAGGGCAGCAAGGGCAGCAGGGGCGAGGCTCCGTCGCGCTCCAACGGCACCAACAGGGGCACGTCCGCCGTGAAGGCGGCGCGCGCGCCCAAACCGAGCGGGCGCCAACGCCACGACGAGAAGATCACCGTCTACATCTCCGGGCCCGAACTGCTGGCACTGGAACAGACCCGGCTCTCGCTGCGCGCCGAGCACGGGCTGTCCGCCGACAGGGGCCGCCTCGTCCGCGAGGCCGTCGCCGTGCTGCTGGCGGACTTCGAGGAGCACGGACCGGCCAGCATGCTGGTACGCAGGCTGACCGAGGACTGAGGGCACGCGCACCGGTACCGGAGGGGGTGCCGGTTCGATGACGGAGGTGCCACGGGTGTCACCGGCGGGTTCTGGCCGGTGACACCCTTGTCCCATGAGGAAGACGACGCGGGGCCGGTGCCATGGGGGCTGAGGGAACGTCGGCGGACACCGTCGCGGAGGTGGACGACAACGCCTTCCAGGTGCACCTCGACAACTTCGAGGGGCCCTTCGACCTGCTCCTCGGGCTGATCGCCAAGCACAAGCTGGACATCACCGAGGTGTCGCTGTCCAAGGTCACCGACGAGTTCATCGCGCACATCCGGGCGCACGGCGACGACTGGGACCTGGACCAGGCCAGCAACTTCCTGCTGGTCGCGGCGACCCTGCTGGACCTGAAGGCGGCGCGCCTGCTGCCGCGCGGCGACGTCGAGGACGAGGCCGACCTGGCCCTGCTGGAGGCCCGCGACCTGCTGTTCGCCCGGCTGCTCCAGTACCGCGCCTACAAGGAGGTCGCCTCCTTCATGCGGGCGCGGCTGGCCTCGCAGGGGCGCCGCTACGCGCGCGCCGTCCCGCTGGAGGAGCGCTTCGCGGGGCTGCGGCCGGACGTGCTGTTCAAGCTGGGCCCCCAGGAGTTCGCCGCCCTGGCGGGGATGGTCTTCACGCCCAAGGAGCCGCCCAGCGTCCCGGTCACCCACATCCACCAGGCCAAGACCTCGGTGAAGGAACAGGGCGAGCTGATGGTCGCGGAGCTGCGCGAGCACGGACGGTTGACCTTCGCCCAGCTCACGGCCGCCTGCACCGGTACCTTCGAGGTCATCGCCCGCTTCCTCGCCCTGCTGGAGCTGTACCGGGCCGCCAACGTGGGCTTCGACCAGCCCGAACCGCTGGGGGAGCTGATCGTCTCCTGGACCGGCGGCGAGGGCGAGGTCGAGCTGGAGAGCGAGTACGACGAGGCCGACGGCGCCGGGGACACCGGCGGCGGGAGCGGGCCGGGGGAGACGGAGGAGCGCGGATGAGCGTCCGGGACACGGTGGGGAACCCGACAACGGAGGACCCGGCAGCGGGGGACGCGGCGGCCCGGGAGGCGGTCGGCGGAGAGGCCGCAGGGGACGGGACCGAGGTGGGCGCGCAGGGCGCCCCGGCCACCCTGCGCCGCGACCTGGAGGCCGTGCTGATGGTCGTGGACCAGCCGGTGTCGGAGTACGACCTGGCGCGGGCCATGGACGTGCCCGTCACGGTGGTCGTCGGGGTGCTGGAGTCGCTGTCGCGGGAATACACCGAGCAGGGCCGGGGTTTCGACCTGAGAGCGGTGGCCGAGGGGTGGCGTGTGTACACGCGGCCCGAATGCGCCGACGTCGTCGAGCACTTCCTCCGGGAGGGGCAGGAGGTGCGGCTCACCCAGGCCGCGCTGGAGACGATGGCGGTGGTGGCCTACCGACAGCCGGTCTCCCGGGGCAGGGTCTCCGCCGTGCGCGGTGTCAACTGCGACGGGGTTATGCGTACCCTCGTACTGAGGGGCCTGATCGAAGAGGCCGGACACGACTCCGAGTCCGGTGCGCTGCTGTATCGGACCACCTCCTATTTCCTGGAACGGTTGGGCCTGCGAGGCCTCGACGAGCTGCCTGATCTGGCGCCGTTCCTCCCCGACGACATCGAAGGTCTAGACGACACCGGTGAGCACACCTAACAACAGTTCCCGCGGTGCGCGGGACGACGCCCCGCGCGGTGAGCGCGGCGACTACGACAAGCGCGGCGGACAGGGCCGCGGCGACAGCCGGGACCGCCGGGACGACCGTCCCCGCGGCGGGTTCCGGGGTGACCGGGACGATCGCGGCGGACGTGACTTCCGCGGCGGCCGCGACGGCCAGCGCGGTGAGGGCCGCTCCTTCGGCGGCGACCGTGACGGCCGCCGTTCCTTCTCCGGCGGTCGGGACGACCGTGGCGGACGTGACTTCCGGGGCGGTCGTGATGACCGTGACCGTGGTGGCTTCCGCGGTGACCGTGGCCCGGGTGGCGGCCGGGACGACCGCGACCGCGGTGGCTTCCGCGGTGACCGGGACAGCCGTGGCGGGCGCGACTTCCGTGGTGGCCGTGACGGTCAGCGGGACGACCGCCGTTCCTTCGGCGACCGCGACAACCGTGGCGGGCGTGACAACCGTGGTTCCGGTGGCGGCCGCGACTTCCGCGACGGTGGGGACCGGCGTTCGTTCTCGGGCGGTCGGGACGACCGCGGTGGCCGTGACTTTCGGGGCGGTCGTGATGACCGTGACCGTGGTGGCTTCCGCGGTGACCGCGACAACCGCCGCTCCTTCGACGACCGCGGCGGCCGTGACGGCCAGCGGGACGACCGCCGTTCCTTCGGCGACCGCGGCAACCGCGGCTCGGGCGGTCGCTTCCAGGACCGTGACAACCGTGGCGGGCGTGACAGCCGCGACGGTGGGGACCGGCGTTCGTTCTCGGGCGGCCGGGACGAGCGCGGCGGCCGTGACTTCCGTGACCGCGACAACCGTGGCCCGGGCGGACGCTCCTACGACCGTGGCGGACGCGGCCCGGGTGGCGGTCGTGATGACCGTGACCGCGACCGCGGTGGCGTCCGGGGTGACCGGGACAGCCGGGGTGGGCGCGACTTCCGCGGTGGCCGTGACGGCCAGCGCGGCGAGGGCCGCTCCTTCGGAGGCGGTCGCGACGACCGCCGCTCCTTCGGTGACCGCGACAACCGCGGCGGGCGTGACAGCCGTGGCCCCGGTGGCGGACGCGACTTCCGCGACCGCGAGGACCGTGAGGACCGCGACGGCCGTCCCGGCGGCGACCGCTCCGGCGCCAAGCGCGTCACGAGCGAGAACCAGCTCTCCAAGGCGGCCCGCGAGCGGCTCAGCGCCCTGCGCGCCGACTACGACCCCAAGGACGAGGACCACGCCGACGAGGCGCGCGACACCTACACCGACGTCGAGAACGGCATCCGCCTCCAGAAGGCGCTCGCCGCGGCCGGGGTCGCCAGCCGCCGGGCCAGCGAGGAGATGATCGCGGCCGGACGCGTCAGCGTGGACGGCCAGGTCGTGCGCAGGTTCGGCGCCCGGGTCGACCCCGAGTCCTCCGAGATCCGCGTCGACGGCATGCGCGTGGTCACCGCCCCGGACAAGCTGTACTTCGCGCTCAACAAGCCGCGCGGCGTCGTCAGCACCATGTGGGACCCCGAGGGCCGCCCCACCCTGGCCGACTACACCGGTCAGACCGAGGAGCGGATCTTCCACGTCGGCCGGCTCGACACCGAGACCGAGGGCCTCATCCTGCTGACCAACGACGGCGAGCTGGCCAACCGGCTCACCCACCCGCGCTACAAGGTCGTCAAGACCTACATCGCCAAGGTGCCCGGCCCGGTCCCGCACCGTGTCGTGCGCGAGGTGCAGAAGGGCGTGGAGCTGGAGGACGGCCCGGTCGAGGTGGACTCCTTCCGCGTGGTCGACAACGAGCCGCCCAAGGCGCTCGTCGAGATCCGGCTGCACGAGGGCCGCAAGCACATCGTGCGCCGCCTGATGGAGGCCGTCGGCCACCCGGTCGCCGACCTCGCCCGTACCCAGGTCGGCCCGATCGACCTGAACGCCCTCAAACTGGGCACGATGCGGGCCCTCACCTCGCGTGAGGTGAGCGAACTCTACGAGGCCGCGGGCCTGTAGATACAGTTGACGGCGGTCGCCTGCCCGGACACCGGGCGGCGACCGCCGTTCCCTTTTCCCGGGCACGGCACGCTGAACGAGGACGAGGCGGGATCGAACGTGGCGGTACGGGCCATCCGCGGTGCGGTGCAGGTCGACGCGGACGAACGCGAGCAGGTGCTGGAGGCCACGGCCGAACTGGTCTCGGAGGTGATGCGGCGCAACTCACTGGGGACCGACGACGTGATCAGCGTGCTGTTCACCGCCACCCCCGACCTGAACAGCGAGTTCCCCGCGCTGGCCGCGCGCAAGCTCGGCTTCTCCGACGTCCCGCTGATGTGCGCGACCGAGATCGCCGTCCCCCACGCCTTGCCGCGCGTGGTGCGCCTCATGGCGCACGTGGAGACCGACCGGCCGCGCTCCGAGCTCCAGCACGTCTACCTGCGCGGGGCCCAGGCCCTGCGGCTGGACATCGCCCAGTGACGGCATCCACCGGCCTCCGGGCAGGTCGTAGGCTTGGGAGGTAACGGGAACACGTCGGAGGCGGGGGAACAGTGAGCGACAGCAGCGGTGCGCGGGGGGACGGGGAGCAGCGGCTCCCGGTGCGCCGGGTCACGGTGGTCGGCACGGGGCTCATCGGCACGTCGGTGGCGCTCGCCCTGCGCTCGCGCGGCGTGGACGTCGCCCTCTCCGACCCCGACGCCGCCTCCCTGCGCCTGGCCTGCGACCTGGGCGCGGGACACCCCCTGGAGGAGTCCGACGACCCGACCTCGGCCCCGGCCGACCTCGCGGTCATCGCCGCGCCGCCCGCCGTCATCCCCTCCGTGCTGCGCCGGGCCCAGGACCGGGGACTGGCCCACGTCTACACCGACGTGGCCAGCGTGAAGGCGAGTGTGCTGGCCGAGGCCGAGCGGCTGGGCTGCGACATGGCCACGTTCGTGGCCGGGCACCCCATGGGCGGCAGGGAGAAGCAGGGCCCCGGCGCCGCGCGCGCCGACCTGTTCCTGGGCCGTTCGTGGGCGCTGTGCCCCACCGGCAAGGCCGACGCGCAGGCCGTCGCCGTCGTCGCCGAGGTCGCCCGCATGTGCGGCGCGGACCCGCTGGTGCTGGACGCGGCGGCGCACGACCGGGCGGTGGCGCTGGTCTCGCACGCGCCCCACGTGGCCTCCTCGGCGGTGGCGGCCCGGCTGCTCTCGGGCGACGACGCCGCCCTGACCCTGGCGGGGCAGGGCGTGCGCGACGTCACCCGGGTGGCGGGCGGCGACCCCGCCATGTGGTCCGAGATCCTCACGCACAACGCCGCCCCGGTCGCGGAGGTCCTGCACGCGGTGGCCGCCGACCTCGCGGCGACCGCCGACGCCCTGCGCGCGCTGGCGGACCGGCCGGGGCCGAAGGAGGCGTCGGACCGCGTCCTCGCTCCGGTGCACGACCTGCTGGAGCGCGGCAGGACGGGCCACGGCCGCATCCCCGGCAAGCACGGCACGGTACGGCTGCCCGACTACACGGTCATGCCGGTGGTCATCCCCGACGAACCCGGTGCGCTGGGCCGCCTGTTCGCCGCGGCGGCGGAGGCCGGGGTCAACATCGAGGACGTGCGCATCGAGCACACGCCCGGCCTGCCGCTGGGCGTGGCGCAGCTGCACGTGCTGCCCGAGGCGGTGGACACGCTCGCGCGTGCGCTGGCCGCCGACGGCTGGTCGGTGCACCCGGGCCTCTGAGCTCCCCGCGCACTGCGCACGACTGCACGCGACCGAGCGCCAAGTACACACGGGCCACGGGTAGGGTTGGGCGTCGGCAACAGTGAACGCAAGCGGGAGTCAACGGCAGTGAGCGCGCAGGACAGCACCGAGGGCATCGTCATCGCGATCGACGGTCCCTCCGGGTCGGGCAAGTCGAGCACCTCCCGGGGTGTGGCCAGGGCGCGGGAGCTGCGGTACCTCGACACCGGCGCGATGTACCGCGCGCTGACCTGGTGGATGCTCTCCCAGGGTGTGAACGTCAACGACGCCGACGCCGTGACCGCCCTCGTCGACACCCCCGTCATCACCATGGGCACCGACCCCGACGCGCCCTCCGTGGCGGTGGACGGCCGCGACGTGGCCGCCGAGATCCGCGGCAGGGAGGTCACCACCAACGTCAGCGCGGTCTCGGCCGTGCCCGCGGCGCGCGAGCGCCTCGTGCGCACCCAGCGCGAGATCATCGCCGCCGCCAGGGCCGAGAGCGCGGGCATCGTGGTCGAGGGACGCGACATCACGACCGTCGTCGCCCCCGACGCCCCGGTCAAGCTCTTCCTGACCGCCAGCCCCGAGGCCCGCGCCCAGCGCCGCAGCAAGGAGGTCCGCAGCGCCGACGTCGCCGCCACCCAGGCCGACCTGGCCCGGCGCGACGCGCTGGACTCCAGCCGGGCGCACTCGCCCCTGCGCCAGACCGAGGACGCCACCGAACTCGACACCAGCGGGCTGACCCTGGACGAGGTCGTCGCCCTGGTGGTCAAGCTGGCCGACGAGGCCCGCGACCACTGACCCGCGGGGTCGGGCGCCGCCGCGTTCCAGCGGACGGGCGTCCCGTGCCTCCGGACGCCGCCGCGACGGGCGGGCGGTGCACCCCGCGGCCGTAACACCGGACACATTCGTCCCGACAGTCCCTTTCGGGGGAACACAACGACATCCGCGGGGGTTCCTCCCCGTGGCCAGTACACGGGCGCCGTCGGCGCCCGCGTCGATCCGCGCGACCCGGGACACCGGGGCGGGTCGGCCCTTCGCATCCCCGCGGCACGCATCCTGGGCGCGCGGGGACCCAGAACCGGGAGCAGTACATGAGTGACTTCGACATCTCCGACGTCGTCCACGGGGGGACGGACGCCCAAGAGCCCGCCACCCTCCCCGTGGTGGCCGTGGTCGGACGCCCCAACGTGGGCAAGTCCAGCCTGGTCAACCGCATCATCGGCCGCCGTGAGGCCGTAGTGGAGGACGTGCCGGGCGTGACCCGCGACCGGGTCGCCTACGACGCCGAGTGGCAGAACACCAGGTTCACCCTGGTCGACACCGGCGGCTGGGAGACCAGCGTCAGCGGCCTGGCCGCCATGGTCGCCCGCCAGGCCGAGTACGCCGCGCAGACCGCGGACGTCATCCTGTTCGTGGTCGACGCCACGGTGGGCGTCACCGACGCCGACGCCGCCGTCACCCGCGTCCTGCGCTCGACCAAGCGCCCCGTGGTGCTGGCCGCCAACAAGGTCGACGGCAGCATGCAGGAGGCCGACGCCCTCGACCTGTGGCAGCTGGGCGTGGGCCAGCCCTTCCCCATCAGCGCCCTGCACGGCCGCGGCACCGGCGACCTGCTGGACGCACTCGTGGCCGAGTTCCCCGAGCAGCCCCTGGGCGAGGAGGACGAGGGCGAGGACGGCCCGCCGCGCATCGCGCTGCTGGGCCGCCCCAACGTGGGCAAGTCCAGCCTGCTCAACCGCCTCGCGGGTGAGGACCGGGTGGTCGTCGACGCTGTGGCGGGCACGACCCGCGACGCGGTGGACGAGCTGATCGAGCTGGGCGGGAAGATCTGGAAGTTCATCGACACCGCCGGTATCCGCCGCCGGTTCCGGGCCCTCCAGGGAGCCGACTACTACGCCACCATGCGCACCGGTACCGCCCTGGAGCGGGCCGAGGTCGCCGTGGTGCTCATGGACGTCAGCGAGCCCCTCGCCGAGCAGGACATCCGGGTCGTCGAGCAGGTCGTGGAGGCGGGTCGCGGCCTGGTCCTGGCCTTCAACAAGTGGGACATCCTGGACGAGGAGCGCCGGACCTACCTGGAGAAGGAGATCGACCGCCAGCTGGCGCGGGTCTCCTGGGCGCCGCGCGTGAACGTCTCGGCCAAGACCGGGCGCCACATGGAGAAGCTGGTCCCGGCGATCGAGACCAGCCTGAGCGGGTGGAACCAGCGCATCCCGACCGGGCAGCTCAACAACTGGCTCAAGGAGCTGGTGGCGGCCACTCCGCCGCCGGTGCGCGGCGGCAAGCAGCCCAAGATCCTGTTCGCGACGCAGGCGGGCTCGCGTCCGCCGCACTTCGTCCTGTTCACCACCGGGTTCCTGGAGGACAACTACCGCCGCTTCATCGAGCGGCGCCTGCGGGAGGACTTCGGCTTCGAGGGCTCCCCGGTGCACATCAGCATGCGCATCCGCGAGAAGAAGGGCGGCGGGGCCCAGGGCCGCGCCTCCAAGGGCAGCGTGCGTCCGGACCGCAAGCACCGCCGCCGGTAGGGCGTGTCCGGCGGGCGCGCGCCCCGCTGCGTGAGGGGCGGTGTCCTCCGGACGCGTCCCGGCCCACCGGCTCCGCCAGCCCGACCACGGCACGAGGAAGGGGGCTCCCCGCCCGGGGAGCCCCCTTCGCCGTGTCCTCGGGCCGGGGCGCGCGGCGCCCTGCCCGGTCGCGCCGCGCGCGTGGGCCCTCGCGCTCCGGGCGCTCAGGCGTCGGGGGAGGCCCAGAAGTCGCGCAGTACGCGGGCGCCCCGCTCGGGGTCCTGGAGCATCCAGTAGTGGGTGAGCCCGCCCAGCTCCTGGAACCGGGCGCCCAGGCGCAGGGCCACCTCCCGGTCCTGCTCGGGGTGTGCCATCGGGTCCCCGGTCGGGGCGAGCAGGAGTCCGGGCGCCTTGGCGGGGCCGTCGAAGTCCCGGCCCCAGTCGGCGTGGAGGTTGGGCCACGCCGAACGGTAGAGCGCCAGGACGGCCGCGCTCATCTCCTCGTCATGGGTTCGGTCGACCTCCCGGGCCAGTTCGGGGCTCATGCCGCGGGGCTGGAGGACGTCTCCGAAGGTGCCCCCGCTGCCGGGGACGGCCCCGCGCAGCCCGGCCAGGGACTCCCTTCCGGGCACACGGTGCCGTGGCCGCCCCGCGCGCGGACATCACCCCCCCGAGCGGGTCAGGCCTCCCCGCGCAGGCGGCGGACGTTGCCCTGCGGCGGGTGGCTCCCCGTCGTTCCCCCCTTGCGGGCGCGGGGCGGTCGGCCCCCCTCCTCCCCGGGAACGGGGATCGCGGGGGCGCCGGGCAGCGGGCGGTTCGCGCTCTCCTTCATCCGCCACACCACCACCAGCCCCACCACACCCGCGACCATCACCAGCCACGCCGGTGCGTAGAGGTTTCCGGTGGCCTGCACCAGCGCCTCGGCGACCAGCGGGGTGGTGCCGCCGAACAGCGCCACCGACACGTTGAAGCTGATGGCCAGCGCGCCGTAGCGCACGCTGGTGGGGAAGAAGGCCGGGAGCGCCGCGGGCGCGCCGCCGGAGAAGTGCACCAGGGTCACCGCCAGCACCACCATGCCCAGGGCGACCGTCCACAGACCGCCCTGTTGCAGCAGCCAGAACGCGGGCAGGGCCAGCACGATCGAGAACAGGCTGCCCGAGAGCAGCACGGGCCTGCGCCCCACACGGTCGCTCAGGTGCCCGAACCCGGTCACCGCGAACAGCATCAGCACCATCGCCGCCAGCGTCAGCACCAGGGCCGTGGTGGGGCCGTACCCCAGCTCGGCCTCCAGGTAGGTGGGCATGTACGCGGTCAGGACGTAGTTGTTGACGTTGAAGACCATCACCAGGCCCACGCACAGCAGGATGTGGCGCCACTGGTCCACGACCGTCGCCCGCAGCTGACCCTCGCGGTGCCCGCCGTGGGAGTCCTTGGCGTAGCCCCCGGTGTTCTGCTCGAAGACCGGGGTGTCCTCCAGCTTCACCCGCAGGTACAGGCCGACGGCGCCCAGCGGCAGCGCGATCAGGAAGGGAACGCGCCACCCCCAGTCCTGCATGGTGTCCGAACCGAGCAGGAGGGTCATCACCGTGACGACGGTGGCGCCGCCGACGTAGCCGCTGACCGTGCCGAACTCCAGCCAGGAGGCCAGGAAGCCGCGCCGCCGGTCGGGCGCGTACTCGGCGATGAAGGTCGTGGCGCCGCCGTACTCGCCGCCGGTGGAGAAGCCCTGGAGCATCCGCGCGACCAGCAGCAGCACGGGCGCGGCGAAGCCGATGCTCGCGGCCGAGGGGATGAGCCCGATCGAGAACGTGCTCACCGCCATGAGCAGCATCGTGAAGGCCAGGACGCGCTTGCGGCCGATCCTGTCGCCGAGGGGGCCGAAGAACAGCCCGCCCAGGGGCCGCACCAGGAAGGCGGCGGCGAAGGTGGTGAAGGTGGCGATGAGCTGCGTGCCCTGGGTCTGCGCCGGGTAGAACACCAGGCCGATCGTGACGGCCAGGTAGCTGTAGACGCCGAAGTCGTACCACTCGGTCGCGTTGCCGATCGCCGCGGCCACCACGGCCTTGCGCGTCGCCCTGCGGTCCGTGGTCAGGGCCGTCCGCCCCTGCGGCTGCGGCTCGTTCACGTCTCCCCCTCGCTGCCCAGCGGTCCTGGTGTACCCACTTAATCACCCTGGGTGACGAGAGCGCGTGCTCTGTCCGTGTCGCCGTCCCGGTAGCGTGTTGGCGGCCAGGAGTCGAGTCCCTGCTGCGGGGTGCACCGGGTCCGAGGCGGAGCCCCGGCGTGTGCTCAGGCCGAGGAGGGGACCTCCCGCGGGGCCCGGGGCGCGGCCCGGCGGGAGAGGCGGCGCAGCAGGTTCTCCGCCGGACCGCGGTAGCCGGCGCGCCGCATCAGCTCGGCGGCGGCCAGCGACGCCAGCCAGGTCGCGGCGGCCACCCCGAAGGCTCCAGCCAGCCCCAGCCGGTCCTGCCACCCCAGGCCCACCGGTGAGAAGACCGCGAGGAAGACCACGCTCTGGAGCAGGTAGAAGCTCAGGGAGCGCTGGCCCAGAGCCTGGACGGCGCTGGTCAGGACGCCGCGGGTGCGGGCCGCCCGGATCGCGGCCAGCGCGACGATCCCGGCCATCCCGACGCCGCCGAAGTAGCCCGTCAGGGGCTGGAGGAGGGCCGTGCCCCACTGCGCGGCGGCCGAGGGGGCGCTCCACGCGCCCGTCTGGACCAGGACCGAGGGCAGGGCCCCGGCGACGGAGACCGCCGTGGTGAGCATGACGACGCGCGTCAGGAAGGCGCGGTTGCGCTCGGGTTCCTCCAGGAGGCGGTGCCGCGCCGCCCACATGCCCGCGACCACCCCGGGTGCGACCAGGACCGTTCCGACGGCCAGGGCGAAGGGTGCGCCGGGGAGGCGCTCCAGGTAGAGCGCGCCGGGGTCGGACCCGGGGGGCGGGGCCACGGAGCCGATGTCGAAGGTGGAGACGCCCTGGGACAGGGCCAGTCCCAGGGGGATCGCCGAGAGCGCGGTGCCGGGGACCAGGGCCAGGCCCGCGACCCACAGCAGGGTCGTCGAGCGCGCCCGCAACAGGCCCACGAGCAGCAGGGAGGCGACGCCGTAGGCGGCGAGGATGTCGAGGGGGACCAGCAGCGTGTGGGCCAGGCCGAAGGCCAGCAGCCACCAGCCCCTGCGGCGCAGCAGGGCGCGGACGCCGACCGGGTCGGCTCCGCGTGCGACCCGCCGGTCCAGCGTCTGCGCCAGGGCGTAACCGAACAGGAAGGCGAACATCGGGCGTGCGTGGTTGCCTACGAACAGCTCGTGGAGGACGAGCGCGGCGCCGTTGGCCAGGGCGGGGCCGTGGTCGACGGCCAGGACGAACAGCGGGGCGTGGGCGCAGGCGATGGCCAGCAGCATGGCGCCCCTGGCCAGGTCCGGGGCGAGCGCACGGGGCGCGGGAGCGGTCACGGATCCTCCTCGGCGGGGGGTGGAGTACATGCTATTACATGTAAATCATGTATATCGTGCGCCCTGTGATCGTGACCGCAGGCGGACACGGCCCGCTTGGTACGCTGTGCGGAACACGTACGGGAAGGCGGTGGCGGGGTGACTGCGGACCAGGACGGCGCCTCCTACGGACCCGGCGGCCGGGGCTTCTACGGCGCGGTGACGGTCAGCGAACGCGGCCAGATCGCGATCCCGGCCAAGGCCCGCCGCGACCTGGGCATCTCCCCCGGCGACAAGCTGCTGGTCCTCGGCGACCCCCAGCAGGGGATCGCCCTCATGACGGTCGACCGGCTCATGGAGAACCTCCAGGGTTCCTCGGTCCTGATGGACGTGCTGCGACAGCACGTCCAGGACGACGGGGGGACCCCGCCCGGCGGGGCCGGATAGCGGCACCGCGGGACGCTGGCGGGCCCCCTTGTTCCGGTTCCCGCGGACTCCCCGGGGCCGGCTCCTCCCCGGTGCGGATCGGGACCCGCGGGCGTGCCCTTCCTCCGGACACCCGGCGCCGCTTCCGCCGCGTACGGATCAGGACCCCCCGTACGGGCGGGCGCGGCGCACGCCGGCGGGGGAGGATGTCCGCAGCGCCGCGGGGGCGCCGCCGACGGGAGCGCGTGCTCTGCCCGTCCCGCCGTCCCGGTAGCGTGGTGGCGGCCGAGAGGGGGGTCCATGCGCAGAGTGCTGGTCAGCGCGTGTCTGATGGGACGCCGGGTGCGTTACGACGGGCGAGCCAAGCCGGTCGAGGACGACGTGGTCGCCCGCTGGCGTGAGGAGGGCCGCCTGGTGGTGCACTGCCCGGAGGTCGCGGGCGGCCTCCCGGTACCCCGCCCGCCCGCCGAGATCGAGCCCGGCGCGACCGCCGCCGACGTGCTCGCGGGCCGCGCGCGCATCCTCACCCCCGAGGGACGGGACGTGACCGGGCACTTCGTGGACGGGGCCCGGGCGGCGTTGGCCACCGCCCGCGCGCACGGCGTGGTGGTGGCGGTGCTCAAGGAGTCGAGCCCCTCCTGCGGGGTGCACCGGGTCTACGACGGAGCCTTCGGCGGGCGCGGGGTCCCCGGTGAGGGGGTCACCGCGCGGCTGCTCGCGGACGACGGCGTCGCGGTGTTCACCGAGGACGAGATCGCCGGTGCCGCCGCGCGTCTGCGCGAGCTGGACGGCGGCTGAGGGGCGTCGCCGGGACTTCGTCGTCGGCGGCGCTCGGAGCCGTGCCTCCCGACCCGGGGCGGCGGAGGCGCTTCCACGGGGAACTCACGCCGGGGCCGCGGATGAGGCGCGGGGTCCGGGATTCGGCTGGTGGTGTGCGGGCGGTTCGGGGATGGGGCGCGGGGTCCGGGGCCCGGTCGGTGGCGGCGGGCCCCGGAACCCTCCGGGTCAGGGGCGGACGACCTCGTAGCGCATGCACGCGAAGTCACCGGCGCGGTGCACGTCCAGCACCCTCAGATCCACGCGCCCGGCCAGCAGGGGCGAACCCGCGCCCAGGGTGACCGGCGCGACCGACACGACCACCTCGTCCAGGAGGCCGAGCCGGGCCAGGTCCGCGGCGACGCCGCCACCGCCGATCAGCCACACGTCACGTCCGTCGGCCGCCTCGACCACCTCGGCGTGCAGGTCGCGCAGTTCCTGGTCGGTGTCGGCGCTGGCGAAGCGGATGTCGCCCTCGATCCCGGGCAGGTCGCGGTGGGTGAGCACCCAGGTGGGGACCTGGTAGGGCCAGGGCTTGTCGCCCTCGTGCTTCAGGATCCACTCGTAGGTGCCCGCACCGGACACGATCGCGCCCGCCCCGCGGATGAAGGTATCCGTCTCGTTCAGGGCATCGCCCCCGTCGGCGGCGAACAGCCACTCCAGGGAGTGGTCCTCGGTGGCGATGAAGCCGTCCAGGCTCGTCGCGGTGTTGTAAACCGTTTTACTCATCGTGTACCTCCGTCGTGGTGTCGGTCCTGAAGCCATTCGATGGGGTCGCCGTGGTCCACCTCCAGGCCCTCCGCGCGCAGCATGTGGCGCACGAGCTGCCTGCGGTGGGCGGAGAAGGTGAGCACGTGCGCGACGACGCTGCCCAGCACGAAGCTCTCGGGCGGATCGCACAGGGCGTCGATCAGCCGGTCGCCCCAGGCGCCCCGCCGCCCGATGTCGTCGATCGCGGCGATCCAGCGCGCCCCCGCCCGCGTGTGCCGCTCCGCCAGCGCCTCCGGGCCGTCCGCCCCCCGTTCGGGCAGGTCGGCGCCGTCGATCGAGGCGAGCCACATCTCCTTGGCCCGGACCAGGTGGTCGAGCACGGCGGCCACGGACCCCTCCGGCCCGTCCCATTCCAGGACGGTCCGCCCGGGTGAGTGCACCCGCCGGTAGGCCTCCTCGGACAGCCGTCCGGCGAGGCGGATCAGATGGGCGGTGTCGTCCACGTCGTGGTGGACCTGGAGGGCGATCAGGTCCATGCCGGTCCGCTCCTTGGGTCTGTCCTCGATCCACAGGTGGATCGGCGGGTGGAAGTGGATGCCGTTGGGCGCGGACAGCCACGTGCCGCTGCCCGACGTGGTGGCGCTGGGCGGGTGCCCGAAGGCGCGTCCGAAGGCGCGCGTGAACCCCTCGACCGATTCGTATCCGGCCGCGAACGCGGCGTCGGTCACGCTGCTGCCCTGACTGATCTGCCAGGCCGCGCGTTCCAGGAGCACCCGGCGGCGCAGCGCGACCGGTGACTCCCCGGTGTCGCGGGTCAGTCTGCGGGTGAAGTGGAACGGTGAGGCGAAGGCGTGGTCCGCCATGTCGGTGAGGCGGGTGTTCTCCTCGTCCAGGACCGCGTCGAGCAGTTCGCGCAGGCGGTCCCGGCCTGGGGTGGGCTCGGTCATGGCAACCAGTATGTTCACCGGAGGCGCCCGGGCGCCTGACCGATCTTGCCCACCCGTGCCGCCGCCGCGGCCGGGGCCCGGCGGGCTTTTCCCGGTGCGAGCGCCCCGGCGGATGCGGTAGAGTCTTCTGCGTCGGCGGGGCCGGAAAAGGCGACCGCTCGACGAACGGGACGTAGCGCAGTTTGGCAGCGCACTTGACTGGGGGTCAAGGGGTCGTGGGTTCAAATCCCGCCGTCCCGACAGAGGAATAGCAGGTCAGCGAGGGGTCCACCGGAAGGTGGGCCCCTCGCCGCGTTCCAGGGCCGGTGTCAGCGCACGTACGGCCATCCGGCGGAGTCCCAGCCGAGCCAGTTGACGCCCAGCAGCGCCGTGCCGTCGTCGGCGTAGTAGTGGTAGGCGAGGATGTCGTGGTCGGTGTCGGCGAAGACGTCCTGGTGGCCGGGGCCGTGCACGCCGCCGTGGCCGGACAGGACCTCTGTGCCGCCGCCCGCGGTCATGGCCCTCCCGGTGCGGTCGCGGTAGGGGCCGGTGATGCTGGTGGAGCGGCCGACCATGATGCGGTAGGTGCTGTCCGCTCCCCGGCAGCACAGGTCGAAGGAGACGAACAGGTAGTACCAGCCGTCGCGCTGGAAGAGGGTCGGCGCCTCGACGGCGTCGCCGCCGCGGCCCGCGATCGAGTGCAGGACGCGGTCGCCGCGCTTGCCGGTCGCCGGGTCGATGCGTACCATCTTGATCCCCGACCAGAACGAGCCGAACGCCAGCCACCAGCGGCCCTGGCCGTCCACCTCCAGATGGGGGTCGATGGCGTTGAAGTCGTCGGAGGGGAACGACTCGATGACCAGGCCCTCGTCGCGCCAGGTGCCCGAGTCCCCGCTGGTGCTGGTGGCCAGGAAGATCGCGGACCGGTTGGAGCCGAAGGTCGAGGCGGAGTAGTAGAGGCGGTACCGCCCGTCGGCGTGGGACAGGTGCGGGGCCCACAGGTTGCGTGCGCCGCCCGTGTAGGGGCTGGTCCACGGGGCGCCGCCGGGGAAGGCCGGGCCCACGTCGCGGAAGGCGGTCCGGTCGGCGGAGGCCTTCAGGGCCACGTCGTCGCCGGTGTGGGCGACCAGGTAGCCGCCCCCGGGCCGCTTGACGAAGGACGGGTCGTGCACCCGGACGTCGCCGGTCACATGGCCGGGTCCGGGGTAGTCGGCGGCCGCCGCGGGCCGGGCACCGACCGCGTCGGCGGCGGTCGTGGTCGCGGCCAGCGCTCCCGCGGCCAGGGCGGAGCCCAGCATTCTGCGGCGGGAGAGGGTGCGCGGGTGTTCCGTCATGGGGAGCCTCCTCGGGCTCGGTTCTGGGGGGTGGGTGCCGCGGCGACGCCGGGTTCCGGGTCGTGGAGTGTCCGGGACCGGGGAGCCCCGGCCCGAGAAGTGCCTCGGCACCAGGGGAGACGGGTTCCGCGTCGCCGTGCGAGGGCGTGTCACCCATGTGTTGTTAGCGCTAACAACGGGTGCCGCGGGAGCGCGGCGTGCTGCGGATACCGGAACGGGGGGTCGTGCGGGCGCGGAACGGGCCGCGCGTCGCGGTCCGCCCTCGGGTCGCCCGGGTGCGGGGGTGGTCCACCAGGAGTCCGTGTCGGCGCCGGGGTTCGTGTGCCGTGGGACGGGGGCGGCGGGCATCGTGCGCGGTGGCGGGTGCGCCCCGTCACCGTGCGTGCATCGTAAGGTCGTGGTCGCGCAGCGTCAACCCTCCTTCGCGCACTGTCCGCCTCCGGCGTTCCCGGCGCCGCCGAGGTGTTTCCGGCGGCGGCATTTCATGAGAAACGGCCCCGGAAGCACACGATAGGCGCGTTCCGGCGGGGTAGGTGCACAGGCGCCCCCTGCCCCCCGGCGCCCGAGGAGAAGGCTCCCGCGACGCCGCTCCCCGCGGTGCCCGCGACCCGTTGCGGGGCCGCGAGTGCCACCCCGAACAGAGCGGCGCCAGACCCTTGACACGCCGGTGCTTGTGCAAGATGGTTGCTTACCTTGATGGTTAATGTTTGGTTCCGTGGAAAAATGTGGGGAATGGTCCTCATGTGCACGGTGCACATGCGTGAACGGAGTAAGAACATGGGCGCACCCCGTCCTGAGGTGGAGATACGGGTACCGGTTCGCGACGCCGCGTCCTGCGTCGCCCGAGATCCGGTGGTGACCCGAGCGCACCACGTCCGAAGGTGTGAACAGGCCTTCCACGCAGGGGCCGCCGCGTCGAGAGAGGACCAGCCGACGTGACCGTGCTAGCACAGGACTCCCTGAGGCTGGACGCCAACGCCATCGACTACACCCTGCTCGCGGTGTACTTCGCGTTCGTGCTGGGCATCGGCTTCATCGCCCGGCGTTCGGTCTCCAACAGCCTCGACTTCTTCCTGTCGGGGCGCTCCCTGCCCGCCTGGGTGACGGGTCTGGCCTTCATCGCGGCCAACCTCGGCGCCATCGAGATCATCGGCATGTCGGCCAACGGCGCCAACTACGGCATGCCGACCATGCACTACTTCTGGATCGGCGCCGTCCCGGCGATGCTGTTCCTGGGCCTGGTCATGATGCCGTTCTACTACGGCTCCAAGGTCCGCAGCGTCCCCGAGTTCATGCTCCGCCGCTTCGGCACCGCCGCCCACCTGCTCAACGGGGTCAGCTTCGCGGTCGCCCAGATCCTGATCGCGGGCGTCAACCTCTTCCTGCTGGCGACCATCGTGGACGCGCTGCTGGGCTGGCCCCTGTGGCTGTCGCTCCTGGTCGCCGCCGCGATCGTCCTCAGCTACACCGCGCTGGGCGGACTCTCCGCGGCGATCTACAACGAGGTGCTCCAGTTCTTCGTCATCGTCGCGGCGCTGCTGCCGCTGACCCTGGCGGGACTGAACCGGGTCGGCGGCTGGTCGGGTCTGGTGGAGGAGGTCACCGCCTCCCCGCAGGGCGCCGAACAGCTCTCCGCCTGGCCGGGCAACGCGCTGACCGGTTTCGGCGACAGCTTCCTGAGCATCCTCGGCATCGTCTTCGGCCTCGGCTTCGTCCTCGCCTTCGGCTACTGGACGACGAACTTCGTCGAGGTGCAGCGCGCCATGGCCTCCAAGAGCATGTCGGCCGCGATGCGCACCCCCATCATCGGCGCCTTCCCCAAGCTGTTCATCCCGTTCATCGTCATCATCCCCGGGATGATCGCGGGCGTGAGCGTCTCGGAGATGGTCCAGCTCAAGGCCGGTGAGAACCCCGGCGTCGACTACAACGACGCGATCCTGCTGCTGATGCGCGACGTGCTGCCCAACGGTCTGCTGGGCGTGGCCCTGGCCGGTCTGCTCGCGTCGTTCATGGCCGGTATGGCCGCCAACCTCAGCTCGTTCAACACCGTGTTCACGTACGACATCTGGCAGGCCTACGTCGTCAAGAACCGGCCCGACTCCTACTACCTGGGCATGGGCCGGTGGGTCACGGTCGGCGCCACCGTCGGCGCCGTGGGCACGGCGTTCATCGCCTCGGGCTACTCCAACCTGATGGACTACCTGCAACAGCTGTTCTCGTTCTTCAACGCGCCGCTGTTCGCCACGTTCATCCTCGGTATGTACTGGAAGCGGATGACGCCCCACGCCGGTTGGAGCGGCCTGGCGGCGGGAACCCTGGCCGCAGTGGGCGTGTTCCTGCTCGCCGAGACCGGCGTGCTGGCCCTGTCGGCGCAGGGCGCGAGCTTCGTCGGCGCGGGAGCGGCCTTCGTGGTCGACATCCTCGTCAGCGTCGTGGTCACCATGTTCACCCGGCCCAAGCCCGACTCCGAGCTGGTGGGCCTGGTGCACTCGCTGACCCCGCGCGAGTCGCGCAAGGCCTCCACCACCGGTGAGGACGCCGGCTGGTACCGCCGACCGGGGCTGCTGGCCGGGATCGCCCTGGTGCTCGTCATCGTCCTGAACATCATCTTCGCCTGAGCGACCCCGAGAGGTGCACCGTGCTGAGACAAGCTGAGGAGGTCATCCGATGAGTGCTGACAGCCCCGGAAAGAGGAAGGGCCGCACCGCCTCCCGGGTCTTCGACATCCGCACGATCATCGCGCTGCTGTTCGCCATCTACGGCGTCGTGCTGACGGTCATGGGCTTCGCGGCCACGCCGGAGCAGATCGAGCAGAGCGGAACGAACCTGAACCTGTGGTCCGGCCTGGGCATGCTGGCCTTCGCCGTGTTCATGGGCGGCTGGGCGCTGGTCAAGCCGCTGAAGGCCCCCGAGGAGCCGGGCCCCGACACCGGGGCCTGATCCGCGCGGTCACACGGGCCCCGGGCGCGTCGCGCGCCCGGGGCCTCAGGCGCTGGGCAACCCCCGCAGCAGGTTCCGCACCAGGTCGGGGCGTTCGCGCAGCGCGAGGTGCCCCGCGCCCTGGACGGTGTGGACGGCGGCGTCCAGGAAGAGCAGGGCCGGGCTGTACAGCAGGTCCGGGGAGAAGAAGGGGTCGTGCGACCCGGTGGCGACGCTGACCGGGGTCCGCCGCCAGTGGTGGAGGGCCTCCGCGCGCAGCGGCCGGGGCGGCAGCACGTTGACCGCGCGGCAGGACCGGCCGACCAGGGTCGTCCACTCCAGCAGGGTGGTGTCCCGGGGTTCGGCCGAGCCGGGGCCGCACATGGCGCGCAGCAGCGCGGAGCTGGACCGGGTGTCGGGGTGGAACCTCCAGCGCACCAGGGCGGCGGCCAGGCCGGTGCCGCCGGTCGCCGGTGTCAGGCCGCCGGGGTTGACCAGGCAGAGCCCGGCCACCAGGGGCCCGGGAGTGGCCGAGAGCGCGATGGCCGCGCCGATGCCGTGGCCCAGGACCAGGACCGGGCGGTCGGTGATCTGCGGCAGCACCTCGTCCAGCCAGCCGCCGTAGTACGCCGGACGCTCGACCAGCGGCCGGTCGCCGTCGCTGAGCCCGGGCTGTCCGGGCGGATCGGCGACCAGGACGGGGCGGTCCTCGGACAGGACGCGGACGGCGTCCAGGAGCGTGGCCGCGCTCAGGACCGACCCGGGGAGCACGAGGACCGGGGTGCCGGGGCCTCCGGGGGCGGTGAAGACGCGGGTGACGCCCAGGGAACAGGGGACGGTCGCGAGCGGGGTGAGCAGGGCCTGGGCGTTGAGCCCGTCCCAGCACCAGTCGTGGACGGCCTGTCTGGTGGTCCGGGAACGGTAGACGCGCTGTGCGGGAGAGGGGGCGGGGTGGTTCACGTTGCCTGGTTCCGTGGAGACGCCGGGGCCGGTGGACCCGACTGCCGACACACCTAACGTCCCATCGTACGCCCCCGGGGGGTGTTCGAACAGGGGGGAAGTGCGCCACCTGCGCGTTCGCGCCGAGGCGGTTCCCGGGTCCGGTTCCGGGACGGGCGAACACGCTTGTGACGCCTGTGCTGCATATCCGTCTCGCACACCCCGGGCCACCCATGCGGCTCGCACGCCTCATGCGCACCCGGCTTTCCGTACGCGTCTGTCTCGCATGGTCGGGAGGCCACGCGTGCGCCTGGTGCCTCCTGCTTTCCGCCGTCCCACGTGGCCGGGGCCCCGCGTGCGTCTGGCGCCTCGTGCGTGTCTGCCTCGCGTGGCCGGGAGGCCCCGCGTGCACCTGCTGACTCACGCTTCCCGGCAGGCCCCGGGGCGGATCAGATCTGCTTGGCCGCCGTGACCGCCGACGCCACGAGCACCACCGCCGCGAACCACAGCGCCCCGGGCGCGCCCACCGCGCCCGCGACCCCCGCGCCCACGGCCGGGATCCCGACCTGCCCGAGCCGGTTGCCCCAGATCCGCAGCGCCAGGGCGGCCCCGCGCGAGCCCTCCGGGGCTGCCGTGGCCACCGCCGACATCGTCAGCGGCTGGCCCAGACCCAGCAGGAACCCCCCGACGGCCAGCACCGCCCCCAGCACGAACACGTTGCTGACCGGCAGGGCCACCGCCGCCATCGACAGGCCCGCGGCCCCGGCGCTGACCGCGATCAGCGTCTCGCGCGACCAGCGCCGCACCAGGCGGGACAGCACCAGGCGGGACAGCAGTGAGAACCCCGCGCGCAGGCTCAGCAGGACGCCGACCGCCATCGGCGAGATGCCGCGGTTCTCGGCGACCAGCGGCAGGTAGGCGGTGAGGATGTCCACGGCCGAGAGCAGCGCGAGGCTGGCGAACAGCCCCGAGGGCAGGCCCGGCCTGCGCAGCAGTTCCCGCGCGGGGGTCCTCTCCGACCCCTTCTCGCGCGAGGGCGCGGGCATGCGCACCCGGACGAAGGCCAGGGTCGGCACCAGCCCCAGCCCGCCGGTCACCGCGGCGACGAGCAGGGCGGAGGAGGTCGCCGACAGCAGCGCGTCCCCCGAGGCGTCGGCCAGCATCGCACCCGACAGCAGGGGGCCCACGAGCTGGCCCAGGGAGGCCGCCGCGGTGAACCACCCGAAGTCGCGGTCCAGGTTCCCCGGTGCGGCCAGGCGCGCGATGAGCCCCTGACCCGCGACCATGCACAGCAGGTGGCCCATGCCCAGCACCGTGCTGGCCGCGGCGATCGCGAACAGGTCCGTGCCGTACGCCAGCAGCAGCGAGCCCGCGCCGAGCACCGCCGCGCCCAGGCCGACGATCCACGCCATGCGCCGGGACCGGTCGGTCGCCCGCCCCAGCGGGACCGCCACCAGCAGGGGCAGCAGCGCGTAGGCGGCGGTGACCAGGCCCACCGCCACGGCGTCACCGCCCAGGGCGATCGTCCGGTACGAGACCAGGGGACGGGCGAGATTGAGCGCGGTGTGGGTGAACATGACGCTCAGTAACAGCGGCCAGAGCCACGACGCCCCCCTGACGCGGCCTCTTCCCAACGTTCTCTCCCCCTCGTCCGTGTACTCCCCGCCCGACGCAACGGCGCCCCGGAGGCTGGGGGTCCCCCGGGGACATCCGATGACGTGACCATCTGGTTCTACACGGTGTCCACCCGGCGCTCGTCGGCCGGGGTCGCGGACCGGCGCCGGTCCCGCACCCGCTTGACCGCGAAGACCGCCACCACCGCCACGAGGATGGTGTAGATGCCGACCGCGATGCCGCTGTCGAACAGGATCGACACGTCGCCCTGGCTCGCGGCCATCGCCCGGCGCAGCTCGCTCTCGGCCAGCGGCCCCAGGATGACGCCGATGAGGACCGGCGCCACGGGAATGTCGTACCTGCGCATCAGGAGCCCGAGGGCGCCCACCGCGAACAGCAGGACGACGTCGAACACCGAGCCCTTGACCGAGTACACGCCCACCGTGGCGAAGACCATCAGCCCCGCGAACAGGTGGCGCTGGGGCAGGCGCAGGAGACGCGCCCACAGCGGCGCGAAGGGCAGGTTGATCACCAGCAGCAGGAACGTGCCGATGAACATGCTGGCCAGCAGCGCCCAGACCAGGTCGCCCTCCTGCTCGAAGAGCAGGGGGCCCGGCTGCATCCCGTACTGCTGGAACGCCGCCAGCATCACGGCGGCCGTCGCGGACGTGGGCAGGCCGAGCCCGAGCAGGGGGACCATCGCGGTCGCCGTGGTCGCGTTGTTGGCGGCCTCCGGACCCGCCACGCCCTCGATCGCGCCCCGGCCGAACTCGCTGTCGCCGCGCCGCCTGGCCAGCGCCTTCTCGGCCCCGAAGGACAGGAAGGTGGGGATCTCCGAACCGCCCGCGGGGATCACGCCGAAGGGCAGGCCCAGCGCGGTTCCCCGCAGCCAGGGCTTCCAGGAGCGGCGCAGGTCCGCCCGCCCCAGCCACGGCGTGCCCGACGCGACCAGCTGCCCGGCGGGGGCCCGGCTCGGCCGGAACCCGGTGTGCAGGACCTCGCCCACGGCCAGCAGCCCGACCGTGATCACGACGATGCCGACCCCGTCCAGCAGCTGCGGAACGCCCAGGGTCAGGCGGATCGCGCCGCTCTGGTCGTCGATGCCGACCACGCTGACCGCCAGGCCGATGCCCAGCGCGGCGATGCCCCGCAGGGGGGAGGAGGTCACGACGGCGGCGGTGCACACGAAGGCCAGGACGGCGAGCGCGAAGTACTCGGCCGGTCCGAACCCGAGCGCCAGGACCACCATGCGCTGGGCGAAGAAGGCCACCACGGTCGTGGCCACGATGCCGCCCACGAAGGAGCCGATCACCGCCGCCGCCAGGGCCTGGGAGGCCCTGCCGCGCCGCGCCATGATGTGGCCCTCGAACGCGGTGGCGATCGAGGAGCTCTGCCCGGGGGTGTTGAGCAGGATGGACGTGGTCGCGCCGCCGAACTGCCCGCCGTAGTAGATGCCCGCGAACATGATGAACGCCGCGGTCGGCTCCAGCAGGAAGGTCAGGGGGAGCAGGAGGGCGACCGCCATGGACGAGCCCAGCCCCGGCAGGACGCCCACGGCCGTGCCCAGGACCACGCCGAGGAGGCACCACAGCAGGTTGACGGGGGTCAGCGCCTCGGCGAACCCCGACATGAGGAGGGAGAAGGTGTCCACGGTGTTCACAGGACCTTTCCGAGCAGGCCGCTGGGCAGCGACACGTCCAGCAGGCCGGAGAAGCAGATCTGCACGATCGCGGCCAGGGCCACGGCCACGCACAGGTCCAGCAGGGGTGAGCGTCGGTCCAGGGCGAAGCTGACGCCCCAGAAGAGCAGGGTGCCCGAGAGCAGCCAGCCGAGCGGTTGGAGCAGCAGGACGTGGGCGGTCAGGGTCGCGGCCATGATGCCCAGGGTGCGCCAGTCGCCGTGTTCGCTCTTCGCGTCGTCGGCTGCCGCGCCGTTGGCGGTGGCCGCGCCGTCGTCGGTGGCCGTGTCGGTCGCGGTCGGAGCGGTCGAAGCCGCGGCCTCGGCGCGGGAGCCGGAGCCCCCGGGCGTCGCGGAGGTCCCCGTGGACTCCGGGGGCGCGGATGCCCCGGAGGACTCCGGGGCACCCGGTGCCGCCGGGGTCGCGGTGGTTCCGGCGGACGGGGAGCGCCGCACGGCCAGGACCGCGCGCGCCCCCGCCACGCACGCCGTGACGCCCAGGAGGGCGCCCACGGTCAGCGGGAAGAACTGCGGGCCCAGGAAGCCGCTGCTCTCCGGCACGCGGATCGCCATTCCTCCCACGAGCAGGAAGAGGGCCGTCACCAGGGTCACCACGGGCACGGCCAGCGCCGTGCCGAGGGTGACGGGCGCGGGATCAGTCGCGGGCACGGACTCCGGGGCGGCGGTGTCGGATCCGGTCCCGGGTTGCGGGGTACCGGTGTCGGGCCGGTCGCCGGGCAGATCCTCGGGGGCCGGTCCGGTCCCGCTCGCGGCCTGCGTTCCGGGCCTGTCGCCGGTCACGCTTCCAACAGCCTTCCCGACGCCGGTCCCGTCGCCGTTCCCGGACCCGGTCCGGGTGCTGGCCTGCGCCTCGCTCCCGTTCACGGGCCCGGTCTCCGCGTCGGTGTCCGGGGACTGCACCCCGGCGGGTCTTTCTCGGGTCACGACAGCCCCAATCCCTCGATGATCTGCTCCAGGCGAGCGGTCTCCTCGGTGAGGAACGCGTCGAAGTCCTCCCCGGCGACGAACGCCTCCCGCCACCCGAAGCGCTCCACGGCCTCCTGCCACTCCGGTGTCCCGACCAGCGCGTGGGTCAGGTCCAGCAGGACCTCGCGCTGGTCCCCGTCCAGCCCGCCCGGCGCGGCCAGGCCGCGCCAGTTGGCCAGGTCCAGGTCCATGCCCGCCTCGCGCAGGGTGGGGACGTCCACGCCGGGCAGCGGTTCGGCGGCGGAGACGGCCAGCGCCCGCACCTCCCCGGCCTCGATCTGCGACTGGAAGCCGTTGTAGCTGGACACCGCGATGTCGGAGGTGTGCGACAGCAGGGAGGTGAGCACCTCGCCGTCGCCCGAGTAGACGATGTAGTTCAGTTCGGAGGGCGAGACCCCGAGCCCGTCGAGCATCAGCGCGGCCAGCAGGTGGTCCGAGGTGCCGATGGCGCCCCCGCCCACCACGAGGTCGCGGGGCGCCCCGGTCCAGGCCGCGGCCAGGTCCTCCAGGGTCCGCAGCGGGGAGTCCTGGCGGACCGCGACCACGATGTAGTCCTCGGCCAGCCGGGCCAGCGGCGTGATGTCGGCCAGGGTGGTCCGCGAACCGGTGATCTCGATGCCGCCCAGGATCGAGCTGCCCATCACCATGAGCACGTCCCCGCGCCCGCTCTGCCGCGCCGTGTGGTTGAGGCCCACGGTGCCGCCGCCACCGGGCAGGTTGAGTACCTCGATCCCGCTGGCCAGGCCGTTCTGCTGGAGCGCGTACTGCGTCTGCCGGGCGACGGTGTCGAAGCCGCCGCCCGCCGCGGCGGGAACCACCATCTCCAGGCGCCCACCGCCCGTGCCCGCTTCACGGGAGGTCTCGCCGGCGCGGACCTCCACCAGGGCACCGGCGAGGGCGACCGCTCCGATCGCACCCGCGATCGCCTCGCGTCGGCTCGGAGCCGTTATCTGCATTGCTCTCCCCCACGGGTCGAGTGACCGGTGCCCGGTCCCTGTGTGACGTGTGCCTCGTGAGGCGGGGCACACACCTGGAGATATTGCACCAAGATGAACGCGAGTGCAATATGCGGAACCCGAGATCAGTGCTCGTCACCCCTCGGGAGCCTCCCGGTTCTCCCCACGTGGGGTCGGGGGGCGACGGGGGCGCGGCCGGTGCGGAGTACGGCGTTCCGACCCAGGTGATCTCGTGGTTGTGGCGATGTTCGGGCGCCTGGGTCCGCTGCAAGTGCAAGGACGCGGCGGAGGGGGAGAGCCGGTCGCGACCTGGTGGGATGTCTCGAAGGGGCGGGCGGTCGCTCTCGGGGGGCTGGCTCCGCCAGGTGTTTCCACTTTGTACTAGTCTCGTTGCTAGAACAATCATGGGTGTCCGGGAACCGGCGCACCCGAGGACCAGCGTGGGGAGACGATGGACGACTCCGTGGCCACAACCGCCAGAACCGCCGCGACAGCGGTACTCAACGCGGCCGGAAGCGAGTTCCGCTACGTCGCGCTCGACCGGCTGCTCACCCCCGACGAGCTGGACCGCACGCCCTACACGGTCCGCGTCCTGGTGGAGAACGTGGCCCGCCGGGCGCCCGAGGCGCTGCCCGCGGTGCTCGCCCGCGTGCGCTCGGGCAGCGGGGACTGCGAGGTCCCCTTCCACCCCAACCGGATGATGCTGCACGACACCACGTGCCTGCCCACGCTCACCGACCTGGCCGCCCTGCGCGACACGGTCACCGAACTGGGCGGCGACGCAGCGGACGTCAACCCGGTGATCGCCACCGACCTGGTCGTGGACCACTCCGTGATCGCCGAGACGCACGGTTCGGCGGCCGCCTTCGCCCGCAACCTCGACATCGACTTCCGCCGCAACGCCGAGCGGTACGAGTTCGTCAAGTGGGCCGAGCGCAGCGTGCGCGGCTTCCGCGTGGTCCCCCCGGGCCGGGGCATCATCCACCAGGTCAACATGGAGACCCTCGCCCGCGTGGTCTGGCGCGAGGACGGCGGCGACGGTCCCGACCTCCTGCACCCCGACGTCCTCGTGGCCACCGACAGCCACACGCCGATGATCAACGCCATCGGCGTCCTGGGCTGGGGCGTGGGCGGCCTCCAGGCGCAGGCCGCCATGCTCGGCGAACCCGTGATGCTCAACTTCCCCGAGGTCGTCGGCGTCCGGCTCACCGGGGGCCTGCGGCGCGGCGTCACCGCCACCGACCTGGCGCTGACGTTGACCGAGCTGCTGCGCGCGACCGGCGTCGTGGACGCGTTCGTGGAGTTCTGCGGGCCGGGGATCGACGGCCTGTCCTGGTCGGCGCGCGCGGCGGTGGCGAACATGGCGCCCGAGTACGGCGCCACGTGCGCCTACTTTCCCTACGACCGCGAGGTCCGCGACTACCTGCTCCTGACCGGGCGCGAGGACGGGCACGTGGAGGCGGTGGACGCCTACATGCGCGCCCAGGGGCTGGTGCGCGGCGCGGACTCCCCGGAGCCGCGCTTCGACCGGCTCGTGGAGTTCGACCTGGACGCGGTGGAGCCCTGCCTGGCCGGGCCGCACCGCCCCGACCAGCGCGTTCCGCTGTCCCGGGTGCCCGCGTCCTTCCTGGAGACCGCGTCCGCGCCGGAGAGCGTTCCGGCCCCGGACACGGTGGCGGGCGCGAGCACGGACGAGGGCCCGGCCGCGGCCTCGGATCTGAACCCGGCTCCGGCTCCCCGCCCCGGCTCGGACGGCACGGACGGCGCCGCGGGCGCCGCGACGGGGGAGGACGTCTTCGGCGAGCCCCTCCCGCGCGGACCCGTGGGCATCGCCGCCATCACCAGTTGCACCAACACCGCCAACCCCGCGCTGATGATCCAGGCGGGTCTGCTCGCGGCACGGGCCATGGAGCGCGGCCTGCGCGTCAAGCCCTGGGTCAAGACCACCCTGTCCCCGGGCTCGCGGGTGGTGGTCGGCTACCTGGAGGAGGCCGGGCTGATGGAGCCCCTGGAGGCGGCCGGTTTCCACACCGTCGGCTTCGGCTGCATGACCTGCATCGGCAACTCCGGCCCCCTCGTCCCCGAACTGGAGGAACTGGCCGGGGAGGGACTGGAGGCCGCGGCCGTGCTGTCCGGCAACCGCAACTTCCCCGGCCGGGTCAACCCGCGCGTCTCGCACGCCTACCTGGCCTCGCCGCCCCTCGTCGTGGCCTACGCCCTGGCCGGAACGGTCCTGCACGACTTCGCCGCCGAGCCGCTCGGCCACGACCGCGACGGGACCCCGGTGTACCTCGCGGACCTGTGGCCCGACGACGAGGAGGTCGCGCGCGTCGCGGAGAAGGCGGTCGACCCGCAGGCCTTCCGGGAGAACGCCGCCGCGGTCTGGGAGGGCACCGAGCAGTGGCGGGCGCTGGACGCGGCCGGGAGCACGCACTTCCCCTGGAACGAACACTCCACCTACATCCGCCGACCGCCCTACCTCACCGGTGTGCGCCCCGGACCGGGCAGCGAGGTCCGGGTCGAGGACGCCCGGGTCCTGCTGTGGCTGGGCGACCACGTCACCACCGACCACATCTCACCGGCCGGGGCCATCCCCCGTAACAGCCTGGCCGGTGCCTACCTGCGGGAACGGGGCACCGAACCGCGCGACCTCAACCAGTACTCCACCCGGCGCAGCAACCCCGAGGTGATGCTGCGCGGCGCCTTCACCAACCCGGCCGTGGCCAACCTGCTCCTGCCGGAGGACGAACGCGGCAGGGGAGGGCACGCCCGCGTCCTCGACGGCTCGCGCGTGGAACCGGTCTTCCACGCCGCCGCGACCTACCGCGAGGCCGGGGTGGACCTGGTGGTCCTGGCGGGCCGGTCCTACGGGACGGGGTCGAGCCGCGACGTCGCGGCCAAGGTCCAGGCCCTGCTGGGCGTACGGGCGGTGATCGCGGAGAGCTTCGAGCGCATCCACCGCAGCAACCTCATCGGCATGGGGGTCCTGCCGCTGCTGTTCCCCGAGGGGAGCACCGCGGCCGACCTGGAGCTCGACGGCGGCGAGCGCCTGACCGTCCTCGGGCTCGGCGGGATCGGGGTGGGGGTGACGCCGCTCGTCCTCAGGGTCACCGGGGCCGACGGGAGCGCTCGGGAGCACACGGTGCTGCTGCGCCTGGACTCGGGGCACGAGGTCGCCTACCTGCGGCACGGGGGCACGATGCCCTATGTGGCGCGCCGCTTCGCGGACCGCCGTCCCGTCTGAGGCCGTCCCGTCCTGGGCCGTCCCGATCGGTGGACACCTGCGTGCCCGGGGCCGTCCCGGACCGGTGAACGCCCGCGCGCTCGGCCCGCCGAACCGGGGGGTGCGGCGATCCCCGGCAACGGACGTCCGCGCGCCCGGGGCCGGTCCCCGCTCAGGGCCTTCTCCGGTCAGGTCCGCACGCGGGCACGCCCGGTCGCGGGGCCGCCACCCGTCACAGCAGGGCGGGCGGCTCCGCGCCGATCCCGGTCTTGATCCACCGGACCCGGTCCAGGTGCGCGTGCAGGGCCCGGGAGGCCTCCTCGATCCGCCCCTCCTTGAGCAGGTCCATCAGGAGCAGGTGCTCGCGGGCCTGGTGCACCATCCGCGTGCGGTCCACCTGGTGGCGGTACTCGATGAGCCTGCGCACCCGGTTCTGCCGACGCACCGCGTCGAGCAGGACCGGGTTGTTCGCGCACCCCACGAGCATCTCGTGGAACTCCGCCCCCGTCTGGAACAGGGTGCCGCGCGCCGACGACAGCGCCCTGCCCCGTACCAGGCCCTCCTGGCGCTCCCGGTGGAGCGCGAAGGCCTCCGCGTCCACCGCGAACCCCGGCTCCAGCAGCGCGGCGGGTTCCACGATCATCCGGAACCGGTAGCTGTGGTCGTGCCCCTCCGCGGTGGAGAGCACCTCCTGGAACTCCCAGCCGCGGCCCGTCCGCCGCCGCACCAGGTCCTCGGCCTCCATCCGGACCAGGACCTGCTGCACGTGTCGGGCCGCCACCCCGTGGCGGCGCGCGATCTCCGCGGCCGTGAACTCCCGGTCGAGCCGGTCGTTGAGGAAGTCGTCCACCACGCGGAAGTACAGGTCCTCCTGCCCGTCCCGCTCCGGAACGGCGTCCACGGAAGCCAGTTCGCTGCCCGGCCGGGTGAGGAAGTACCCCCGGTTCGGGATGTGCTCGACGATCCCCATCTCGTCCAGCAGCGCCAGCGCGCGCCGCACCGGGGACCGCGACACCTGGAGCCGGTCGGCGATCCACTGCTCGGTCAGGTGCGCGCCCTCGTCCAGGCCGCCCGTCCGCGCCAGCTCGCTGATCTGGGTCGCGAGCGAGAGCGCGAGCGCGGAGGCCCGGCCGTCCGCGCTCTTCCTGGCGCCCGTCTCGACTGCTCCGGTCATGCGCGTTCCCGTCGTGTGGCTGCGTTCCCTCCCTATGATGCCGGTGCTCTCCGGCCGGGGGCGCGGACGCCCGGGGGTCCGGGGCCGGGCCTCGGGAGCGGGTAGCCGGGAGCGGAGTGTCAGGAGTCGGCCCGAACGGGGTGTCGGGAACCGTCCAGCTCGCGGGCCAGGGCCTTCTCCAGCCAGGTCCGTGCCCGGTCGAGGTAGTCGCGGGCGACGGAGGTCCTGGCGCCCCAGGAGTCGAACCCGTGGGGAGCTCCGGGCTCCAGGTAGAAGGTCGTGTCCACGCCGGCGTCGCGCAGCCTGTGC
Organism: Nocardiopsis sp. CNS-639; assembly: GCF_000381685.1. Lineage (NCBI taxonomy): Bacteria > Bacillati > Actinomycetota > Actinomycetes > Streptosporangiales > Nocardiopsidaceae > Nocardiopsis > Nocardiopsis sp. CNS-639. Next base: position 95,853 of record NZ_KB906868.1, read on the forward strand.
GCGTACTCCCTGGACTCGTTGTGGAACAGGTCGATGTCGCCGACGCCGATCCAGGCGGGCGGCAGACCGCTGAGGTCCTCGCGGCGTGCGGGCACGGCGTAGCGCGGGACCGTGGCCGCGCCGGGGTCGGTGCCCAGGTAGGAACGCCAGCCGAAGCGGTTGACCTCGTTGTTCCAGATGCGGTGGCGGACCCTGTCCAGGTCGCGCCGGGCGGCGGTGCGGTCGTCGAGCATGGGACACAGCAGCCACTGTCCGACCGGTTGCGTGCCGCCCTCGTCGTGCAGCCGTTGGACGAGTGAGGCGGTGAGGCCGCCGCCCGCGCTCTGGCCGCCGATCGCCACGCGCGCGGGGTCCACGCCCAGGGAGGCGGCGTTGTCCTGGAGCCAGGTCCAGGCGGCGTGGCAGTCGTCCAGGGCGGCGGGGTAGGGGTCCTCGGGGGCCATGCGGTACTCGGCGGAGACGATGGTGACGCCCAGCCGGCGGGCGGTGGCGTTGCACAGCGGGTCGTCCTGCACGGCGCGGCCCATGACCAGGCCGCCGCCGTGGATCCAGACGAGGGCGCCGTCCGAGTGCTTGTCGTCGGGGCGGTAGACCCGTACGCCGGGGGCTGCTTCCTCGGGGAGTTCCATGGTGACGCCGGGCAGGTGCCGGGCGTCCAGGTCTTCCATCAGTTTGCGTGTGAGTCGCAGGGCCCAGGGGCGGTGTACAGGGACTTCCGGTGAACGGAGCAGGGGGCCGCGCAGCTCCGGTGCCACCCTCGACAGCTTCATGACAGCGGTCCTGGGACGGTGGTGGTCGGCACGGGGGCCTCCCTCGGTTCGCGGGCGGGCGAGCAGGGCGTCGCGCCGTCCGCCGCCGGGCGGCGCGGATGCCGTCCGGAGCATACCGGAACGGGGTGTGGGGGCGGATGCCCTGGTCGAGTGCCCGGACATCCGGCGGGCCCGCGCCCCGCAAGGCGATCCCAGAAGGCGGGGGGCAGCGGCCCGGCGGCCCTTCCGGGTGCTTTCCCGGAAGGGCCGCCGCGTTCCCGGCACTTCCTGCGCTGCCTCGCGTCTTCCCTGCTGCCTTCCACACGGACTCTCACGCCCGGGCGTGGACACCGGGCAGGGTCGGCCGGAAGCGGGTCATGACCAGCACAGCCCCGGAACCTACGCGCTGTACTGGTACGCGGGGTAGGTCAGGTAACCCCGGTCGCCGCCCTGGTAGTAGGTCGCCTCGTCCACCGGGGCGAGCGGCAGCCCGGTGCGCAGCCGCTCCACCAGGTCGGGGTTGGCGATGAACGCGCGGCCGAAGCTGATGAGGTCGGCCCCCAGCCCCAGCCAGTGGTCGGCCTCGGCTCGGCCGACCTGCTTGGGACCCATGGGGAGCACCGGGTTCATGATGAGGGTGCCCGGCCAGGCGCGGCGCAGCTCCAGCAGCAGTTCCTCGTCGGTGGTGGCTTCGAGGTGGACGTAGGCCACCCCGATCCGGGCCAGCTCGGCCAGCAGCGCGGTGTACAGCTCGCGCACGCCCGTCTCCTTCACCCCCCAGAACCCGGCGCCGGGGGAGAGGCGGATACCCGTGCGCTCCGCCCCCACGGCGTCGACGGTGGCGGCGGTCGCCTCGACGGCGAACCGGATCCGGTTGGCCACCGAGCCCCCGTAGGAGTCGGTGCGCAGGTTGGCGTTGTCCGAGAGGAACTGCGAGATCAGGTAGCCGTTGGCCCCGTGCAGTTCGACCCCGTCGAATCCGGCGGCGACCGCGCGGCGTGCTGCCCGGGCGTAGGACTCGGCGTGCTCGGGCACCTCGGCCTCCTCCAGCGCACGCGGCACCGGCACGGGCTGGGGGCCGCTCGGCGTGAACACGTCGCCCGTGGCCGCGACGGCCGAGGGGCCGACCGGCTGCGTTCCGGTGGTCTCGGGGTGCGAGACGCGTCCGCCGTGCATGATCTGGGCGAAGACGCGGCCGCCGTTGGCGTGCACCGCTTCGGTCACCGGCTTCCAGGAGGCGACCTGCTCGTCGGTGTGCAGCCCCGGCGTTCCCGGGTTGGACTGCCCCACCAGGCTCGGCTGCACCCCCTCGGAGACGATGAGCCCCGCGGTCGCGCGCTGGGCGTAGTACGCCGCCATGGACGGCGTCGCAAGCCCGCCCTCGGCGGCGCGGACGCGGGTCATCGGCGCCATCACGACCCGGTTGGGCAGGTGCAGGTCGGCGAGCCGGTAGGGCTGGAAAAGGCTGGTCACGACAGGTTCTCCTCCGTGGGCGGCGTACCCCGGTCGGGTACGTCGACTACGCTAAAACCTCACATTGATGTGAGGGGCAAGCGGTTGTGCCGCAGGTCACGGGGGAGGAAGTCGTGCGCATCGGGGAACTCGCCAGGCGGACGGGCGTGAGCGTCCGGTCCCTGCGCTACTACGAGGAGCAGGGGCTGCTCATGAGCGCCCGCAGCGACAGCGGGCAGCGGCACTACACCGAGGCCGCGGTCGAGCGCGTCGCCTTCGTCCAGCGGCTGTACGCCGCCGGGCTGTCCAGCCGCACCATCGCCGATGTGCTGCCCTGCGCGGAGGCGCCCAGCGAGCGCAACTCCGACGCGGCGATCGAGCGCATGGCCCAGGAGCGCGACCGGCTCACCGAGCACATCGCCGAGCTGGTGCGCACGCGCGACGCGCTCGACGACCTGACGGAAGCGGCCCTCGCCTACCGGGAGCGGTTCCGCTCCGGCGCCGCCGCCTGACGCGCCCCCGCCTTTTCCCTCCCCTCCCGGCCTGTCCCGTCCCACTGCGTCCGGGTCCGGCCCCACCGGTCGACGGGGCCGGACCCGGACGGCGGTCAGCAGCGGTAGGTGGTGCCGTTGGCGGCGTTGCCCCAGTTGCAGGAGCTGATGGTGCCCGTGCTGGAGTTGTTGTCGGCGCTGCCCGGACGCTTCAGGCGCAGGTCGGGGTTGCGGCTGGTGCTGCTGTTGAGCAGGACGTGGCGGTCGTAGCCCCGGTAGATCTGGTGGTAGCCGTTGGAGTCGCGCCGGTGGGTTCCCCTTCCGGTGCGCACGTAGGCCGTCGCCCCCGCGGGCAGGTTGTAGGAGGGCAGCGGTCGCCCGTAGGTGTTGGTGGTGATGTCGGGGACGTACCCGCCCACGTTGACGGTGCGCGTGGTGACGTTCCTGATGAGGAAGTACTCCCCGTTGACGTTGCTGGAGGTGTCCGACCCGGCGGCGTTGGGACGCACCTGGGTGACCATGAGCGCTCCGGTGGTGGAGGCGGCCTGTGCGGGGGCCGACAGCAGTGAGGCGGCGGTGACGGCGGCCGCGGCGATCGCGGCGGCGCGCAGGGCAAGACGTGGCATGGACGCTCCTGAGGGGCTGATGGAAGCGTCATCGTTGCAGGAGTCATGCCTCATGCGCGGCCTTTTGAAAGTATTTGGCCTGGTTTGGCCAACGTGTACACCGGTCCGGTGGTACCGCGTCCGAGGTCGTGTCGATCAGTGCCGTCGCCGAAGCCGCCGAGGCCGGGGCCGAGACTCCGGCGCGCCTCCCGGGTGCGTCCCGCGGTTGTCCGCCCCGAAGGCGCTGTCAGGGCGGATCCGGACAGGCCCCGGCGGGGGCGCGGGTGGGGAACGCGGACCGTGGGAGCCCCGCGCCGGTTCGCCGCCGGTCAGGAGAAGAGGACGCCGTCGAGCATGGCGACCAGCTCCTCGGCCGCCGCGAGCGGGTCGTAGTCGGGGTGGTCCAGGTGCTCGGCCACGATCGCGTCCATGCCGCCGCCGACGATCAGCGCCGTGGTGCGCAGGTCCGGCCCCTCCGTGCCCGAGTCCGCTCCGCGCGCCCGCCGGGCGGCCGCCATCAGGTCCGCCAGGGGGCGCCAGCGCTGGCTGGAGCGGCGGTCCTCGTCGCTCACCGCCGCGATGACCACCCGGGTGTGGCCCGGGTGGTCGCGCAGGTAGCCGACCATCGAGCGGATGTAGGCGGCGGGGGCCCGTTCGGCGTCGGCGCTCTCCACGGCCCGGCCCACGTGCTCGACCAGACTGCTGAGCGCGCTCTCGTGCGCCGCGCGCACCAGGGCGTCCTTGGAGCGGAAGTGGTACAGCACCGCCGCCTTGGTGATGCCCGCGGCCTCGGCGATACGGGCCAGCGAGGTGGCCGCGTCCCCGTGCTCGGCGATGAGCCGGACCGTCACGTCGATGAGCTGCGCGCGCCGCGCCTGCTCGGTCAGGGTGGGCCTGCGGGGCCCGCGCTCCTGTCCCCGTGTCGGCCCTTCTGTCTGCTCGTGCCTGTGTCCGGATTCCTGCGACCGGGGGTTCTCTCTTGTCATGACTCCAGAACTTACCGTATGGTCAGATTACTTACCAAGCGGTTAGGGGCTGTCATGCAGAAGAAGAAGCGCAACCGGTGGATCATCGTGGCGTGCGCCGTGGTCGTCGCGGTGCTCCTCGCCGCGATCGCCCTGCGCACGCCCTCCCCGGTGGGGCACTGGCGCTCGGCCGAGGGACGGGACGCCTTCATGCGCGCCTACGAGGCGGCGATGGCCGACCTGCCCCGGCCCGACGCCGAGATCGACGTGCGCACCGACTACGGAGTCGTGCGGATGTACCGCTTCGAGGGCGCGGGGGACCGGGAGGAGCCGCTGGTCCTGCTGCCCGGCCGGGCGGCGCCCTCGCCGGTCTGGGCGGACAACCTGCCCTCCCTGCTGGAGGTCGGGGACGTCTACACGGTCGACCTGCTGGGCGAACCCGGGATGAGCGTGCAGGACCGGCCGATCGAGGACGACGCCGACCAGGCGGCGTGGCTGCACCAGGCCCTCGACGGCCTGCCCGAGGAGGGGTTCCACCTGGTGGGGCTGTCGTTCGGCGGTTGGTCGGTGACCAACCTGGCCGTCCGCGAACCCTCGCTGGTGGCCTCGGTGACGCTGGTCGACCCGGTGTTCGTCTTCGACGACATGCCCATGGAGGTGGTCCTGCGCTCCCTGCCCGCATCGCTGCCCTGGCTGCCGCGCTCCTGGCGCGACGGCTTCAACTCCTGGACCGCGGGCGGCGCTCCGGTGGAGGACGTTCCGGTCGCCCGGATGATCGAGTCCGGCATGCAGAACTACGCGATCAAGCTGCCCCAGCCCGGCAGGATCAGCGAGGAGTCCCTCACGGACCTGGACATGCCCGTGCTGGCGTTCGTCGCCGGACGGTCGGTGATGCACGACCCCGACACGGCCGCGGCCACCGCCGAGCGCGCCCTGCCGAACGGCACGGTCGAGGTCTACCCGGAGGCCTCGCACGCGATCAACGGCGAGTACCCCGAGGAGATGGCCGCCGACATCGACGCCTTTCTGGACGAGGCCGACCGGTCGTGAGACGGGCGCCCTCGGGCCTTGGACGGGTGTTGACCGGCCCTGGACGGGGTGCCGAGCGCCCCGGGACGGCTGCCGACCGGCCCTGAGACGGATGACGACCGTTCCTGAGGTGAGCGGCGCGCTTGCTCCGGGCCGTTCGCGGGCACCACACGGACATGCCCGAACGCACCGAGGACGGACGCTACGTCGTGGTCTCCGGCCGCCGTTGGCGCGCGAGCGACCCGCAGTTGCCGGAACCGGTACGCGAGCGCCTGGTAAGACACCTGATGTCCGCGCGCAGGGACGTGGCCGCCGCGCTGCGCGCCGGGGACACCGACGCCGAGGGGCGGGCGCGCGCACGCGTGGCCCTGGCCAAGCACGGCCTGGGCGAGCGCGGCACGCCCTGGTGGGAGCTGCCGGAGGCCGACCGCCGCCACCGCTGGGAGGAGGCGCTGCGCCGCCTGGAGCCCTGAGGGGTCGCGGCCCGGACGGTCTTCGTGCCACGAGACGGGGCCTGCCGCACTCCTGCGCCGAGGCGATACGGCACCCGCACGGGGTGGGCGGACCGCTGCGCCCGGAACCGGGGTACTGAGCCCCCTTGGCCCGTGGCGCGGCGTTCCGGCACGCGAGCCGTCCGGGACCGCGCACGTCCCGTGGGACGCCCGGCGCCCCACCGGGTGCGCGAAGGCCCCGGCCAGCGGACTTCCCCGCTGGTCGGGGCCTCCTGTTTTTCGGGCGCGGGCGCGGGTGCGGGTCCGGGGACCGAACCGTGGCGGGCGCCTCGGTCGCGTCAGCGCACCCGGGCCGCGGCGCCGGTTACGGCGTGACCCGCTGGCCCCCGAAGGTCACGACCAGGGTGCCGTCGGCGGCGTAGGACCAGTCCAGGCCGCCGTCGTAGGAGGAGCACCGCGACCCGTTCGAGCCGGACCAGAACTGGTTGGAGCTGTCGGCGTTGCCGATGATCCGGTCGTTGGAACCGCTGTCGCACGAGGTGTTGCCGCGGAACACCGAGGAGCCGTCGTCGAAGTTGAAGTTGCGCTCCTCGTTGCCGATGCTGACGTTGTCCGACACCGTCATCGAGCCCGGGTTGCTGTTGTAGGTGAACCCGTGCTTGCCGTTGTCGTAGGCGATGTTGCCCGTGATGACGTGGTCGACCCCGATGTCCTCGCCGCCGAGCTTGAAGCCGTTGCGGTCGCCGTTGCCGGCCTGGGAGCCGTCGCTGAGGATGCCGTTCTCGTAGGCCAGGGAGTCCTCGATGGTCACGGTGCCGATGGGGCCGGTGTCGTCCTTGGTGTAGAGGTCCCAGCCGTCGTCGATGTTGTTGTGGGCCACGGCGTAGCGGAAGACGTTGCCGGGGCCGGAGGTGAGCTTGGCGGCGAAGCCGTCGGCGTCCTCGCCGTCGGAGTCGGCGTTGTCGTGCGACTCCGCGCTCAGGATGAGGTTGTGGGCGGGCCAGTCGCTCTCGGGGGTGCTGGAGACGCGGCGCGAGAGCTGGAGGCCGGTGTCGCGGTTGAAGCGGGTCACCGTGCGCTCGATGACGTTGTGGCTGCCGCTGACGAAGATGCCGTTGTCCCCGGCGTGCTCGACGACGATGCCCTCGACGTGCCAGTAGGACGCCTCCAGTGCCAGGCCGCGGTTGGCGGAGTCCTCGCTCTGGGCGGAGAAGTTCAGCACCGGGGTCTCACCCGGGTAGGCGGACAGCTCCGTGCGGTTTCCGGAGGTGCCGTCCTCGCCCAGCGGGATGGTGACCGTGTCCGAGAAGGAGTAGGTCCCGCCGCGCATGTGGATCGTCCCGCCGGGCTCGATCCGGTCGATGGCCGAGGTGAGCGTGGTGGGGTCGGACTCGGTGCCGTCCGCGCCCGCGCTGCCGCCCGGGGCCACGTACAACGCGTCCGAGGTCGGCGGGTCGCCGTCGTCGCCGCCCCCGTCGTCACCGCCGCCGTCATCGCCTCCGCCGTCGTCGCCACCGCCGCTGGTCTCCACGTCGAGGTAGTCGACGTTGGGCATGCCCTGGGAACCGGTCGGGTCGAACCGGATCGTGTTGGCGCCCTCGGCCAGCTGGACGGTGAGCGTCTTGGTCGTCCACGCGTCCCAGTCGCCGGTGCCCTCGAAGGAGACCGACGCCGCCCGGGAGCCGTTCACGAGGACGTCGGCGGGGCGGGCGGAGGAGGTGCCGTTGGCGAAGCGCACGGTCAGCGTGGCCGTTCCCGAGGCGGGGGCGTTCACGCTGAACTGCACGTGGGCGCCCTCCTCGTTCTCGGTGTCGCAGAACCCGTTGCCGGAGTAACCCGGCCACTCGGTCTCGATGCTGCCGTTGCAGGAGGCCGAGGAGCCCTCGGCCTCGTAGCGGGTGGTGGCGGCGTGCGCCGCGGTGCCGGAAAGCGTGACGAGCGTGCCTGCCAGCAGGGCGGCGCACGCGAGGGCGGGTCTGGTTCTCATCGTTCGTCTCCAGGGGGGTTGGTGCGTCTGACCAGTGGGACGTTGAACGGAAGGGTCGGGGGAAGGGGGCCGGGGGCGGGCGCCCCCGGGTGCGGACGGTGTGGCACGGCCGGTGCCGTGTGGTCGGCGCGGCGCGGAAAGCGCGGCGCGGTCGGTCATGGGGTGGTGCGGCCACGGGGTCGGCCGTGCCGGTGGAACGGTGACACCCGTGGTACGGAAAGCGCTTTCAAACGAGAAGTTAAGTGTTCGTTCCCAGCGCGTCAACGGTCTTGTTCTCCGTGCGCTTTCGTGTTAATAGCGCGGAGTTCCTCCTGTTCGGAGCGGTGGCCTTTTTCTTGTAGGTGCTCTGTGTCAGGGTTGGTGGCGCTCGGTCGCGGTGGCGATGGCGCGCGGGCGGCGCGTCGAGGCGTCCGCCCATGTGCCTCGTGGGGCAGAAGAGGCGTGAGTGGCGAATGGTGTTTCGGTCGTGTTCGTGCGACGCGCTTCACGAGGGCGTTGACCTGGCCTGACGGCGTGGCCGGAGACGCCGAACCAGGTGATACGGAAAGCCCTTACCAGGACATTGGTGAACGCTGGCGCCGTCAGCCCCGCGCCCCGGTACCGCCTCGTCGATCCCGCGCCTCGGGGCGCGGGCCCCGGGGACCTCCTCGGCGATCCGCTCGGCGTCGCCGTCCCTGATCAGCCGCAGGTCATCGGTCAGCCCGATGTCCCCCCGGGGCGCTGGCGCTCGGGCCCCCGGAGGAGGTCGGTGTCCCTTTCTGGGGCACCGGGGCACGGGGGGTACGGGTTGTCCGGGGTCTCCGGGGTCTCTGGGGTCGCCCGGTCTTCTGGGTTTCGAGGCTGTCTGGGGTCTCCGGGGCCGCTGAGGCGTTCCGGGTTCTCTGGGGGGTCTGGCAGAGCGGAGGTGCCTGGAGTGCTTGAGGCCTCCGGGACTCCCGACGTGCCCCGGACCTGCGGGATCGTGGGTGCCTGGGGCTCTTGAGACTTGCGGGATTCCCGGGGTTCCCCAGACCTCTGGAATCGTGGGTGCTCGGGGCCCCGGGCATCCGGGGTGTTCCGGGACCTCTGGGGAACCCGGCAGGTCGGAGGTCCCCGGGGCGGTTGAGGTCCCCGGGGCTTCCCGAGGTGCCCCGGGCCTCCGCAACCGAGGAGGCCCGGGGCCTACGGGGTCTCCGGGGCTCCCGGGGGTTCGCCGGTCTCGGGAGCGTCCGCGACCCGCCACGTGCGCAGGCGTCCGCACATCCCGAAGGCCCGGGGCCCCGGCCTCGGCTCGGTGCGCACCACGGCCGCATCCCGCATGATCCCCGGGTCGCCCCCGGCCAGCGCCGCGAGCTGCTCCCGGGTGCGCTCCACCTCCCGTTCCACGCCCTCGCGCCAGATCTCCCGCCACTCCCGCACGCGCGGCCGCACCACCTCCGCCGCGAGCCGGTGGAACTCCTCCAGCGCTCCCGCGCCCTCCTCGCGGACCGACGCGACCAGCTCCCAGTAGCCACGTAGGGCCAGGTCGCGCCGGGCCCGCGCCCGCTCCGCGCGCAGCTCCTCGGGCCCCTCCGCGGGCAGGGCCGCCGCGGCGGCGTAGGCCTCGGGGTCGGTCAACACCCCGCGCGGGAAGGTGAACACCGCGTCGCCCGCCTCGGGCAGGCCCGCGTTCTGCATGACCACGGTGATCTCCAGCCCGCCGGAGTTCACCAGCCGGTGCACGGTGCCCGGGGCGAACCACAGCACGGCACCGGCCGCGAGCGGGTCGGCCGCGACGCCCCGCGGGGTGACCGTGTGCACCTCGCCCTCGCCCGCGACCACCACGTAGGCCTCCGACGACGCGGTGTGGAGGTGGGGCGTGCCGCCGTGCAGGCCGTCGGGCGCCTCCCAGTCGTAGACCCGCAGGCCGCTGACGGCGGTGCCGCCGGGGAAACGGGGCGTGTTCACGGCGCCTCCTCCCCGGGCGCGTACTCCCGCGCGAGCGCACCGGCCTCGTCGGCGGCGCACACCCGGTCGACGAACACCAGGCGGTGGCGCAGGCTCAGGGTGTGGTCCGGCTCCAGGACGATCTCCTCGTCGAAGGACGGCGAGGGGCTGAACACGGGGAAGGGGTCGGTCCGCACGAACCACCTGATCGGGACGGAGGCGCTCGTGGTCCCGGCGTAGGCCAGGACGGTCGCGCCGCCGTCGATCTCGTCGTGCTGGCCGCTGAAGGCGATCCAGTTCGCCTCCGTGCCCATGACGTCGGCGCCGGTGAGGCCGGTCGCGCTGACCACGTCGCCGCCGGTCCACGAGCGGGGGCCGCGCCAGAAGAGCCCGGTGTAGCCCGCGGCGGCGCGTCCGTGGGTGGTGGGGCTGCCCAGTTCGAGGGCACTCCCGCGCACGTTGGTCAGCGAGGTCGCGAAGTCCAGCGCCCAGATCCCCCGTTCGCGGTCCGCCGAGTGGAACCGGTGGGTGCGCACCTCGGCGATCCACCGCTCGCCGCCCGAACTCCTCCAGGCCAGGCGCTCGGTGACCGAGACGCCGTCGCCGTCGCGGGCGACGGAGGTGAACCCCTCGTGGCCGATGGCGCCGTTGTTGCCCAGCCACCGGTAGCCCTCGCCGCGGACGAAGGTCGGCCCTCCCCAGAAGTTCTGCCCCGAGACGTGGGACCAGGTCATCTGGAGGCCCTTGTGCCACCGGTGGTCCCACGGCCGGAACGCGGTCAGCGGCGCGCCGCTGAGGGTGCGCAGGGGGTGCAGGTAGGGCTTGGGCGACTCGGTGGCGGGGGAGTCGGGGCGCAGCACGTAGCGCGCGATCTCGACCCCGCCCACCGCCACGGTGAGCGCGTCGTCTCCTTCGGTCAGGGTGGGGGTCTCAGACACCTGTGTTCTCCTCCGTCCTGGTGAGGACGGCCGCGGCGGTGCCCGCGTCGCCCCCGTGCATCGCGTGGTAGAAGCCGTCGTCCGGGGGCAGGTCCCGGCGCCGCACCGTCGTGCCGGTCAGGGCCGACCGGTACATGCCCGTGACGAGTTCGAGGGCGCGCCGACCGTCGGGGCCGCTGGCGCGGGGCCGCTCTCCGCGTTCCATCGCGTCGAGCAGCGCGGCGAGCTGGGCCCGGTGCGAACTCGGCTCGTCCTCCACCGGCGGCCAGGACGCGACCGCGTCGGCGTCGCGCACGTGCGGCGCGGGGGTCCAGCGCCAGTGCGCGTTGTCGTAGCCGTAGAGGTGCTCCAGCTCGACCGTGGCGTGCTCGAAGTCGAAGCGCAGGTAGCTGGTCTCGCGGGGGGAGAGCAGGCTGTTGGCCACGGAGACGGTCGCGCCCGACTCCAGGCGCACGATCGCCATCGACACGTCCTCGGTCTCGGTGGACCGGGCGGTCGTGGACATCACGGCGGTGACCTCGGACCAGTCGCCGAGCAGGGAGAGCATGAGGTCCATCTGGTGGATGCCGTGGCCCATGCTCGGGCCGCCGCCCTCGGTCGCCCAGCGTCCGCGCCAGGGGACCTCGAAGTAGTCCGGGGCGCGGAACCACAGGGTGTTGCACACGCCGACGAGCGGGCGGCCGAGCGTGCCCTCGGCCAGGTGGCGGCGCAGGCGCTCGGCGCCGGAGCCGAACCTGTGCTGGAACACGTAGCTGACGAAGGGGCCGCCTCCGCCGCCGGGACCGGACGCGCCGGGACCGGATCCGCCTCCCTCGTGGGCACAGGCCTCGTCGTACTCGGCGAGGGACAGCGCCGGCGGCTTCTCGCACCACACCCAGCACCCGGCGTCCAGGGCCGTGATCACCGCGTCCTTGTGCGCGACGGGCGGCGTGCACACGATCACCAGGTCGGGGGACTCGGCGCGCAGCAGGGCGTCGAGGCCGGTGTAGCGGCCGGGGACGCCCCACTCGTCGGCGGTCGCGGACACGCGGGAGGCGTCGGGGTCGGCCAACGCGACCACCTCGACCCTGCCCCCCAGGGCGGCGAGCGCGGGCAGGTGCCTGCCCCGGGCGATACCGCCGCTTCCGACGACGGCTACGCGAATCGGTGGTCTGGGACTCGGCACTGGCACACCCCTCGGATCACGAACCCATGGTGAACGTTCACTTTCTGCGGCCGGGTCTAAAATAGTGATCGTTCACATCCACCGTCAAGACCGACCCCGCCGACGGACGCCGCCGACGGGCCCGCCCGAGGAGGAGCCGATGGCCGAGCCCGAACAGCCCAGGCGACGACCGACCATCATGGAGGTCGCCCGCCTGGCGGGCGTCTCCCACCAGACCGTCTCGCGCTACCTGCGCTTCGAGGGCGGGCTCAAGGAGACGACCCGCGAGCGCGTCGACGCCGCGATCCGGGAGCTCGACTACCGCCCCAACCTGGTGGCCCGGTCGATGCGCACGCGCCGGACCGGGCGCCTGGCGATCCTCCTGCCCGGCGTGCCCGGCGCCAACCCGAGCCGGTTGCTGGCCGGGGCCATCGCGACCGCGCACGCGGAGGGGTTCGTCGTCGAGGCGGTGAGCGTGGACGGCGGGGTCGGGGCCCGGCCCGAGCGCATGCTCGAACTCGCCGGGTCGGGCCAGGTGGAGGGCGTCCTGTCCCTGGCACCCGTCGCCCCCGACAGCCTCCGGGACACGGGCGAGGGCGCCTCCGTGGTCGTCTCCGCCGACTACGACGACGAGATGCGCGGTCTGGGCGAGATCGCCGACGGGTCGGTCGTCGCCGACCTCGTCGAGGGGCTGGCCAAGGCCGGGCACCGGCGCTTCCTGCACGTGTCCGGCCCCCTCCAGTACGCCTCGGCGCGGGGGCGCAGACAGACCTACCTGGAGGCGGTCGAACGCCTGGGGCTGGAGTCCCACGGCGTGTTCGACGGCGACTGGTCGGCCGAGTCCGGCGCCGAGGCCGTGCGCTCCCTGCCCGAGGACAGCGGGGTCAGCGCCGTCATCGCGGGCAACGACGTGGTCGCGGCGGGCGCGGTCCGCGCGGCGATGGAGCGCGGGTGGAGCGTGCCGGGCGACCTGAGCGTGACGGGGTGGGACAACAACCCCGTGGGCGCCTACCTGTCTCCCTCGCTCACGACGGTCGACGTGGACCTCGAACGGCTGGGCGTCAACGCCATGCGCCGCCTGGTCGCGGCCGTGCGGGGCACGGTGGCGGAAGTCGGACGGGAGCCGCTCAACACGATCCTGTGGCGCGAGTCCACCGGCCCGGGCCCCTGGCGCTGACGGGGGACCACGGCCCAGGCGTTCGCGCGTCCGGGCACCGGGCGCGGCACGGAGGCGTCGGGTTCGGGCCGTCCTCCGCCCCGCACGTGTGACTGTGCGATGTGACACCGCGTAGGTAACGGCGTATGACGTGCGTGTTTCGGAAATGTCGCGCACCGGGCGGTCGTTGTGCACATGCCTATCGCCGCGTGCCCAATCCGATGCGAATCGCCATTGTTCGCCAGCTCACAGTTGCTGCAACCTGGAAGGAAATCCCAGGTGGGGGCGGCGTGAACCGTGCGGCACCGGCAGATGCGGAAGGCGCGTGCGTCCGCCCCGGCGCGGGCGCGTCCACGCCCGCCGCCGAGCCTGCGCGCGGTGCGTCCGCCGCGACCGTCCCGACCGCTGCACCCCACGGAGAACGCCTCCAGCATGCTCGACCTCAAACTGACCAACGCCCGCATCCGCACGGTCGACGACGACCGGCCCTTCGCCACGGTGCTCGGCATCGCCGCCGGGCGCGTCCTCGGCCTGGACGAGGAGGTCGCCGACCTGCCCGCGCGCAGGACGGTCGACTGCGGCGGCGCCGTGGTCGTCCCCGGGTTCGGGGACGCGCACAACCACATGGCGTGGTTCGGACAGTCGCTCGCCGAGCTGGAGCTGGAGACGGTGTCCACCCTGGACGCCCTCTACGACGCGGTCGCCCGCGCGGCCGCGACGCTGCCCGAGGACACGTGGATCGTCGGCTCCGGCTACGACGACGCCCTGCTCGGCGCCCACCCCGACCGCCACGGCCTCGACCGGGCCGGGGGCGGCCGACCCGTCTGGCTCAAGCACCGCTCCGGCCACATGTGCACCGTCAGCAGCGCGGTCCTGCGCCAGGCCGGGATCGACACGGCCGTGTCCGACACCGTCGCGGCCGACCTGGACGGGGGAGTGATCGTCCGCGACGGCGCGGGCGCCCCGACCGGCCTGCTCCAGGAGCGCGCGCAGGAACTGGTGACCGCGCTGGTCATGCCCTACCCGGTGACCGAGCTCGCCGACGCGCTCGCGCGCGCCTCCCGGGTCTACGCCTCCGAGGGCCTCACCCACGTCGTGGAGGCGGGCATCGGGCGCGGGCTGATCGGCCGCACCCCCGTGGAGGCCGCCGCCTACCAGCTCGCCCGCGACCGCGGCGAGCTGCTTCCCCGGGTCGAGCTCATGGTCGCCGCCGACAACATGCACCCGCTGGGCGGGCACGCCGACGACGGGATCGACACCGGCATCGACCTGGGGATCCGCACCGGCTTCGGCGACGACCGGCTGCGCCTGGGGCCGATGAAGATCTGGCTCGACGGATCCCTCATCGGCCGCACCGCCGCCGTCACCGAACCGCTCTGCGGGCACGGCCACGGCGTGTACCAGAACTCCCCGGAGGAGATGCGCGCGCTGGTCGTGGCCGCCCACCGGGCCGGGTGGCGCGTGGCCGCGCACGCCATCGGCGACGACGCCGTCGACGTCGCCCTGGAGGCGTTCGCCGAGGCGCAGCGCGCGCTGCCGCGCCCCGACGTGCGCCACCGCATCGAGCACGCGGGCGTGGTGCGCCCGGACCAGCTGCCCCGCATCGCCGAGGCGGGTCTGGTCCCCGTGCCCCAGCCCCGGTTCCTGTACGCCCTGGGCGACGGCATGGCCGCCGCAGTGGGCCCGGACCGCGTGCCCTGGCTCTACCGGCACCGGTCCTTCCTCGACCACGGGCTGCGCGTTCCGGGCAGCTCGGACCGGCCGGTCGCCCCGGGAGCGCCGCTCCTGGGCATGGAGTCGATGGTGGAGCGCATGACCGCCTCGGGAACCGTTCTGGCCGCCGACGAGCGTGTCAGCGCAGAACAGGCCCTGCGGGCCTACACGATGGACGCGGCCTGGGCCAGCCACGACGAGCACCGCAGGGGCAGCCTGACCCCGGGGAAGCTCGCCGACCTGGTGGTCCTGGACCGCGACCCCGTGGACACCGCGGAGGAGGGCATCGGCACGATCCGCGTCCTGGCGACCCTCGTCGGCGGGGAGTGCGTGCACGGGGCGGACGACCTCGACGGTCTGACCTGACCCGGCCCGACACGACTCCGGCCCGGCCCGGTCCAACCCGGGTTCGGCCCTGTCCGTGTCCGACGGGCGGCACCGGGCGAACGCCCGTCCGGCCCCGCCCCATCCCCTGAACACCGCGCCGCCGCCGGCGCGGACAGCGAATAGGAGAAACCAAGGATGAGTGACCTCGACCCAGAGGCGACCGAGGAGCGCCCGGCACGCGGCGGGCCGGTGGTGAGCGGTCGCGAGGCGGGCCGGATCGCTTTCGCGGCCTTCGTCGGCACCGCACTGGAGTGGTACGACTACTTCCTCTTCGGCACGGCCGCCGCGCTCGTGTTCAACCGGCTGTACTTCACGACGCTGGACGCCACGGCCGCCACCCTGGCCGCGTTCGCCACCTTCGGCGTCGGCTTCGTCGCGCGTCCGCTGGGCGCGGTGCTGTTCGGCTGGATGGGCGACCGGATCGGACGGCGACCAGCGCTGCTGATCACCGTGGTCTCCATCGGTGTGGCCACCGGCCTCATCGGCCTGCTGCCCGACTTCGCCTCGATTGGCATCGCCGCTCCGCTGCTGCTGGCCCTGCTCCGGCTCGTGCAGGGCGTCGCGGTCGGCGGCGAGTGGGGCGGCGCGGTGACCATCGCCGTCGAGCACGCCCCGCCGGAGAAGCGCGGGCGCTACGCGGCCCTGCCGCAGATCGGGTCGCCCGTGGGCACCCTGCTCTCCTCGGGCGCGTTCTCGCTGGTCCTGCTCCTGCCCGCCGAGCAGTTCGACTCCTGGGGCTGGCGCCTGCCGTTCCTCGCGGCCTTCCCGCTGCTGCTGGTCGCGGTCTACATCCGCCAGAAGGTGGAGGAGTCGCCGGTCTTCGAGGAGATGGAGAAGCAGGAGGCGCGCTCCAAGGTCCCCGCGGTCGACGTGTTCCGCCACGCGTGGGGCAGGCTCCTCATCGCGATCGCGTCCGCCATGCTGGGCGTCGGCGGCTTCTACGTCATGACGACGTTCGCCATCAGCTACGGCACCGACACCCTCGGACTGTCGCGCAGCCTCATGGTCAACGCCACCCTGGTCGCCGCGGTGGTGCAGATCGGCGTGATCGTCTACTTCGGGCGTCTGGCCGAGAAGCTCGGCCCCGGGCGCGTCACCATGTGGGGCGGTATCGCCACGGCGGTGATCGCCTTCCCGGTGTTCTGGCTGATCGACACGACCTCGCCGGTGCTGGTGGTGCTGGCGGTGGCCGGGGGCGTGGGCTTCCTGTCCATCGCCTACGCGGTCTCCGGCGCGCTGCTCACCGAGCTGTTCCCGGCGAACCTGCGCTACAGCGGCGTCGCGCTGGCCTACAACCTGGCCGGCGCCCTGAGCGGCTTCCTGCCGTTCATCGCGACCGCCCTGCTGGAGAGCGCGGGCGGCCGGTCCTGGGTCGCCTCGGTGCTGTTCCTGGGGATCGCCCTGGTCACGGCGGTCGGCGGCTTCTACGGCGAGCGGCTGCGCGTGCGCGACGACGTGGTGGTGCGCTGACACCGTAGGACGCAAAGCGACGGGCGGTGACCGGGGGCTCCCGGTCACCGCCCGTTCCGCCGTTCGGGCCCGTTCCACACCGCGCGCACGGGGAGTCGGCGGGTACCGCGCCGCCCGATGACGGGGCGGCCGTCCTTCCCGGTGCGGGGGTCCGTGTTCGGTGTTTCGCTCCCGGACGCGGCGAGGGGCCCGCGCGACGTCGCGCGGGCCCCTCGGTGCTCTCCGGCTCAGGGGCCGGGCGGTGCGCTCACGCGCGTCCGGGCGTGTAGGACCCGTCGGCGGCCAGCTCGCCCGCGCCGAGCCGCCGGACCACGTCGGTGAGCACCGCCAGGCCCGCGACCAGGTCGGAGTCCTCGGTGTACTCGCCCTCGTTGTGGGACACGCCCCCGACCGAGGGCACGAAGAGCATGACGGTGGGCACGCGCTCCTTCATGTTGATCGAGTCGTGCCCGGCCACGGTCATGACCTCGCCGCTGCTCAGGCCCAGGCTCCGGGCGCTGGCGCGGGCCAGGGCCACGCCCTCGGGCTGGTAGGGGTTGACGCCCCAGGAGTGGGAGAGGGTCTGCTCCACGGTGACGGAGGCCGCCGCCTCGATGCGGGCGACCTGCTCCTGGAACAGCCGGTCGGCCTCGGCGAGCACCTCCTCGTCGTGCGAGCGCAGGTCGAGCAGCAGCTCGACGCGCGAGGGCACCACCACCGGCGAGTTCGGGTAGACGTCGAACTGTCCCACGGCCGTGTGCAGGACCCCGGGGAACCGGTCGGCCAGCTCGCGCGCGGCCACGACCAGCATGGAGGCGCCCACGAGCGCGTCGCGGCGGTCGGCCATCACGGTCGCCCCCGAGTGCGCCTGCTCCCCGTGGACGGTGACCGCGTACTTGCGCGCGGCCCAACTGGCGCTGACCAGGCCGATCGTGGTGGAGGACTCCTCCAGGACGCGCCCCTGCTCGACGTGGATCTCGGCGCAGAAGGCGGCCTCGGGGCCGTCGTCCCCACCCAGGAAGCCCGTCGGGGCCAGGGCCTCGGCCACCGTGACCCCGGCCGCGTCGCGCGCGGCCAGTGCCGTCTCCAGCGGAAGCGCGCCGGTGTAGACGGCGCTGCCCATCATGGAGGGCGTGAAGCGCGAGCCCTCCTCGTTGAACCAGTTCACGACCGCGAGGTTGTACACGGGCGCGGGGGCTCCGGCGGCGTCCTGCTCGGCGATCCGGAAGACGGCGTGGGCGGCGGCCAGCACGCCGTAGGCCCCGTCGTAGCGCCCCGCCGTGGGCTGGGAGTCCATGTGCGAGCCGACGACCACGTAGGGGGCGCCCGGCACCCGCTCCAGTAGGCCGAACTGGTTGCCGATGCGGTCGTAGACCACCCGCAGCCCACGCTCGACCAGCAGTCCCTCCAGCCACCGCCGCTGGGCGATGTCGGGCCCGGTGGCGGCCTGCCGGTCGACGCCCCCCGACGGCGTGGCGCCGAAGGCGCTCATGGCCCGGAAGTCCTCCAGGAAGCGGGCGTCGGCGGATGCCGCGTCCTGTGACGGGCCCTGTTCGTGTGCGGTCATGGCGGTGTTCCTCTCGGAGAACGTCGGGTCGCGTGGGCCGGGCGTGGGCCACGTCCATCCTCGCCACGCGCCCCGCGCCGCTCAATCGTCATCCACACAAGATTCCCCGGGGGTGCTGTGCATGTGCACATAGACTCGGTGCCGGATGCCGAGCGCGGGTGCCGGGTGCCGAACGCAGGCTCTGGACACCGCGCGTCGCACGCCGAGTGCCGAGTGCCGAGCGCCGCACGTCGAGCCCGGACACCGGAAGCCGTCGAGACGTACGAAGGGAGGCGGCCGTGACGGACCCCGCGGAGCAGGACCCGCCCGCCGAGGAGCCCCGGTCCTGGGCGGGCATGGTCGAACGGCTCGCCGAGGACCGGGAGAACCTCGTCGAGGACTTCCTCCAGCGCCTGGCGGCCCTGGGCAACTACACCGACGGCATGGTCCCCGACACCGACCTGCGCCAGAGCGCCACGGAGACCTTCGACATGCTCACCCGGCGGATCGCCGGGGTGCCCCTGCCCGACCACCTGCGCGACCTCTCCACCCGCCTGGGCGTGCGCCGGGCCCGCCAGGGTGTGGCGCGCGAGCACCTGCTGGAGGCGGTCCGGCTCGACTTCCGCGTGCTCTGGGCGGGTCTGGTGCGCGCGGGCGGGCCGGGATCCTCACAGATCCTCGTGCTGCACGCCGAGGAGATCCTCACCACGGTCGAGCAGTACATCAGCGACGTGCAGGCCGCCTTCCTGGAGGAGAGGGCCGCCCTGGAACGCGACTCCCGGGCGGCGGCGGCCCAGGCGTTCTCCCGGCTGCTCAACTCCGGGAGCCGGGCCGCCGCCGTGGCCTCCGAGGTGGCGGGCACCCTGGGGCTCCCCGAGCACGGGACCTTCGACGTGGCCTTCGTCGTGCCGTCCCCGGAGCGGGAGCAGCGGCCCGCGGCCCGGGTCCGCGAACGCGACGGGGGCCTGGCGTGGGAGTTCGACGACGGCGTCGCCCTGGTGCGCGAGACCGCCCGCACGCCGTGGCCGGACCTGCCCCCGGGGACTTCGGGGGGACTGGTCGCGCGGGTGCGGGGGCTGGCCGCGGTCCCCGCCTCCGTCGAGGCGGCCCGCGTCCTGTCCGGCTACGCCGGCACCGGCGGCGGGTTCGTCCGCGAGGAGGACGTCTGGTCCGCCATCGCCCACGACCAGCTGCGCGGACTGATCCCCGGTTTCGGACGCGACCGGGTGGAGCGCTTCGAGCGGCTCGACGGGGACAGCCGGGCGCGGCTGCTGGAGACGCTGACCCACTACGCCGCGACGGGATCGGTCAAGGCCACCGCCGAGGCCCTGTACTGCCACCGCAACACGGTGGTCAACCGGCTCCAGGCGTTCCGTGAGACCACGGGCCTGGATCTGACCGTCCCGGCCGAGGCGGCCCAGGCCCTGGTGCTGTTCTCGGGCCGCTAGCTGACGGGCGGCCGCGCACAGAGCACGTGCGGCCCGGGAGGGGTTCCGGGCCGCACGTGAGGACCTCCGTGCTCTGGCGCTCGTACTCCGACGCTGTCTGGGGGGTTTCCTGGGGAGGCGTGTGGGGACGCCGTTACTTCACACTCACCGCCGTGAAGACCTCGGCCTTGTCTCCGTCCTCCTCCACGGTCTTTCCGGTGGAGGCGAAGTCGAAGGAGGCGTCCTCACGCTTGAAGCGGTAGCTCTTCTGTGGGGAGGCCACCTTGGTGAAGGTCCCGTCGAGGTCGCGGATGCCGACGAAATCGACGGTGTCGGGCACGACCAGCTTGATGCGCTTCATGCTCGGCTGGATGATCCGCATGCTTCCTCTTTCTTTCTCGGTACTCCTCCTGTGTGACGGCAGCACTCTCCGTCTGATGCCCAAGTCATTCCCCCATAACGGAACGATAAAAATCAGGACAGCGATTTTCGTGTGTCCCGTGTCGCTCCTTCGGTGCGCGCCGAACCCGGGTGAACGTGGCGAAAGGAGTGTGTGAACTGCGGGAACACGCTCTGGCGTTCGGAGCGGGGCCGAGTCCCGAGTCGGGCGATCTACCCAGGGCCACAAAGGGGTTTCTTTCCTGGCCGAAAACCATCCCGGGGTTGCGCCCGCGACGTGCCGCGCCTCAGCCGCCGGTGTTGAGCCACCAGACGGAGAGGTTGAGCGCGGTCGCGAAGGCCGTCCAGGCCCAGTAGGGCACCAGCAGGACCGCCGCCCACCGGGACCGGCGGGCGAACAGCACGATGGTCGCCGTCAGCGCCACCACCAGCAGGCAGATGTCGACCAGGGCCACCCCGCGCAGACCGGCGGCGAAGAACAGCGGCGTCCACGCCGCGTTCAGCGCGAGCTGGACGAAGTAGAGCGTCAGCTCGGGGCGGGCGCCGCGCCAGCCGTGGCGGCGCCAGACCAGCCAGCCCGACACGGCGATCATGGCGTACAGCGTGGTCCACACCGGGCCGAACACCCAGGAGGGCGGGGCCCACGAGGGCTGGCGCAGGGCGGCGTACTCCGCGGCGGTGCTGGTGCTGGAGAGCACCCCGACGAGCGCGGCGGCGGTGACGGCGGCGGCGAACCCGGCCAGGCCCAGCAGGGACGCGCGGGTGGAGGGGGCGGGTGAGGCGGTCGCGGCGGTCATGGCTTCTCCCCGGGGTCGGCGTCTGGTCGGTGCGGGCGCCCGGTCCGCTCCGGAGACCGGCCGGTGCTGGAACCCGGTCGGTGACGGAGTCCGGTCGAGCCGGTTCCGGAATCCGTCCCGTGCCGGAGTCCGGTCGTGCCGGTGTCCGTGCGGAGGCGGCCCGCGACCGTGTGTCCCTGTACCGCTACCTCCGTTCTTTCCTCAGTAAACAAGTATCTTGGAAAGCGTGAAGAAAAAGAACCGCGAACGCGGCCGCGCCGCGAAGGCGCTGGGAATCGCCGCGCTCGCCCTGACGCTCCTGCTCGTCCTCGCGGTCGGCGGCTTCGCCGTCTGGGCGCTCAATCCCTACCAGGCGGAGCCGCGGGCGCTGCGCGAGGCCGTGGCCACCCCCGGCGTGGAGGTGGCCGTCACCGACGACGCCGTGGTCGTCAGTTCCACCCACGCCCCTCCCGGGGCCGGAGTCGTCTTCTACCCGGGCGCGCGCGTCGCACCCGAGGCCTACGCCGCGCCCTGGGCGCTGGTCGCCGCCGACACCGCCGTGCGGGTGGTCATCCCGCGTATGCCGCTGAACTTCGCGGTGTTCGACACCGACCGCGCCGACCGCGCCATCGCCGACCACGGCGACGGCGTCGACGCGTGGTACGTGGGCGGGCACTCGCTGGGCGGTGCCATGGCCGCCTCCCACCTCGGCGGACGCACGGACGACACGGTCGTCGGGCTGGTCCTGTGGGGCTCCTACGCCACGGAGGGCGCGGGCCTGGCCGGGCGCGAGGACCTCGCCGTCATCTCGGTCTCGGGCAGCCGCGACGGCCTGTCCGATCCGGCGACGGTCGAGGAGAACCGCCCGAACCTGCCGCCCGACGCGCACACGCACCAGGTCCAGGGGATGAACCACGCCCAGTTCGGCGCCTACGGGGACCAGTCGGGGGACCTGCCCGCCGACATCGACGACGCCGAGGCCCACCACCGCCTCGCCGAGGTGACGGTGGACTTTCTGGACCGGTAGGGCCCGCACGTGCCAGGAGTCCGCACCCCCGAGGCGGTACGGACTCCTGGCACGAGGGGGAGTAGGGCCTCACGCGGCGGCGGAGCGGGAGCCGCGTACCAGCACCACGGCGGCCAACAGCGCGTCCTCCGCCTCGTCCAGCGCGGCCTGGACGTGGTGTCCGTCCGGAGCCGAGTGCACGGCGATGAGCGCGTGCGCCGCGCACATCGCCGCCTCCGCAGCCGCACCCGGCCGTGAGGGGGCCGGGTCGGTCGCCCACTGCCAGTCGCTGACGGTCCGCTCCATCCTGCGGTACAGCAGGGCCTGCCCCACCTCCCGGTCCTGTACCGCGTGGGCCCACGCGTTGGGCGCTCCCTCGGCGGGGCGCACCGAATCCGGACCGGCCTGGATCTCCGCCGCGGCGATCAGACTCTGCGCGAGCGCGGGCACGTCCTCCTCGTGCGCGCCGCTGCTGCGATGCTGGGGATCGAACACGGGAGGGAGCCCCAGAGCGGTCAGCGCGCGCACGATCGGTCCGGGGTCGCCGATAGCCTGCGTCATCTCAACCTCCGGCTGTCTGCTTTGGCACATCTCCAGCCCTCTACCCAGTCATCGGCTACTTCCCGAACGCATTCCCAGCGTTTTCGTCGAAAAACTCGGATGAGTGCTACGGAGGTGCAACGACACAGACCCGGGTCGGGTTCCTACTGTCCGTCGCGGATCACGCGGATCACGCGGGTTCCGGGGGCACCGGGGCCCTCCACCCGAACCGGCGCCGGGGGGCGGAGACCGCGGGCGGGGGAGGCTCACCCGGTGAGGAAGCCGCCCAGGGCCGCGGCCAGCTCCTCGGGGGCCTCCTCGGCGACGTGGTGGCCCGAGTCGATGCCGTGGCCGCGGACGTCGTCCGCCCAGGACCGCCAGACACGCAGCGGATCGCCGTACAGCTCCTCCAGGTCGTCCCGCAGCGACCACAGGACCAGCGCGGGGCACCGGACGCGTACCCCGGCGGCGCGGTCGGCCTCCTCATGGGCCCGGTCGACGGTCAGACCGGCGCGGTAGTCCTCCAGCATCGCCCGCACCACCTCGGGGTCGCGTACCGCCCGCAGCCACTCCTCGTGGTTCTCCCGGCCCATGCTCCGCGGGTCGCCGGTGTACCAGCGGTCGGGGTCGGCGTTGATGACGCGCTCGGGAACCTCCGGCTGGGCGAAGAAGAACCAGTGCCACCACCGCGTGGCGAACTCGGGCGTGATCCGCGACAGGTGCTCGCTGATGGGCAGGCAGTCGATGAGCGCCACCCGGGAGACCAGGCCGGGGTGGTCCAGGGTCAACCGCAGGGCCACGTAGCTGCCCCGGTCGTGGCCGACGAGCGCGAACCGGTCGTGGCCCAGCAGGCGCATCACCGCCGCCATGTCCGAGGCGACCGCGCGTTTGGAGTGGTTGGTGTGGTCCGGCGAGGGCGCGGGACCGCGCGAGCGCCCGTAGCCCCGCAGGTCGGCGCAGACCACGGTGAAGCCCTGTTCGACCAGGAGGGGCGCGACGCGGTGCCAGGTCGCCGAGGTGCGGGGGTGGCCGTGCAGCAGCACGGCCGGGCCCCGGCCGCCGTGGCGTACGAAGACGGTCGCGTCGCCGAGCGGGACGTACCGGGAGGTGAAGCCCTCGAACATCGCCCCAGTATCCCCGCTGCCGCCCCGCCGGTACAGGGCCCCGCGCGGGGAGGGACGGGGCAGGCGGAGGGAGGGCCGCCCGGCCGGAGAGCTGGGACCGGCCGGGTGGTGGCAGGGACCCCGGACCGGCCCCCTCCGGACCCCGGACCGGCCCCCTCCGGACGCCGGGCCGCCCCTGTGAGGGCGGCCCGGCGGATCGGGTCCGCGTCGCGAGCGCGGCGGGCCCGGCCGGGTCGGCCGCTCAGCCCTCGGCGTTGATCCTCGCGACGAGTGCTTCGAGCTCGTCCAGACCCGTCGGGCCGAAGCTCGCCAGGCGGCGGATCGGGATCGAGGCCATCATCCGCGCCATGTCCATCCCCATGGCGTTGTCGGAGCCCTCGGCCGCCGGAGGCGTGAAGGCCCGGGCGAGGAGGGCCGCCGCCCCGGGGACGGCCATGACCTCGCCCAGCGTGGAGTCGAGCGTCACCGGCAGGCGCAGCGTGTCGCCCTCGACGGCGATCGCCGCCGTGGCCCGCAGGTCGCGGCTCGAAGCGCCCGCCGACACCACGTACTCGCCGCCCTCGACCACCCAGCGGTCGGCCCGCACCTCCCAGTACGCCAGGTCCTCGCGGGACAGCAGGACGCTGACGCGCTCGCTGCGACCGGGTTCCAGGGTCACGCCCGTGAAGCCCTTCAGCTCACGCGGCGCCCGCGACACGGCCGAGTCGGGCTTGGCGACGTAGAACTGCACGACCTCGCGCCCGGTCCGGTCCCCGGTGTTGGTCACGGTCAGGTGCGCCGTGATCCCGGCGCCGTCCTGCTCCAGTTCGAGGTCGGAGTAGGCGAAGCTCGTGTACGACAGGCCGTGCCCGAAGGGGAAGGCCACCTCCATGTCGCGGGCGTCGTACCAGCGGTAGCCCACGTACAGGCCCTCGCCGTAGAGCACCGCGGAGTTCTCCCCGGG
Organism: Nocardiopsis sp. CNS-639; assembly: GCF_000381685.1. Taxonomy (NCBI): domain Bacteria; kingdom Bacillati; phylum Actinomycetota; class Actinomycetes; order Streptosporangiales; family Nocardiopsidaceae; genus Nocardiopsis; species Nocardiopsis sp. CNS-639. The sequence continues at coordinate 120,036 of NZ_KB906868.1, forward strand.
GAAGTTGAGGTAGGCGGGAGTGTCCTGCAACCGGACCGGCACCGTCTCGCCGAGCCGCCCCGACGGGTTGACCCGGCCGAACAGCACGTCGGCGACCGCGCCGCCGCCCGCCTGGCCCAGGAGGGCCCCGTCCAGGACCGCGGGGGCCAGCTCGGCGACGGGGGCGAGCCGCAGCACGCCGCCGTGGGAGAGCACGACGACCGTGCGGGGCTGCGCCCGCACGACGGCCGCGAGCAGGTCGAGCTGTTCGGCGGGGAGTTCGATGTGCTCCCGGTCGAAGCCCTCGGACTCCTGGTGCTCGGCCAGGCCCAGGAAGACCACGGCGGTGTCCGCCGCGGACGCGGCGCGCACCGCCTCCTCACGCAGGGCCGCCGCGTCGCCCGGTTCCGTACCGTCCTGCGCCTGGTCGGCGTAGCCGGGGGCGAAGGTGACCGCGCCGGAACCGGCCAGGGCGCGGATCTCCTCCAGAGGGACGTCCACGCGCGTGGGGTTCACGTGGGAGCTGCCGCCGCCCTGGTAACGCGGGTTCCGGGCGAAGCCGCCGATCACCGCGACGGACCCGTCCGGCGCGAGCGGCAGGAGCGCGCCGTCGTTCTTGAGCAGAACGACGCACCGCGCGGCCACCTCGCGGGCGAGGGCGTGGTGGTCCTCGATCTCCCGCGCGCCGACCTCCAGGGCGCGTTCGGGGTCCGCCGCGCGGTCCCGGCGGGAGCCGCGCGCCCTGGCGGCCAGGGCGGCCACACGGGAGGCGGCCGTGTCCACGTCCTCCGTCGAGCAGGCCCCGGCCTCCACGGCCGCGAGGAGCCGCGCGTCGCTCGCGCCGCCGTCACCGGGCATCTCCAGGTCCAACCCGGCGGCGACCGCGGCGGGCCGGTCCTGCACCGCGCCCCAGTCGCTCACGACCACGCCGTCGAAGCCCCACTCCTGGCGCAGCACCGTGGTGAGCAGCCAGTGGTCCTCCGAGGCGTAGACGCCGTTGATGCGGTTGTAGGAGCACATCACGGTCCACGGGGCGGACGTGCGCACGACCTTCTGGAAGGCGCGCAGGTAGATCTCGCGCAGCGTGCGCGGGTCGATGTTGGAGCTGGAGCGCATCCGGTCGTGCTCGGCGTTGTTGGCGGCGAAGTGCTTGAGCGAGGCGCCCACGCCGGTGCTCTGGAGGCCGCTCACCCAGGCACCGCCCAGGACGCCGGTGAGGAGGGGGTCCTCGGAGAAGTACTCGAAGTTGCGCCCGCCGCGCGGGTCGCGCTTGATGTTGATCCCCGGGCCCAGGAGTACGTCCACGCCCAGCGCCCCGGCCTCGGCGCCCAGGGCCGCGCCCACCCGCCCGACCAGGTCGGGGTCCCAGCTCTGGGACAGGCCGACGGCGGGCGGGAAGCAGGTCGCGGGCAGGCTCTCCGCCAGGCCCAGGTGGTCGGTGGCACCGGCCTGTCGGCGCACGCCGTGCGGCCCGTCGGTGAGCACGAGCGAGGGGACGTCTCCCACGGCCTTGGTCGTCCAGAAGTCGGCGCCGCTGCTCAGCGAGGCCTTCTCCGCCAGTGTGAGCCCGCTCAGGTCGGTCGGGTCGTGGGTCATGGCTGCTCGCTCCTGTCCGGGGAAACGCGGGTCGGTGACGCGTCCGTGCGAAAACAGTACGTCATGCGGTTTTCGCGCGGCAAGTGCTACAGTCGCGCCATGGCACGACGAGGCTCCTACGCGAAGGGCGTGGCCAAGCGCGGGGAGATCCTCGACGCGGCGCTCACCGTCATCGGACGCGACGGGTACAGCCGCGCGACGGTGCGCGAGATCGCCGACGCGGTCGGACTCAGCCAGAACGGCCTGCTGCACCACTTCGGGAGCAAGGAACGGCTCTTCGTCGAGGTGCTGCGCCACCGCGACGAACTCGACCGGCTGGCCTACGGGGAGGGCGCCGACCGGGGTTCCGAGGCCGGTGTTGGGCGTCCCGACGGTGCCGGTGGAAGCCCCGACGGCGCCGGGCGCGGTCCTGACGCCGCCGGGCACCCCGGCATCGCCGGTGCGCTGGTGCGGCTGGTCCGGCACAACGCCGGGGTGCCGGGCCTCGTGCAGCTGTACTCGCGCCTGTCCGCGGAGGCCGCCGAGGAGGGGCACCCCGCCCACGACTTCTTCCGGGATCGCTACGCCACGGCCCGCGGGATCATCGCGGAGGAGATCCGGCGCCTCCAGGCGGAGGGGCGGTTCTCCACGGAGCAGGACGCCGACCGACTGGCGGTGCTGGCCGTGGCCCTCATGGACGGCCTCCAGGCGCAGTGGTCCTACGACTCCGGCGTGGACATGGCCGACCACATGGCCCACTTCCTCGGCCTCGTCGGCCTGCGGGCCGCCGGGCCGGACCCGGCAGGGGAGGGGCGGGTTTCCGGGGGCGCGGCCCCCGACGGCCCGGTTCCCGGGGGCTCCACCGCCGAGGGGTGACGCCGGGCCCGGGCCCCGCCCGTTCGGGGTTGGGCGTCCACGCGCGGAAGCCGGGGGCGGCTCCGCCCGGTGTGCGGGCGGGTTGCGGCGCCGCGGGAGCGGTGCCGTCCGTCGGTGCCGGTCGGCCTCCGGGCGGGCTTCGACCGTCCGCCGGTGCTGGGTGCCGGGCGCTCGGTGACGGGGCCTGTTCGGTAGTGAGGGCCGGACCGGGCCGGGCCGGGTCGGGGCGCCGGGAGCCGGGATGGACGAACCCTCGTGAACGTGCCCCCGGGTGCCACGACCTCCGCCGAGGCGGCTTCCGCGATGCGCGTGCCCGGCCCGGTCGGGCGACGGTTCCGGCGGGGCCCAGGGGCCGGATTCCAGTGTAGTTAGGGAGGTTTTGAGGTGGTACGGGCGCGATCATGGTACGGTTATGAAAATCATTTCCATGCAGTCTGTGTCACATGACCGGAGGCCCGTGACGTGTCTGGAGGCAGGCGACGGCGCCCGGCGCCGGGGGCGGCGGACACGCCGTTCACCGTGAGGACCGACCGGGCGGCGGTCTGAGATGCCCCGGGTGTCCCAGTACGACGACGTCGTCCTCAAGGCCCTGGGTCGGAGCACGCGCTTCCGCAGCTGTCACGAGATCCACCTCGCCCTCTCCGGAGGTCGCTCCCGCGCCCGCAGACCGCCCAGCCTGTCCACCGTCTACCGCACGCTCCACCGGCTGGCGGAGGAGGGCGTCCTCGACACCCTCCACTCGCCCGAGGGGGAGCGCCTCTACCGGCTGTGCAGGACCTCCTCCCGTCACCACCACCTGCTGTGCCGGGTCTGCGGGCGGGTGGAGGACATCGCGCAGGCGGACGAGCTGGGGAGCGTCGTCGAACGCATCCGCGAGGACAGCGGTTACGGCTCCCTGGACTACTCCTTCGAGCTGTCGGGCGTGTGTCCGGGTTGCACCTAGGCAGCGCTTTCCGGGTCCGTGCTTTCCGGGCCTGTGCTCTCGGCCCCGCGCTTCGGTCCGCGCCCGGGTGCCCGCACCACCCCCGCGGGCGGGTGCGGCGCGGGAAACGGACCCCGGTCGGGAGCGGCGCGCCGGCCACGGGCCGCCGGGATCCGCTGCCGTGTTCCACGAGAGGAGGGTCGTGTCCACGACCCGTTCTGCACAAGACCCCGGTGTGGCCCTGGTGACCGGGGCCGCCGGGGGCATCGGCTCCGCCGTCGTCCGGGGGATGGCCGAACAGGGCTTCCGCGTCGCGGCCCTGGACGTGGCCGGGGAGGGAGCCCGCGCTCTGGCCGCGGAACTCACCGACCGGGGCCACCGCGTCCGCGACTACGCGGTGGACGTCACCGACGAGGACTCCGTCGAGAGGGCCGTGGCCTCGGTCGAGGAGGAGTTGGGCGCGGTCACCGCCGCGGTCAACGTCGCCGGTGTGCTGCGCTGGGGCGCGGTCACCGGCTTCCCCTCCCGGGTGTGGCGGGAGGTCTTCGACGTCAACACCCTCGGCGTCTTCCACGTCTCCCGCGCCGCGGCCCGCGTGATGGTCCCGCGCGGTGCCGGGAACATCGTCACCGTCAGCTCCGACGCGGCCGCGGTGCCCAGGGCCGCCATGGCCGCCTACGCCGCGTCCAAGGCCGCCGCGACCCACTTCACGCTGTGCCTGGGCCTGGAGCTGGGGCCCCACGGGATCCGCTGCAACGTCGTCTCCCCGGGATCGACCGACACCCCGATGCGGCGCCAGCTGTGGGAGGACGGGCCCTCCTCCCCGGAGGCGGAGCCCGGCAACGACCCCTCGGCGTTCCGCCCGGGCGTCCCGCTGGGCCGGGTGGCGCTGCCCGGGGACGTCGCGGAGGCCGTCGCCTTCCTGGCCTCGCCGCGCGCCCGGCACGTCACCCTGCACGACCTGCGCGTGGACGGAGGGGCGAGCCTTGGCGCCTGAACCCCTGGGAAGCCTGCCCGGCCCCTTCGTCCTGTCCACCCCCGACCACACGCTGACGGCCGACGGCGCGCCGGGGCGCTCGCGCCCCCTGCCCGGCGGGGGCGCGGACCTCGCCAAGGAGGCCGAGGCCGCCCTGCGCGATGCCCGCGCCGCCGGATGGGACGACCCCCGGGTCGTGGGCGCCCTGCCCTTCCGGCCGGACGCCCCGGCCGCGCTCATGGCGGCGGACGTCGTCCGCACCGGCCCGCGCCCGTCGGGTGCCCCTGGCGGGGACTCCCGGCGCGGGCCGCTGCCCCGGCACCGCCTGCGCGAGGAGCCCTCCGCGGACGACTACGCCCGCCTGGTCGGACTGGCCGTCGAACACCTCTCCAGCGAGGGCCTGGACAAGGTCGTCCTGGCCAGAACCCTGCTGCTGGACCTGGCGGAACCCCTCGACCCCGGCCGCGTCCTGGCCCGCCTCACCGCGGACAACCCGGGCGCCTTCAACTTCGCGGTCGCCGCGGGGGCCTTCGGCTCCGGGGAGGTCTTCGGGGAGCGCCCCGGGGCGGCGGACGGCCGGGACCGGGACCCCCTCCGGCGACCGGCCCCGGTCCTGGTGGGGGCCAGCCCCGAACTGCTCGTCGCGCGCAGCGGCCCCCGGGTGCGCTCGCACCCGCTCGCGGGCTCCGCGCCGCGCCACCCCGATCCGGAGACCGACCGCGAGCGCGCCGAGGCCCTGCTGGACTCGGCCAAGGACCTGCGCGAGCACGCCTTCGTGGTGGAGGCCATCGCCGAACGCCTGCGCCCGCTCTGCTCCCGGCTCGACGTTCCCGAGGCCCCCTCGGTGACCGCGACCGCGACCATGTGGCACCTGGGTACGCCCCTCTCCGGCCTGCTCCGGGACCCCCTTCCCTCGGCGCTGGAACTGGCCACCGTCCTGCACCCGACCCCCGCGGTCTGCGGCACGCCCGCCGAGGCCGCCGCACGGGCCATCGGCGCGTGGGAGCCCTTCGACCGGGGCCTGTACGCGGGCGCCGTCGGCTGGTGCGACGCCGACGGCGACGGGGAGTGGGCCGTCACCCTGCGCTGCGCCGAGATCGCGGGAACCCGGGCGCGCCTGTTCGCCGGAGCCGGGATCGTCGCGGACTCCGTGCCCGCCGAGGAGGCGGCGGAGACCGGCGCCAAGTTCCGCACCATGCTCAACGCCCTCGGGCTGGAGCCCGTCGGGCCGGGTTCCGCCGGTCCCGATCCCGGTGCCCTGGGCCCGGGCGCCCTGAACCCGGCGGCCCGGGTTCCGCCGCCCTGTTCCGGCCCACCGGTGCGCGGCCCCGCGAAACCCGCCATCCCCGTTCCGACACCACCTGGAGAACACCCCTGATGTCCCTTCCCTCGATCGAGCCCTACCCCATGCCTGGCGAGGGCGACCTGCCCGACAACCGGATGTCGTGGTCGGTGGACCCCGACCGCTGCGTCCTGCTCATCCACGACATGCAGCGCTACTTCCTCGACGCCTTCTCCCCGGACGAGGAGCCGGTGCCGAGCCTGCTCGCCAACGTCGGCGCCCTGCGGAGCGCGTGCGCCGAACTCGGCGTTCCGCGCGTCTACACCGCCCAGCCCGGCTCCCAGGACCCGGACGACCGGGGGCTGCTCACCGACCTGTGGGGCGAGGGGCTGCGGGACGACCCGGCCCACACCGCGATCGTGGAGGGGCTGGAACCCGCCGACGACGAGATCGTCATGACCAAGTGGCGCTACAGCGCCTTCGCCAGGAGCGGTCTGGAGGAGTACCTGCGCGACGCGGGCCGCGACCAGCTGGTCGTCTGCGGCGTCTACGCCCACATCGGCGTCCTGACGACCGCGTGCGACGCCTTCATGCGCGACGTCCAGGCCTTCGTGGTGGCCGACGCGGTGGCGGACTTCTCCGCGGGCGACCACGCGATGGCCCTGTCCTACGCCGCCCGCCGCTGTGCCGGGACGGTGAGCACCAAGGGGGTTCTGGCCGCCCTGAACGGCTGAGCGCCCCCGGCGGTGATCCTGCTCCCGGCGTCACCGTCGACGCCGACACCCGAGTCAGGAGCAGGATCACCGTGTGGGAGCGGCCCGGTCGTCACACCACCGGGCACCATCGAGCCCACCAGTACTACCGGCATCACCGGGCCCACCAGGACGACTAGCGTAACCAGGCCCACCGGCACCGCCGGGCCTTCCGGCACCACCGGCCCCACGGCCCTCCTACGCCTCCCGAGCCCGCGGGCTAGGAAGCCGCCAACTCCCGCCTCAGCCGCTTCTTGTCCACCTTGCCCACCCCGGTGAGGGGGAGTCCGGCGACCGCGCGCACCTCGTCGGGAACCTTGAAGGCGGCCGCGCCGCGCTCCAGCATCGCGCCGCGCACCTCCTCCCGGGTCGGGCACCGTCCGTCGGCCACCAGCAGGGCGACCGAGCGCTCGCCCAGGACGGGATCGGCCACGCCGACCACCGCCGCCGCCCGCACGCCGGGCAGGGCCAGCAGGTACTCCTCCACCTCGGTCGCGGCGATCTTCTCCCCGGCCCGGTTGACCTGGTCCTTCACCCGGCCCACGACCACCAGGTCGCCGCCCTCGCTCCGGGTCACCAGGTCCCCGGTGCGGTAGAACCCGTCCGGGGTGAAACGCAGCGCGTCCAGTTCGCGCGCCCGGTAGTAGCCGCGCAGGGTGTAGGGGCCGCGGGTGAGCAGTTCCCCGGGGGTGCCCGGGGGCACCGGGTCTCCGGCCTCGTCCACCACCGCGACCTCGTCGGCGGGCGAGAGGGGGCGGCCCTGGGTCGTGCACACGAGGTCGTCGGGGTCGTCCAGACCGGTGTAGTTGTTGAGGCCCTCGGCCATGCCGAACACCTGCTGGAGGCGGCAGCCCAGGGCGGGGCCCACGCGCCGGGCGGTCGTGTCGTCCAGGCGCGACCCCCCGACCTGGAGGACGCGCAGGGAGGACAGGTCGTGCCCGGTCCGGCCGGCCTCGTCCAGCCAGGAGGGCACCAGCGCGGGCACGAGCGAGGTGATGGTCACCCCCTCGCGTTCGATGAGCGCGAAGGCCGTGGTCGGGCTGGGGTCGGGGCTCAGGACGACCGTGCCGCCGACCGCGAGGGTGCCCACGATCCCGGGGGAGACCATGGTGAAGTTGTGCGCGACGGGCAGGACGGCCAGGTAGACCGCGTCCTCTCCCACTCCGCAGGCCTCGGCCGACGCCCGGGCGTTGTACCCGTAGTCGGCGTGGGTGCGCGGGATGAGTTTGGGGGTGCCCGTGGTGCCTCCGGACAGCAGGAGCAGGGCCAGGTCCTCGGCGCCGACCTCGGGGGTGCGCCCGTGCGGCCCGCTCTCCCCGGCGGCGCCGCCGCGGGGGAGGGGATCCGCCTCCGCGAGGGCGTCCCACCGCACCCCGCCGGTGTCCCCGGGGTCGCCGACGACGACCAGAGCGCGCACCGACGGCACGTCCCGCGCGATCCGGGCCGCGGCCGCCCTGGGGTCGCTGCGGCCCCTGCCCTGCGCGACGACGACGGCGCACGCCCGCGCCGTGCGCACGAGCGACTCCACCTCGGCGGCGCCCAGGGTCGGCAGGGCCAGGACCGGCACGGCCCCGATCCGCAGCAGGGCGAAGAGCGTGACGACGTACTCGCGCCGGTTGGGCAGCTGGAGCAGGACGCGTTCGCCCGGTTCCACCCCGAGCGAGGCCAGCCCCGCGGCCAGCCGGTCCACGCGCCCGTCCAGTCCGGCGTAGGTGAGCCGGTCCGCGCCCGACACGAGCGCGGTGCGCTCCCCGTGGCGGTCGGCCCGCTCGCGTAGCAGGTCGTCCAGCTTCCGGTCGTCCCAGAAGCCGCGTTCGCGGTACTCCCTCGCCTGCTCCCTCGGCCAGCGCAGCCAGTCCTGGGGCATGTGATCCCTCCCGTATTTCCGCGGGCCCGGGTCGACCGGGCGGTCGCGGCAGTGCTATACATAGGCACATCAGCAATGAAAACGGTTTTCATTATTGCTGATCGTGTCGAACCCGAACACAGAGGGGCAGAACACCGTGTCAGACCACGCCGGGGCGGGAACCGGAGCCGGAGCCGTGCGCGAGCAGGTGGCGGAGGTGCTCGGAACCCGGGGGTTCGCCGACACCGACGACCTCTTCGAGCACGGGCTGGACTCGTTGGGCCTGATCCGCCTGGTGGGCGCCTGGCGGGAGGACGGGTTCGACGTCACCTTCGAGGACCTGTCCGCCAACCCGACGGCGGCCGCCTGGAGCGCCCTGCTGCGGGGTTCGGCGGCCACGGAGCGCCCCGCGCTGCAGGAACCCGTGCGGCCGGTGGCGGAGGGGGAGCGCTTCCCCCTGGCGACCATGCAGCACGCCTACTGGATCGGCCGCCAGGACGGACAGCCGCTGGGCGGGGTCGCGGCGCACTTCTACACCGAGTTCGACGGCCACGGCGTGGACCCCGAACGCCTCGCCTCGGCCCTGCGGGCCGTGGTGGAGCGCCACCCGATGCTGCGTGTGAGGTTCGACGACGACGGCCACCAGCGCGTGCTTCCCGCGGCCGCCGTCCTCGCCGCGCCCGGAGCGGCTGACGCGCCTGCTGAGTCTGGTGCTCCTGTCGAGCTGAGTGGGTCCGTTGTGGCCAGCGCGCCTGTGGGGACCACCGCGTCTGTCGCGCCTGTCGTACCCGTGCCGTCTGCTGAGTCTGGTGCGCCTGTGGAGTCCGATGGGTCCGTTGTGTCCAGTGCGCCTGTGGGGACCGCATCCGACGCACCTGGCGCATCCATGCCCTCTGCTGAGCCTGGTGGGTCCGCTGGGACCAGCGCGTTCGCGCAGGCCGCCCCCGCCGTGACGGTCCACGACCTGACCGGCCTGGACCCCGAGGAGGCCGACCGGGTCCTCGCCCGGATCCGGGACACCTCCACCCACCGCCGCATGGACGTCGCCGCCGGACAGGTCCTGGACGTGGCCCTCTCCCTGCTGCCGGGCGGTGCCACCCGCCTGCACGTGGACCTGGACATGATCGTGGCCGACGCCCTCAGCCTGCGCGTCCTGCTGGAGGACCTGCGCACCGCCTACCGGGGTGACGACCTTCCGCCCCTGGAGTACGGCTTCGCCCGCTACCTCGCCGAACGCGCCTCCCGCGACCCCCGACCGCGCGAGCGCGCCCGCTCCTGGTGGCACGAACGCCTGCGCGAGATCCCTCCGCCGCCCGAACTGCCCGTCCTCCCGGGCGCCGCGCTCCCCGCCGCGTCCGGAACCGACGCCACCCGCTCCACCCGCCTGCACCACCGGCTCACCCCCGAGCGCACCCGGCTGTTCGAGCGGCGGGCCCGCGCCGCGGGCGTCACCCCCGCGGCCGCGCTGGCCGCCGCCTTCGCCGAGGTGCTGGGCGCCTGGAGTTCGGCCCCGCGGTTCTCGCTGAACCTGCCCCTGTTCGACCGCGCGCCCCTGCACCCCGACGTCGGCCGGGTCGTCGGCGACTTCAGCAGCTCGGTGCTCCTGGGCGTGGACACCGCCGACCCCGCTCCCTTCGCCGAGCGGGCGCGCAGGGTTCAGACCGACCTGCACGGGGCGATCGACCACGGCGCCTACGGGGGAGTGGAGGTCCTGCGCGACCTGGCCCGCCTCGACGGCGGCAACCCGGTCCTCGCCCCGGTCGTCTACACCAGCGCCATCGGCCTGGGCCCCCTGTTCACCGATCCCGTGCAGGAGTGCTTCGGCCGCCCCTCCTGGATCATCTCCCAGGGCCCCCAGGTCCTGCTCGACGCCCAGGTCACCGAACTCGACGGCGGGCTCCTGCTCAACTGGGACCTGCGCGAGCGCGCCTTCGCCCCCGGAACCATGGAGGCCGCCTTCGCCTGCTACCGCGCGCTCGTCGAGGACCTCACCGACGACCCCGCGGCCTGGAGCCGCCCCTTCCGTCCGGAACCCTCCCCGGACCGGGCCCGGGCGCGTGCCGCGCACACCCCCGACGCGGCGCCGCCCGGCCCCCGCCCGCTGCACGGGCGCTTCTTCGACCACGCCCGCACCGCCCCCGGCGACACCGCCCTGGTCCTGACCGACGGCGCGTCCCTGACCTACGGGGAACTGGCCGACCGGGCGCTGCGCGTGGCCGGAGCGGTGGCCGGGGCCGTGCCCGCGGGCGCGACCGTGGCCCTGGACCTGCCCCGGGGCGCCGACCAGGTCGCCGCCGTCCTGGGCGTGCTCGCCGCGGGCTGCGCCTACCTCCCCCTGGGCCGCGACCAGCCCGCCGTCCGCCGCGCGCGCGTCCTGGCCCAGGGCGGACCCGACCTGCTGATCTGCGACGACCCCGCACCGGCGGTCCTCACCGATCCCGCCGCGCCCGCCTCCGCCCCCGGGACGGCCGCCCCCGGCCACCTCCCGGTTCTCACCCCCGAACAGACGCGGCAGACCCCGCCGGGAACCCCGCGCGAGATCGCGCCGGACGCGCTGGCCTACGTGCTCTTCACCTCCGGCTCCACCGGAACGCCCAAGGGGGTGGAGGTCGAGCACCGGGCCGCCGCGCACACGATCGACGTGCTCAACGCCGTCCTGGACACCGGCACCGGCGACCGCACCCTCGCGCTCGCCGACTACGGCTTCGACATGTCGGTCTTCGACCTGTTCGCGCCGCTGTCGGCGGGCGGCGCCGCCGTCCTGGCCGACCCCGGGACACGGCGCGAGGCCGAACGCTGGGCCCGGGCCGCCTCGGACGCGTCGGTGACCGTCCTCAACTGCGTACCGGCCCTGCTGGACATGCTGCTGTCGGCGGTCGAGTCCGGCATGGCGCCGATGCCGCCCCTGCGAGCGGTCCTGCTCGGCGGCGACCGCGTCGCCCCCGGCCTGCGCGAACGGCTGCGCGCCCTCGCCCCCGAGTGCCGGTTCCTCGCCCTGGGCGGCATGACCGAGGCCGCCATCCACTCCACCCTGCTGGAGGTGGACCGGGCCGACCCCGCCTGGGCCTGCGTACCCTGGGGCCGCCCGCTGCCCGGCGTGCTGTGCCGCGTGGTCGACGCCCAGGGGCGCGACCGGCCCGACCTGGTCGCCGGTGAGCTGTGGGTGGGCGGCGCTGGACTGGCCCGCGGCTACCGGGGCGCCCCCGACGCCACCGCGGACCGCTTCGTCACCTCCGGCGGTCGGCGCTGGTACCGCACCGGCGACCTGGCCCGCTACGCCCCCGACGGAACCCTGGAGTTCCTGGGCCGGGCCGACCACCAGGTCAAGGTGAACGGCGTGCGCGTGGAGACCGGCGAGGTGGAGGCGGCGCTGGCCGCGCACCCGGAGGTGTCCCAGGCGGTCGCGGTCGCGCTCACCGAGCCCGCGCCCCGCCTGGCCGCGGTCGTCGTTCCCCGGGAGTCCGAGGATGCCGCCGCCCTGGCCGGGGCCGCGGCGGAGCACGCCCGCACCCTTCTGCCGCCCGCCATGCTCCCCGACCCCGTGCTGGTCCTCGACCGGATCCCGCTGACCCCCAACGGCAAACCCGACCGGGCCGCCGTCTCCCGCCTCCTGCGCGAGCACCTGGCCGGAGCCCCGCGCACCGGCGAGCCCCCCGTGGGCGAGACCGAGAGCCGCGTCGCCCGCGTCTGGGCCGACCTGCTGGGCTCCGGCCCGGTCAGCCGGACCGACTCCTTCTTCGCGCTCGGCGGCGACTCCCTGCTGGCCACCCGCGTGGTGGCCGCCCTGCGCGGGCTCGGCCACGCCGGAGCGGGCGTCTCGGACCTGTTCGCCCACCCCGTCCTGGCCGACTTCGCCGCCCGCCTCCCGGCCCGAGGCGAGGCCGTCGGCGGCCAGCGCGTCGTCCACGATCCCGCCTCGCGCCACGAACCCTTCCCGCCCACCGGCGTCCAGCGCGCCTACCTCACCGGGCGCAGCCCCGACTTCACCCTCGGCGGCGTCGGCACCTACCACTACACCGAGTTCGACGGCGCCGACGTGGACATGCGCCGCCTGGAGCACGCCCTGGACCGGCTCGTCACCCGGCACGACATGCTCCGGGCCGTCTTCGACGCGGACGGCTACCAGCGGGTCCTGCCCTCCGTGCCGCCCGTGCGCGTCCCCGTGACCGAGGCCGACCCCGACGACCCCGACACCGCGCTCGCCGAGCTGCGCGAGGCCATGTCCCACCAGGTCCTGGACCCCGAGCGCTGGCCCCTGTTCGACGTGCGGGCCGTGCGCTACACGCGCGACGGAGCCGAACGTGTCCGCCTCGGCGTCGGACTGGACTACCTGGTCCTGGACGCGCTCAGCATCATGACCCTCTACACCGAGCTGGACCTCCTCTACCGCGAGCCCGACGCCGTCCTGGACCCCGTCGAGGTGACCTTCCGCGACTACCTCACCCAGGTGCGGCCGGACCCCGAGCGCGAGCGGCGCGACCGCGACTACTGGCGCGAGCGCGTCGAGGACCTGCCCGCCGCCCCCGCCCTGCCGCTGCGCACCGATCCCGCCGACGTCGACCGGCCCCGGTTCACCCGCAGGGCCGACCGGCTCGACCCGAAGGAGTGGAACGCCCTCACCGGCCTGGCCCGCGCCGCGGGCGTCACCCCCGCCACCCTGCTGCTGGCCTGCTACGGCGAGGTCCTCGGCAGGTGGAGCGGGCAGACCGAACTCAGCCTCACCCTCACCCTGTTCAACCGCCACGACCTGCACCCCCACATCGGCCGCGTGCTCGGCGACTTCACCTCCCTGTCGCTGACCTCCTACCACCGCGCGCCCGGCCAGGACCCCGCCGGGGCGGCCCGCGACCTCCAGCGGCGCCTGGGCCGGGACCTGGACCACCGGGAGGTGCCCGCCGAGGAGGTGCTGCGCGAGCTGGCGCGGCGCACCGGCACCGCCCAGCCCGGGATCCCCGTGGTGTTCACCAGCTCCCTGGGTGTGGGCGAGGGGGTGTCCATGGACCTGTCCCCGGACTTCCCGCGGCGGGTGTGGGGCCTGTCCCAGTCGCCCCAGGTGTACCTGGACAACCAGGTCCTGGAGAGCGGCGGCGGACTGGAGGTGTACTGGGACGCGGTGGAGGACCTGTTCCGCCCCGGGGTCCTGGACGCCATGTTCGCGGCCTACCTGGAACTGCTGCGCGCGCTCGCCCGCGACGGCGAACAGGGCTGGGAGCAGGCCTGCGCCCGGATGCTGCCCGCCGACCAGCGCGTGGTGCGCGCCTCGGTCAACGCCCCCTCCGGGACCGCCCGGAAGGCCCTGCTGCACGACGCCTTCTTCGACGGAGCGGCCGCACGCGCCGACACCCCCGCCCTGGTCACGGACCGGGCCGTGACCACCCACGGCGAACTGGCGGACCGGTCCCTGCGCGTCGCCGCCGGACTGGTCGAACGCGGCGTGCGGCCCGGCGACGCGGTCGCGGTGTGCCTGCCCAAGGGCCCCGACCAGGTCTGCGCGGTCCTGGGCGTCCTGGCCGCCGGAGCCCTCTACGTTCCGGTCGGCGCGGGCCAGCCCCCGCTGCGGCGCGAGCGCATCCACCGCGCGGCCCGGACCGTGCTGGCCGTCGGCGACGGCACCGGCGCACCCCGGTCCGCCGGCGTGGCCGAACTCCTCCAGACCCCGCCCCTGGACGTGCCCGTGCCGCGCGACCCCGGCGAGGCCGCCTACACGATCTTCACCTCCGGTTCCACCGGGGAGCCCAAGGGCGTGGAGGTCTCCCACACCGCCGCGCTCACCACGGTCGCCGAGATCAACGACCGCTACCGGGTCGGCCCCGGCGACCGGGTCCTGGCCCTGTCCGCGCTCGACTTCGACCTGTCGGTCTACGACGTGTTCGGCCTGCTCGGCGCGGGCGGTGCGCTCGTCCTGCCCGAGGAGGACGAGCGCCGCGACCCCGAGCGCTGGCGCGCGCTGTGCGCCGAGCACGGCGTCACCGTCTGGAACACCGTCCCCGCCCTGCTCGACATGCTGCTCCTGGCCTCGCAGGACAGGGGGCTGCCCTCCTCGCTGCGGCTGGCCCTGGTCTCCGGGGACTGGGTGGGCGGCGACCTGGCGCCGCGCCTGCGCGAGGCGAGCGGCGCACGCGTCCACCTGGTGGCCCTGGGCGGCGCCACGGAGGCGGCCATCTGGTCCAACGCCTTCGACGGCGGCCACGTCCCGCCGGGGTGGCCCTCGGTGCCCTACGGAACGCCGCTGCGCGACCAGCGCTACCGGGTGGTGGACCCCCACGGGCTGGACTGCCCGGACTGGGTGGCGGGGGAGCTGTGGATCGGCGGGGCCGGGGTCGCCCTCGGCTACCGCGGCGATCCCGAGCGCACGGCCGCCCGGTTCGTCACCGCCGGGGGAGAGCGCTGGTACCGCACCGGCGACCAGGGCCGCTACCGTCCGGGCGCGCTCCTGGAGTTCCTCGGCCGCGCCGACCGCCAGGTCAAGGTGGGCGGCCACCGGCTCGAACTCGGTGAGGTCGAGGCGGCTCTGGAGGACCACCCCGGCGTGCGCCGGGCCGCGGCGCTGACGGTGGGGGAGCGCACCTCCCGCAGGGTGGTCGCCTTCGTCACCGAGGACGGCGAGGGGGTCGGGGCCGTGGACGGTTCCGGCGTCGTGGCCGACGGCCTGGCCCGCCACCTCGCCGCCCGGCTGCCCGCGCACGCCGTTCCCGGCAGCGTGCGGACGGTCGGGGAGATGCCCCTGACCGCCAACGGCAAGGTCGACCTCCGGGCGCTGGAGGAGCTGGCCGCCGCCGAGGCCGGTCCGTGCGGCGCCCCGCTCGCGGACGGGGTGGAGGAGCACATCGCCCGCGTCTGGGGCGAGCTGACCGGCGCCGCCGTCGAGGACCGCGACGCGAACTTCTTCGCCCTGGGCGGCACGAGCCTGCTGGCCATCCGCATGATCACCGTCCTGCGGCGCGAACTCAGCGAGGAGCTGTCCACCCGGGCCTTCCTGGCCGCGCCCACGCTCGCGGCGCTCGCCGACCAGGTCCGTGCGACCAGGGCGGAGGACGTCCAGGACGGGGTGATCTGACCTCGCCCGTCCCGTCAGCCGCTCTCGTGCCGTCCGGTGCTCCGGGCCTCGCCCGGAGACGCCCCACACGAACCGTCCGTCCCTCATGTCACCCGCTGTCCGAGCCCTCTCCGTTCCGTTCGCCTCTCAGTTCATAACCGCCCGCGTACCGCCTTCGCACTGACCGTCCCGTCGGCCGCTCCCGTGCCGTCCGTCGCTCCGGCCCAGCCCGGGGCCGTCCCACACGAACCGACCGCCACCGACCACCCCCGCGTTCACCACCCGTACCGGCCACCCCCTGCGTGACGCCCCGCGTTCACCACCCGTACCGACCGCCATCCCCACCCCCCGTGTAACGCCCCCCGCGCCATCCCCACCGTTCCCAGCCGGGTCCGCCCCGCGCGGACCGACCCGACGAGGAGAGCCCACCTTGCCGACCCCCGCCTCCGACGCCTCCGCAGTCCCCGCTGTCTCCGCAGCCCCCGGGGCCCTGCACTCCCTGCTCGACGAACTGCGCGCCGCGGGCGTCCACCTGTGGGCCGACGACGGCCGCATCCGCTTCCGCGGCCCCACCGGAGCCCTCACCGACGAGCACCGCGCCATCCTGCGCGAGTACCGCGACAGCGTCCTGGCCCTGCTGGAGGCCGAGGCCGCCCCCTCCCTCACCCCCGACCCCGACGCGCGCCACGACCCCTTTCCCCTGACCGACGTCCAGGGCGCCTACCTCGTCGGTCGCGGCCCGGCCTACGACTACGGCGGCGTGGCCTGCCACGCCTACGCGGAGCTGGAGTTCGACGACCTCGACCCCGACCGGCTGCGCACCGCCTGGAACGCGCTGGTGCGCCGACACGACATGCTGCGCTCCGTGGTCTCCCCCGAGGGCCACCAGCGGGTGCTGCCCGAGGCGCCGGGGGAGTCGCTGACCGTCACCGAGGTCGGCGGCGGAGACACCGCCGCCCACGCCGCCCGGGCCCGCGAGCGCCTGCGCGACCTCGTCCCCGACGCCTCCTCCTGGCCGCTGGTGCGCCTGCACCTCACCCGCGGCGACGACCGCGCCCACCTGCACCTGTCCGTGGACCTGCTCGCCGCCGACTACACCAGCGTCCGGCTGCTCCTGGACGAACTCGCCGCCCTCTACGCCGACCCCGAGCACCCCCTGCCGCCGCTGGGCGCGACCTTCCGCGACTACGTGCTCGCCCACCGGTCGCTGCGCGAGGGCGCCCGCTACCACCGCGACCGCGCCTACTGGACCGAGCGCGCCGACGACCTGCCGCCCGCCCCCGAGCTGCCCCTGGTCGAGCACTCGACCGACGCCTCCGCCCGCTTCACCCGTCTGGCCGCCGCCCTGCCGCCGGAGCAGTGGCGGGCCCTGCGCTCCCGGGCCGCCGACCGCGGCCTGACCCCCGCGGGCGTGGCCCTGGCCGCCTACGCCGAGGTGCTGGCCCTGTGGTCGCGCCGCCCCGACTTCACCCTCAACCTGCCCGTGTCCCAGCGCCTGCCGCTGCACCCGGACGTGGACCGCGTGGTCGGCGACTTCACCTCGCTCACCCTGCTCGCCGTGCACGCCGACGACGGCGCCACCTTCACCGAGCGCGCCCGCACCCGCCAGGGCCGCCTCATCGAGGACGTCGACCACTGCCTGTACTCGGGCAACGAGCTGCTGGCCGAACTCTCGCGCCGCCGCGACGAGCCCGCCGTGCTCATGCCCGTCGTCTTCACCGGCGCGATCGGCGCCGAGGAGGAGGACGGCGACGACTCCTGGGCCGCCCGGGAGGTCCACGGCCTGTCCCAGACCCCGCAGGTGTGGGTGGACTGCCAGGTGTCCCTGGCCGGGGGCGCCCTGGCCGTGCGCTGGGACGTGCGCGAGGGAGTCCTGCCCGACGGCCTGGCCGCCGACGCCTTCGCGGCCTACACCGACCTGCTGCGCCGCCTGGCCCTGTCCGACGAGCCCTGGGACGAGGCCGCACCGGCCGCGGTCCCCGCCCACCAGCTCCTCGCCCGCGCCGAGGCCAACGCCACCGAGGGCCCCCTGCCCGACGCCCTGCTGTACGAGGACGCCCTGGCCGCCGCGCTGCGCGACCCCGGGGCTCCCGCCGTCGTCCACCCCGACGCGTCCCTGACCCACGGCCAGCTGTGGGCGCGGATCACCGCCGTGGCCGACGAGCTGCGCGCCCGCGGCTGCGGCCCGGGCGACCGCGCGGCCGTGGTCATGGACAAGGGCGTGGAACAGGTGGTCGCCGCACACGCCGTCCTGCTGACGGGCGCCGCCTACGTCCCGGTCGACACCACCCAGCCCGCCGCGCGCCGCCGCGCCATCCTGCGCGACGCCGGGGTGCGCCACGTCCTCACCCAGTCCTGGCTGGCCGAGATCGGCGACTGGGAGCAGGACGTCGAACCCGTCGAGGTGGACGCGGTCCCCGCCGCCGACGCGGTCCCCGCGGCCTGGACGCCCGACGCGCTCCCGCCCCGCCCCGTGGACCCCGACGCCCTCGCCTACGTCATCTACACCTCCGGCTCCACCGGAACCCCCAAGGGGGTCATGGTCAGCCACCGCGCCGCCCTCAACACGATCGCCGACGTCAACCGCCGCTTCTCCGTCGGCTCCGGCGACCGGGTCCTCGGTCTGGCCGCCCTCGGCTTCGACCTGTCCGTCTACGACCTGTTCGGCCCCCTCGGCGCGGGCGGGGCCATCGTGCTCCCCCACGCGGACCGGCGCGGCGACCCCTCGCACTGGGCGGAGCTGGCCCGCGAACACGGGGTGACCCTGTGGAACTCCGTGCCCGCCCAGATGGGCATGCTCGCCGACTACCTCTCCACCGCGCCCGCGCAGGCGCCGACCACCCTGCGCGTGGCCCTGCTCTCGGGCGACTGGATCCCGCTCACCCTGGCCGACCGCGTCCGCGCCCACCTGCTCGGCACCGCCCTGTACAGCTTCGGCGGCGCCACCGAGGGTTCCATCTGGTCCATCCACCACCCCATCGGTGAGGCCGACCCGTCCTGGCCCAGCGTCCCCTACGGCCGCCCCCTGACCAACCAGACCTTCCACGTCCTGGACGGGCGCATGGGCGACCGCCCCGACTGGGTCGCGGGCGAACTCCACATCGGCGGAGCGGGCGTGGCCACCGGCTACCTGGGCGACGAGGCCCGCACCGCCGAACGCTTCGTCACCCACCCGCGCACCGGGGAGCGCCTGTACCGCACCGGCGACCTGGGCCGCTACCGGCCCGGCGGCGACATCGAGTTCCTGGGCCGCGAGGACGACCAGGTCAAGATCCGCGGACACCGGGTGGAGCTGGCCGAGATCGAGGCCGCCCTCACCGCCCACCCCGCCGTGGCCTCCGCCGCCGTCCTGGCCGTGGGCGGGCGCGAGGACCGGCGCCTGGCCGCCTTCGCCGAGACCGCCCGCCGCCCGTCCGACGCGCCCGCCGGAACCGGACCCGGGTCCGCCGCCCTGGCCGCCGCGTCCGCCGTCGGCGAGGCCACCGCGAACCTGGACCGCGACGACCTGGCCGCCTTCCTCGACGCGATGCGCGCCACCGCGCTGGGCGCCATCACCCGCACCCTGACCGGCGCCGGACTGTTCTCCGACACCGGCCACACCACCGAGGAGGTCATCGAGCGCCTGGGCACCGACCGGCGCCACCACCGGCTCGTGCGCCGCTGGCTGCGCGCCCTGGCCGACGCCGGACGCCTGACCCGCGACGGCGACCGGTGGAGCGGACTGCGCCACGTGGACGAGGACGGGCAGCGCGCCGCCTGGGAGCGCCTGGCCGACCTGGAGCGGCGGGTGGACTACGGCACCGAGGTCCTGGAGTACATGCGGGCCTGCTCGGGCCGCCTCCCCGAACTGCTGCGCGGCGACCTCGACGTGCGCACCCTCCTCTTCCCCGGCGCCGCGCTCGACACCGCGGGCGCCGCCTACCGCGACAACCTGGCCGTGCGCCACCTCAACGCGGCGGCCGCCGCGGCCCTGGCCGACGCCGCCGCCAGCCGGACGGCCGACGGGCCGCTGCGGGTCCTGGAGATCGGCGCGGGCGTCGGCGGCACCACCGAGGCCGTCGTCACCGCCCTGGCGGGCCACCCGGCCGAGTACCGCTTCACCGACGTCTCCCCGTTCTTCGTCAACGAGGCCAGGGAGCGGTTCGCCGACTTCCCCTGGGTGTCCTTCGGCCTGTTCGACCTCAACCGCGAGGCCGGGGCCCAGGGCTACGCGCCCAACTCCTTCGACGCGGTCGTGGCCGCCAACGTCCTGCACAACGCCGTGGACGCCGACGCCGCCCTGGCCCGCGTCACCGAACTCCTCGCCCCCGGCGGCCACCTGGTGTTCCTGGAGACCACCGCCGAACACGACCCGGCGCTGCTGGTGTCCATGGAGTTCCTCGACGGGCTCGACGGAGGCCACCGCGACGCCCGCGCCGAGCACGACCAAACCTTCCTCACCCGCGACCAGTGGGAGAGCGCCCTGGAGCGGGCCGGGGCGACGGAGCCCCTGGCCCTGCCCGAGGCGGACGACCGCCTCTCAGAGACCGGGCAGACCCTCTACCTGGCCCGGGTGAAGACCGACCGGACGCCGGTCACCGCCGACGAACTGGTCCGCCACACCGCCACCCGCCTGCCCGAGTACATGGTGCCCGCGCACTGGCGGCTGCTGGACGCGCTGCCGCTCACCGCCAACGGCAAGGTCGACCGGGCCGCGCTCCTGCGCGCCCTGCCCGGGGACGACGCCCCCGGAACCGCCGACACCGCCACCGGCGAGCCCGCCGACGACCTCGAACGCGCCCTGTGCGGGCTGTGGGCCGAGCTGCTGGAGCGCGGCGCGGTCGGCCGCGACGACGACTTCTTCGCGCTGGGCGGCGACTCCCTGCTGGTCGCCCGCATGGTCGGCAGGCTCAGCGAGGTCCTGCCCGACACCGGAGCCGACATCGAGTGGGAGGTGGTCCTGCGCCACATGCTGCGCCGTCCCACCGTCGCCGGACTGGCCGCCTACCTGCGCGACCTGTCCGGGCAGGTCCGCGCCTCCGCCGAGGGCAAGCCCGACCCCTACGTGCCCCTCAACGGGCCGGGCGGGGGCGCGGTCACCGCCCTGGTCCACGCCGGGACCGGAACCCTCATCCCCTACCGCTCCCTCATCACCGAGATCCGGCGGCGCTCGCGCGGCCAGGCCACCCTGGTCGGCCTGGAGCTGCCCGACGTCCCCGCCTTCCTGGACGCCGACCCCGCCGCGGTGATCAAGCGCTGGGCCGCCGACTACGCCAACGCCCTGCTCGAACGCGGCGGCGACCGCTTCCACGTCGTCGGCTACTGCCTGGGCGGCCTCGTCGCCACCGAGGTCGCGCGCACGCTCACCGACGCCGGGGCCGAGGTCGCCTCCCTGACCGCCATCAGCACGCACCGGCCGCCGTTCCGCCTGGACGACGAGCTGATCTCGGAGTACGCCTTCGCCGTCATGATGGGCATCGATCCGGTCTCGGTGGGCTTCCCCGCCGACGAGAACCGGGTGTCGGCCGCCTCCGACCAGCTGCTCGCGGCCACCCCCGGCCTGCTCCCGGACGGCGCCATCGGCCGCCTGACCGGCGAGTACGCCGACGTGGCCGAGCGCTTCCGCGAACTGGCGAAGGTGCCCCGCCAGACCAGGATCGAGCGGATGTGCGCCGCCGTGCCGCCCTCGGCCGGGACCTACACCCCCGAGGCGCTCAACGAGATGTTCGCGATCTTCCGCCAGAGCGTCTTCGCCATCTCCCGCTACGAGCCCGAGCCCTACGCCGGGGACGTCACCTTCCTGCGCCACGGCGGCGCCTACCCCTTCCCCGGCAACAAGGAGAGCGTCACCACCTACTGGGAGCGCCTGGTCCTGGGCGAACTGGACATCGTGGACGTGCCCGGCGACCACTTCAGCCTGCTGTCGGTGCCCTACGCCCCCGGCGTCCTCAAGCGCCTGGAGGACATCACCGGAGGGGACGTGGTCCGGTGAGCGGCGCGACCGACCGCGCGGTGGGCGTGGTGGGCGCCTCCGGGGCCGTGGGCCGGGCCGCAGCCCGCCGCCTGCGCGCCCTGGGCCACACCCGCCTGCTGCTCGGGGGGCGCCGCACCGCGCCCCTGGAGGAGCTGGCCGCCGAACTGGGCCCCGGCACCGCCGTCCGGGCGGTGGACGCCGACTCCCCGGAGTCGCTGCGGGCCTTCTGCTCCGGACTCGACGTGGTGCTCAACTGCGCCGGGCCCTCCTACCGCATCGCCGACGCCGTGGCGGTGCGGGCCCTGGCCGCCGGAGCCGACTACGTGGACGTGACGGGCGACGGGCCCGCGCACGACCGCCTCAGCCGCACCCCCGCCGCACGGGACCACGCGATCGTCCTGTCGGCGGGGGTGCTCCCCGGCCTGTCCGCCCTGCTGCCGCGCTGGTTCGCCGCCCGGCACGGCCTGGAGCGGATGAGCGCCCACGCGGGCGGGCTGGAGAGGTGCACCGAGGCCGCCGCGGGCGACCTGCTGCTCTCCCTGCCCGGCGCCGACGACCCGACCGCCGTCTTCGGACGGCCCCTGGCCGCCTGGCGGGAGGGCCGGGTCGTGGAGAGGGCGCTGCGCGCCGCCGACGGCGTCCGACCGCCCGGGTTCCCGGGCACCGCGTTCGTCCAGCCCTTCCTCACCGAGGAGGCCCGCCGCCTGGCCGCCGACCTGGGCCTGCGCGAACTGGAGTGGTACAACGTCCACCCCGGTGAGCGGGTCCGCGCCGTGCTGACCTCGGTCGCGGGGCGCCCGGTCGCCGACCCGGCCGCGGCGGCGGAGCGCCTGCGGCGCGCGGCCGGGGTGGACCTGGCCGGGCGCACGCCCTACTACCAACTCGTGTACGCGCTCACCGCCCCCTCCGGGCGGCGCAGCGTGATGACCGCGCGCTTCTCCGACAGCTACCGCATGACCGGCCGCGTGGGCGCGCAGGCCGCCGACGCGGTGGCGCGCGGGCTGGTGCCCCGGGGCCTGCACCACGCCGCCGACGTCCTCGACCCCGAGGCCGCGGTCACCGCCCTGTTCGACGACCCCGGGGCCGCGAGCCTGCGGGTGGAGGACGCCGCGGGCGAGGACGCCGGGGTCGAGGAGGGCGCCCTGTGAACCCGCGACCCCTGCGCGTGCTGCTGTGCGGCACCGGCTTCGGCCGCTTCTACGCCGACGCGCTGGCGCGCATGCCCGACACCTTCGAACTCGCCGGGATCCTCTCCCGGGGCGGCGAGTTCTCCCGACGCTACGCCGAGCGGGCCGGGGTGCCCTTGTACACCGGCGTCGACCAGGTGCCCGACAGCGTCGACGCGGCCTGCGTGGTCGTGGGCGCGGCGGTCTCCGGCGGGGCCGGGGGCGAGCTGGCCCGCGCCCTGCTGGCCAGGGGCGTGCACGTCCTCCAGGAGCACCCCGTCCACGAGGACGAACTCACCGCGGCCCTGCGCGCCGCCCGCGGCGGGGGAGCGGTCTACCACCTCAACCCCTTCTACCGGCACGTGGCGCCGATCCGGCGCTTCCTGGAGGCGGCCCGTGTCCTGCGCGAGCGGGGACCGGTGCTGTTCGCCGACGCCACCTCCGCCGTCCAGGTCCTGTACCCGCTGCTGGACGTGCTCGCGCGCGCCCTGGGCGGGCTGCGCCCCTGGGCGCTGACCGAACCGCTCGCGACGGACCCCGAGGTCGCCTCCCTGACCGCGCACGCCCAGCCCTACCGGGTGCTCCAGGGCAGCGTCTCGGGGGTCCCCCTGATCCTGCGGGTGCAGAACCAGATGGATCCCTCCGACGGGGACAACCACGCCCTGCTCTGGCACCGGCTGGCCCTGGGCACCGAACACGGGGTGCTCACCCTGGCCGACACCCACGGCCCCGTGCTCTGGCAGCCCCGGCTGTACGCGCCCCGCGACGCCCACGGCCGCCTGCGTTCCACCGGGCCGGACACCGGGCACCTGGCCGAACCGGCCACCACGGTGCTGGAGGGAACGGACGCGCCGCCCTACCGGGAGGTCTTCGACCGCCTGTGGCCCGAGGCGCTCACCCGTGCCCTGGCCGACTTCGCCGCCGACGTGCGCGCCGGGGCGAACCCGCTGGTGCGGGGGCAGTTCGACCTCGGTGTGTGCCGGATGTGGCACGAGACCACCGGCCGCCTGGGCCGGCCCGAGGTCATCCGTCCCGGTCCGCCCACGGCGCACCTGAGTGCCGCCGACCTGGGACCGGCTCCGCGCGACGGGGACGCCCGGGAGGCGGCGCCGTGACTCCCCGGGCCACGCCTCCCGTGCCCCTCGGGGCACCGCGGACGGTCGGGGACGCAGCCCCTCCGCCGGGGACGAGGGCTTCGCCCGTCATCCCCGGGGTCCCCGCCCCGTGGCACGGGCCCCCACCCGAGACCTCCGGGGATCCTCCGACTCCGTGGACCTCCAGCAACGCGACCCCGTCAGAAAGGCCGACAACCCCATGACCCCCGCTCCCGCGCGCTCCTGGCTGCGCCGCTTCCGGCCCCGCCCCGGGGCCCGGACGCGCCTGGTGTGCCTGCCCCACGCGGGCGGCGGCGCCAACGCCTACCGCGCCTGGGCCGCGCTCCTGCCCTCCGGCGTCGACCTGGTGTGCGTGCAGTACCCCGGCCGCGAGGACCGCTTCGGCGAACCCCTCGTGGACGACATGGCCACCGTCGTCACGGCCGTCGCCGAGGAACTCACCCCCCTGCTCGACCGGCCCTACGCCCTGTTCGGCCACAGCATGGGCTCCGCCGTGGCCTACGAACTGGCCCGGACCCTGCGCGCGGCGGGCCTGCCCGAGCCGGACCGCCTCTTCGCCTCCGGGCGCCGGGCCCCGGCCGACGCCCCGCCCGGCCGCGTCCACCTCGCCGACGACGAGGCGATCGTCTCCGAGCTGGTCCGCCTGGGCGGGACCCGGCGCGAGGTCCTGGAGGAGCCCGGCCTGCGCGAGGCGGTCCTGGGCTACGTCCGCAACGACTACCGGCTCGTGGAGCGCTACACGCCCTTCCCCGGACCGCCGCTGAGCTGCCCGGTCAGCGTGTTCCTGGGCGACGACGACCCCGAGGTGGACGCGGACCTGGCCCGGCGCTGGTCGGCCACCACCAGCGGACGCGTGGACGTGCGCGTGTTCGCGGGCGACCACTTCTACCTCGGACCGGAGCGGGAGGCCGTCGTGTCCGAGGTCCTGCGCCGCCTGGACCCGGCGCTGGCCGCAGCACCCGGCCCCTGGCCCAGCACCCCCTGACCACACCGCAGAACCTGGAGGACACCATTCCCGCCATCGACTACTACTCACCGGGCGCCGAGTTCTTCGACCTCGTCGGCCACCGGCACATGGTCACCAGCACGCCCGCCCTGCGCGCGGCGCTGACCGGCCTGGACACCGCCCACGGACCCGTCGTCGACATCGGCGCGGGCACCGGACTGGTGACCGCCGCCATCGCCGAGATCCTGCCCTCGGCCAGGATCCACTCGGCCGAGCCCTCGCCGAACATGCGCGCGATCCTCACCAGCCGCGTCTTCGCCGACCCCGACCTGCGCCGACGCGTCACCGTGCTGCCCGAACCCGCCCAGGACCTGCCTCTGCCGGACTCGATCTCGGCCGCGGTCGTCTTCGGCGTGGCCGGGCACATCCCCCGCGCCGAACGCCTGGTCCTGTGGCGGCGCCTGGCCGAACGGCTCCCTCCGGGCGGCCCCGTGGTCGTGGAGCTGATGGGGGTGGACACCCCCCGTTCCATCCCGTCCGTGCGCATGTGCCGGGAGACCGTGGGCGACCAGACCTACGAGTGGTGGATGTCCGGCGAGCCCGCTGGGCCCGGGACCATGCGCTGGCGCACCCAGTGGCGGGTCTTCCGCGGCGGCGACCTGGTGCGCACCGTGGACGACGAGTACGACTGGGAGACCTTCGGCGTCGAGCGCCTCGCCGAGGAGTCCGGCATGTCCGTGCGGCGCCTGCCCCGGACCGGCCGCGAGGCCACCCCGGAGATCGGGGTGCTGGTCAGGTGAGCACCGCACAGGACACCTCCCCGCGCACACAGGCCGCGCCGGAGCCCGGAACCGGGCGCGCGCCCTCCCCGCTCGGCGTTCTCCTCGAACCCGTCCGGGGGCGCGTCCGCGCTGCCGTGGCCCTCCAGGGCCTGGCCAGCGCGCTCGGCCTCGTCCCCCTGATCTGCCTGGCCGAGGCCGCCGCCGCGCTGCTGGCCGACGGGCCGACCGACACCGCCCTGGTGTGGACGCTGGTCACGGTCGCGCTGGCCGGAGCGGTCGCCGCCCTGGCCGCGGGCACCGCCTCCACCCTGGTCGGGCACCTGGCCGACAACGACATGCAGCTGTCCGTGCGGCGCGCCCTGGCCCGCCACCTGGGGCGGGTTCCGCTGGGCTGGTTCTCCGGCCGCGGCTCCGGCCGGGTCAAGAAGGCCCTGCACGACGACATCGAGGACGTCCACTCCCTGGTCGCCCACACCCTCCCCGACCTGGCGGCCGTCGTGGCGGTCCCCGTGGTCGCCCTGGCCTACCTCGCCTCCGTGGACTGGCGCCTGACCCTGGTCGCGGTGCTGCCGGTGGCCGCGGGAGTCCTGCTGTTCGCGCGGGCCATGGCCGGGTCCATGAAGAAGATGGCCGAGTACGCCGAGGCGATGGGCGCGGTCAACACCGCGGCCGTGGAGTTCGTGGACGGCATCCAGGTGGTCAAGCACTTCGGCGGCCACCGCAGGGCCCACGAGCGCTTCACCCGGGCCGCCGACGCCTTCGCGGACTTCTTCGTCTCCTGGTCGCGCGCCACCACCCCGGCCACGGTCGCCTCCTTCCTGGTGCTGTCGGCGCCCACGGTCACCGTCACCGTGGTGGCGGCGGGGGCGGGCTTCGCCGCCCTGGGCTGGAGCGAACCCGTCTCGGTGGTGGCCTTCGCCCTGCTGGCCCCGGCGCTGTGCGCGCCGATGAACGTGATCGGCTCACGGGTGCAGCAGATCCAGACGGCGCGGGCCGCCGCCGGACGGGTCCGCGACCTGCTCGCCACCCCGCCCCTGCCCGAGGGCTCCGGCGGGGGCCCGCGGGGCGCCCGCGTGGTCTTCGACGGGGTGCGCTTCGCCTACCCGGCCCAGGACGGCGCCGGGGGGAACGGGGCGGGCGAGGAGGTCCTGCGCGGCGTGGACCTGGTCCTGGAGCCGGGCACCGTGACCGCCCTGGTCGGCCCGTCCGGCGCGGGCAAGACCACCCTGGCCACCCTGCCCGCGCGCTTCGCCGACGTCACGGCGGGCGCGGTCACCGTGGGCGGGGCGGACGTGCGCGACATCCCCGCCGAGGAGCTGTACCGCACGGTCGGCTTCGTGTTCCAGGACGTGCGGCTGCTGCGGGAGACCGTGGCCGACAACATCGCCATGGGCCGCCCCGGGGCGACCCGCGAGGAGGTGGAGGAGGCCGCCCGCGCCGCCCGCGTCGCCGAACGGATCGAGGCGCTGCCGCGCGGCTACGACTCCGTGGTGGGCGAGGACGCCGACCTGTCCGGCGGTGAGGCCCAGCGGGTCTCCATCGCCCGCGCCCTGCTCGCCGACACCCCCGTGCTGGTGCTGGACGAGGCCACCGCCGCCGTGGACCCGGTGTCGGAGGCGGCCATCCAGGACGCCCTCAGCGAACTGGCCCGGGGCCGCACGGTCCTGGTGATCGCGCACCGGCTGAGCACCGTGGCCGGGGCCGACCTCATCGCGGTCATGGACGAGGGGAGCGTGGTGGAGCGCGGCGCCCACGGCGAGCTGCTGGCGCGCGGCGGCCGGTACGCCGACCTGTGGCGCGCCCAGCACCCGGAGGCCGGTGACGGGGACGCGTCCGACAGGGCCGCCCATGACGGGGCCGCACGAGACGAACCGGGAGAAGACCAGTGATCCGCGCCTTCCTCAAGGCACTGGGACCCGAGCAGGCCGGGCCCATGCGCGCGAGCCTCGCGCTCACCACCGTCGTCTCGGCCCTCCAGGGCGTGCTGTTCGCCCTCCTGGTGCCCGTGCTGTCCCACCTCCTGGGTCCCGACCCGGACCGGGCCTGGCCCTGGGCGGCCGTCCTGCTCGCCGCCACCGCCGTCTACGCGGTCCTGCGCGCGGGCAGCCTGTACCTCAACTTCCGCGTCGGCGGCGCGCTCTCGCGGGCCCTGCACCACCGGCTCGGCGACCACGTCGTCCGCCTGCCCCTGGGATGGTTCACCGGAGGCCGGGTCGGGGAGCTCAACCGCCTCGCCACCGACGGCGTCTCCCGGGCCACCAGCCTGCCCGTGCACCTGTACCCGCCCCTGGCCGACGCGGTGGTCACCCCCCTCGTCTCGGTCCTGGCCCTGTTCGTGTGGGACTGGCGGATCGCGCTCGCGGCCGCCGCCTGCCTGCCGCTGCTGTGGATGGTCTTCACCCTGTCCGGGGAGGCGGTCGGGCGCAACGACGCCGCACGCGACGCCGTCACCGACGAGGCCGCCGACCGGGTCCTGGAGTACGCCCGCGCCCAGCCCGTGCTGCGCGCCTTCGGCAGGACGGACAAGGGCGGCCAGCGCCTCGACGCGGCGCTGGAGGCCGAGCACGGCGCCGCCCGCCGCCTGCTGCTGCGCGCGGTCCCCGCCCTGCTCGGCTACTCCTTCGCGGTGCGCCTGGCCTTCGGCCTGCTCCTGGTCGCCACCGTGTTCCTCGCGCTCGGCGGCACCCTCGACGCGCCCCTGGCGGTCGCGCTGCTCGTGCTCGTGGCCAGGTTCGTCCACCCCCTGTCCGGCGCGGCCGACCAGGGGGCCGCCCTGAGGATGGCGACGAACGGGCTCGACCGGATCAACGCCGTCCTGGAGGCGCGCCCCCTCCCCGAACCGGACACGCCGGTTCCGCCCCGGGGCGCGGACGTGGAGTTCGACGACGTGTCCTTCTCCTACGCCCCGGACGGGCCCCGCGTCCTGGAGGGGGTCTCCTTCCGGGCCGAACCCGGGACGCTCACCGCCCTGGTCGGGCCCTCGGGTTCGGGCAAGACCACGGTGGCCCGGCTGCTGGCGCGCTTCCACGACGCCGACGCGGGCAGCGTGCGCCTCGGCGGGGTGGACGTGCGTTCGGTCGGCAGCGAGGAGCTGTCCCGGCACGTGGCGATGGTCTTCCAGGACGTGTACCTGTTCGACGCGAGCATCGCCGAGAACGTGCTCCTGGCCGACCCCGCGGCCACGCGGGAGGACCTGGACCGGGTGGCCGCCGCCTCCGGCCTTGATGCGGTGGTGGCCGAGTTGCCGGACGGCTGGGACACCCGCGTCGGCGAGGGCGGCGCCTCGCTCTCAGGAGGGCAGAAGCAGCGGGTCTCCATCGCCCGCGCCCTGCTCAAGGACGCGCCGGTCGTCGTCCTGGACGAGGCCTCGGCCGCCCTGGACGCGGAGAACGAGGCGCTGCTGACCGCGACCGCTGTTTCCCTGGCGCGGGAGCGCACGGTGCTCGTCATCGCGCACCGGCCCGCCACCGTGGCCGCCGCGGACCGGGTGGTCTTCCTCGACGCCGGACGCGTCGCGGAGGCCGGAACCCCGGCCGAACTCCTCGCCGCGGGAGGGCGCCACGCCGAGTTCGCCCGTGCGCGCGAGCGGGCCCGGGGCTGGAGGCTGACCGCCGAACCCTCCTGACCCGGAGCGGCCGTCCGACCCGGACCGGTCCCGATCGCGTCCGCGCGCGGCGTCCCCACCGCCGCGCGCGGGCCCCACACGCCCCTTTCCGAACCCCACCCGCGACGGCACGCCGCCGTCCGGGCCGCCCCCCGCCATCCCCTTTCCCCTTCGTTCCCCGAGGAGACGACACAGATGACCGCATCCGCGCCCGAGGAACACGGTTCCGCCACCCCGCCCCCGGCGGAGTTCCCCCTGGCCCGCTCCTGCCCCTTCTCCCCGCCCGAGGCCTACGAGGGGATGCGCGCCGCCGCCCCCCTGACCAGGGTCACGATCCCCAGCGGCAAGCAGGCCTGGCTCCTCACCCGCTACGACGACGTGCGGACCGCGCTGTCCCACCCCGCCTCCAGCTCCGACGCCCGCCACCCCGCCTTCCCCGCCCTGGGCAGGGGCGAACAGGCGGTCGCCGCCGACCTGCGCCCCTTCATCCGCATGGACCCGCCCGACCACACCCGTGTCCGCCGCATGCTCGTGGGCGAGTTCACCGTGCGCCGGGTGCGCGAGATGCGCCCGGAGATCGAGCGGATCTGCGCCGAGCAGGCCCGCCACCTGCTCTCCCTGCCGACCCCCGCCGACCTGGTCGGCGAGTACGCCAACCGGGTGTCCACGACCGTCATCTGCCGCCTGCTCGGCGTCCCTCTGGAGGACCTGGAGTTCTTCCGGCGCATCACCACGGTCTCGGGCGGGCGCGACAGCACCGAGGAGGAGGTGGGCGCCGCGCTCGCCGACCTGTTCGGCCTGATCAACCGGCTCATCGACGAGAAGGCCGACGATCCGCGGGACGACCTCATCAGCCGCCTGGTCACCGGCCCCCTGGCGCGCGGGGAGATCACCCGCCAGTCCCTGCTCTCCCAGATCGGCATCACGCTCAACGCCGGGCACGAGACCTCGCGCAACATGATCCCGCTCGCGGCACTGGCCCTGCTGGACCACCCCGACCAGCTGGCCCTGCTGCGCGAGGACCCCTCGCTGTGGCCGGGCGCGGTGGACGAACTCCTGCGCTACCTGTCCGTGGCCGACGTCATCACCCTGCGCGTGGCCACCGAGGACATCCCCCTGGACGGGGCCACCATCCCGGCGGGCGACGGATACATCGCGCTGCTCGGCGCCGCCAACCGCGACCCCGCGGCCTTCCCCGAGCCCGGAAGGCTGGACGTGACCCGCTCGCAGCGGGGCCACGTCGCCTTCGGCTACGGGACGCACCAGTGCGTGGGGCAGAACCTGGGGCGCCTGGAGATCGAGGTGGCCCTGCGGACGCTGTTCGAGCAGGTGCCCACCCTGCGCCGGGCGGTGCCGCTGGAGGAGCTGCCCCAGCGTTCGGCCTCGGCGATCTTCGGGCTGGAGGAGGTGCCGGTGTCGTGGTGAGCCCCGACCGCGACCTGGCCGGTGAGGCGTCCGGCCCCGACGGGCCCGAGGCGTCGCCCGATCCCGGTCCGCTGCGCCTGCACGCCGACACCGGCGTGTGCGCCGGAGCAGGACAGTGCGTCCGGGCCGCCCCCGACCTCTTCGACCAGGACGACGACGGCCTGGTGGTCCTGCTCCGCGCCGACGTACCCGAGCGGGACCGCGAGCGAGCCCTGACGGCGGCCGACTGGTGCCCCTCGGGCGCCGTCAGCGTCCACGAAGCCTCCTGACCCCCGCGTCAGGACACCATCCCCCGGGCCGTGCCGACCACGGCCCCGATCCGAAAGGCCCCACGATGAGACGACGATCCCTCATGGCCGGTGCGTGCGCACTGGCCCTGGTCGCGACCGGCTGCGGCGGCGGAGGGGAGCAGACCGCCGCCTCCGAGGAAGCCGCCCTGCGCTACGCCGCGGTGGGGGCGCCCGCCGCCACCACCCACGACCCGCACGGACGGGTCGGCAACGAGGCCGACTACCTGCGCTTCGCCATGCTCTACGACGTCCTCACCGTCACCGACGAGCAGGGCGCGGTCCAGCCGCGCCTGGCCACGGCGTGGGAGCCGGTGGACGGCGACCTCACCCGCTGGAGCGTCACCCTGCGCGACGACGCCGCCTTCTCCGACGGCCGGCCCGTCACGGCCGACGACGTCCTGTTCTCGCTGCGCCGCATCCAGGGCAAGGGCGCGGAGAACAACGGCCGCCTGTCCATGTTCGACCTGGAGGCCTCCAGCGCCACCGGCGAGCACGGGCTGGAACTGGTCACCCGCCAGCCCTACGCCGAGGTCGGCCTGGCCCTGGCCTCCCTCACCTTCGTCGTTCCCGAGGGCAGCGAGGACATCACCGAGCCCGTCGCGGGCTCGGGCCCCTTCGTCCTGGACGAGGGAGACGACACCACCTCCGTCCTGAGCCGCAACGACGACTGGTGGGGTGAGGCGCCCTCCTACGAGAGGCTGGAGATCACCGCCATGCCCGACCCGGCCGCGCGCGCCGCCGCCGTCGCCTCCGGACAGGCCGACGTCGCCGGGAGCGTCGCCCCGGCCACCGCCCAGCAGTACGCCGACGGCGGCGAGGTCGAGGTGGTCACCCGCCCCGGCGGCGTCAACTACCCGCTGGTCATGGACCTGGAGACCGAGCCCTTCGACGACCCCGACGTCCGCGAGGCGGTCAAGCTCGCCCTGGACCGCGAGCAGCTCGTGGAGACCGTCTTCCTGGGCTACGGGGAGCCCGGCGCCGACCTCCTCAGCCCCCTGGAGCCCTTCGCCCCGGACGCGCCCCCGGTGGAGCGCGACCTGGACCGGGCGCGCGAACTGCTGGAGGAGGCCGGGCACGGCGACGGGGTGTCCCTCACCCTGCACGCCACCAATTCCTACCCCGGCATGGAGGAGGCCGCGGTGCTGGTCTCCGAGCAGCTCGCCGAGGCCGGGATCGAGGTCGAGGTCGAGGTGGGAGCCCCCGACACCTACTGGACCGAGGTCTGGAACGTCGAACCCTTCTACCTCAACAGCCTCGGCGGCAACGGCTTCGTGGACTTCTCCCGGATGGCGCTGCTCGCGGACGGCCCCATCAACGAGACCGGCTGGAACGACCCCGAGTGGGACGCCGCCTTCAACGACGCGCTGGCAACCGCCGACGAGGCCGAGCGCCACGCGGCCCTGGGCGGGCTCCAGCAGCGCATCGCCGACGAGGGCGGCTACGCGGTCTGGGGCGTGGGCGACGGGATCGACCTCACCGCGCCCGGCGTGACCGACCTGCCCACCGGTCCCGGGTTCCACCGGCTGCGCGTCGAACAGGTCGGGGTGCCGGGCTGATGACCCCCACCCACGCGGCGCCACCCGGCGCCGTGCCGCGGACGCGGGGAACGGGCACGGCCCTGCTCCTCGCGTCCGCGCGGGCCCTGCTCCTGCTGGTGGCGGTGTCGGCCGCGGTCTTCGCGGCCACCGAGCTGCTGCCCGGTGACGCCGCCCAGCTGCGGGCGGTCCCCGGAGCGCAGCAGGAGGAGGTCCAGCGGCTGCGCGAGGAACTGGGCCTGGACGCGCCCGCCTGGCAGCGCTACGCCGCGTGGGCGGGCTCCCTGGCCACCGGAGACCTCGGGGTCTCCCTGGTCAACGGGCGGCCCGTCGCCGACGCCCTCCTCCAGCGGCTGCCCGCCACGCTCGCGCTCGTCGGGGGAGCGCTCCTGCTGGCCGCGCCCGCCATGCTCGCCCTGGGCTGGTGGGCGGGCTCGGCCCGCCGGGGCGGGGGAGCGCCGACCGCGCTGCTGACTGGCGGCGCCGCCCTGCCCTCGGCCGTGGTGGCCAGCGGTCTGGCCGCCCTGCTCTCCGGGGCCCTGGGCCTGGTCCCGCCGGTGTCGCTGCTGCCCCCGGGCAGGCCGCCGACCGAGAGCCCCGAACTGCTGGTCCTGCCGGTGCTGTCCCTGGCGCTGCCCACCGCCCTGTTCGGCGCGAGCCTGCTCTCGGGTGCGGTGGCCGACGCCCTGCGCCGCCCCCACGTGGCCGACTCCCGGCGCCGGGGCAGCCCCGCCTGGCGGGTCGCGGCCGTGGACGTGCTGCCCTTCCTGCTCGCGCCCCTCACCCGCGTCCTGGCCGTCAGCGCGGGCGGGCTCGTGGCCGCCGCGACCGTGGTGGAGACCCTCTTCGGCTACCCCGGGCTCGGTTCGCTCCTGGTCGCCTCCCTCGCCTCGCGCGACCTGCCCGTGGTGCAGGCCACGGCGGTGCTGGCGGCGGCGGTCGTCCTGGCGGGCCTGCTCGTGGCCGACGCCGTCGCGGCCGTGGCCGATCCCCGGGGGAGGACGCCGTGAGCCGCGCGCTGTTCCCGGTCCTGCTGGTCGCGGTGCTGGCCGCCGCGCTCCTGGGGCACTGGCTGGCGCCCCACGACCCCACCGAGCCCCTGGGCGTGCCCTGGCGGGGACCCGCGCCAGGCCACCCGCTGGGCACCGACGCCCTCGGCCGGGACGTGTGGTCGCGCGTGCTCGCCGGGGGAGGGGAGCTGCTGACCGTCTCGGTGGCGGCCGCGGTGTGCGCCTCGGCCGTCGGCGTCGTCGGCGGACTGGCCGCGGGCTGGGCCGCGGGCGCGGTCGACCGAGCGCTCACCGCGGCGGCCGACCTCATGCTGGCCGTTCCCTCGCTGCTGCTGGCCCTGGTCGCGGCGGTCGCGTTGCCCGGCCGGGCGGCCGTCGTGGTGGCCACGGTGTGCGGCGGGGCGCCGCTCACCCTGCGGGTGGTCCGCGACGCCGTCCGCTCGGTGCGCGCCTCGGGGTACGTGGAGGCCGCCCGGTGCCGGGGCGAGCGCCCGGCGTCGATCCTGTTCCGGGAGGTCCTGCCCGCCGTGCGCGGGCTGGTCGCCGCCGACCTGGGCCTGCGTCTCGTGGTGGCCCTCCAGGTCGCCTCGGCGCTGGGCGTCCTGGGCTTTGGCGCCTCCCCTCCGGCGCCCGACTGGGCGCTGATGCTGCGCGAGAACATGGCCGGCGCGGCGATGAACCCCTGGGCCGTGGCCGCACCGGCCGCCGCCCTGGGCGCGACCACGGTCGTCCTCGCCCTGGCCGCCCAGTTCTCCCCGCGCCGCGACGGCGTCCGGCCCCGGCGGAGGGGTTTCGCGAGAAGGAGGAAGGAGGCTCTCGGTGACAGTGGATCCGGTGGGTTCGGTGGTTGAGGACGCGGGGCTGAGCGCGCTGGGGATCCGCGTGCGGAACCTGGAGGGCCGGGCCGTGGTCGGCCCGGTGGACCTGCGGGTGCCGGACGGGCGGGTCCTGGCGGTCATGGGCGGGTCCGGCGGCGGAAAGACGAGTGCCGTGCTGGCCGCCCTGGACGCCCTGCCGCCCGGGCTGGTGCGCGAGGCCGGGGAGGTGCGCTGGCACGGGACGCCGATCCCCGCCGGACGTGCGGCGCGCCGCTGGCGGCTGGCCCACGCCGGAATCCTCGGCCAGGACCCGGCCTCGGACCTGCACCCCCTGCGCACGGTGTTCGCGCTGGTGGCGGAGGGGCTGCCGCGTTCGCGTCCGGAGGAGGAGGGGACGCCGAACTCTGACCCGACGGGAGAGGGGGAAGCGGGTCCCGGTCCAGCGGCGAAGGGACGGCCGCGCTCTGGACCGGCGGTGGAGGGAGGGCCGTTCTCCAGTCCAGCGGCGGGGGTGCCGCCGCGTTCCGGAGGCCGGGACGCGCGGCGGGCCGTGCGCGGCGCGCTCGCGGACCTGGGCCTGGACCCCGACGCCGTGGGGCGCCGCCGCCCGCACGAGCTCTCCGGCGGGCAGGCCCAGCGCGTGGCGCTGGCCAGGGCGCTCGTGGGCGACCCCCGCGTGCTGGTGCTGGACGAACCCACCAGCGGCCTCGACCCCGCCACGGTGGAACTGGTGGTGCGGGTACTGGAGCGGCGGCGAGGGAGGCCCGGCCGGGTGACGGTCGTCGTCACGCACGACCGCGCCTTCGCGGACCGCGTGGCCGACGACCGCCTCGTGCTGGGGAGCTTCTCCGACGCGCGGGGAGCGGACGCGGAGCGCGCCGCCCCCTCCGGCGGCGCCGAGGTGCTCGGGCTCCGGGGTGTGCGCGTGACCGCTCCCGGTGGACGGGAGCTGATCACCGGGGCGGACCTGTCGGTGCGACGCGGCGAGTGCGTCGCGGTCCTGGGCCCCTCCGGAAGCGGCAAGTCCACGCTGCTGCGCGCCGTAGCCGGACTGCACCCGCCGACCTCGGGGAGCATGGCCCTGAACGGCGCTCCGCTGCCGCCGCGCCTGAGTGACCGGGACCGACCCCTCCTGCGCGCGGTCCAGTTCGTCGGACAGGACCCCGTGGGGGCGCTCAACCCCGCCCACCGCGTGGGCACGGCGCTGGCCCGCCCCGCCCGCGTGCTCCTGGGGCTCTCGCGCGCCGAGGCCCGCTCCCGCGTCCCCGACCTCCTCGCGCGGGTCGGCCTGCCCGGAAGCGTCGCCGACGCCCACCCCGGGCGGCTCTCCGGCGGCCAGCGCCAGCGGGTGGCCATCGCCCGCGCCCTGGCCGCGCGCCCCGACCTCCTGTTGGCCGACGAGGTCACCTCGGCCCTGGACGCGGCCAGCGCCCGCACGGTCCTGGAGCTGCTGGACTCCCTGCGCGAGCAACACGGGCTGGCCGTGCTCCTGGTCACCCACGACCGCGACGTCGCCGCCCGCGCCGACCGGATGCTGGCGCTGGACCCCGAGCACCGGAAGCTGGACCCCGAGGGCCTCACCGTGCCCTAGGCACTGTTTTTTAGACGGGTGAGGTCTCGGAGCCAGATCCGGATCGAGGCCACTAACACGGTCCCGTCGAAGATCGTGGCCCGCTTGTCGTAGCGGGTCGCGACCGCCCGGTTCTGCTTGAGCAGGTTGATACACCGCTCCACGGTGTTGCGGCCCCGG
>NZ_KB906869.1:0-27716 GCF_000381685.1 Nocardiopsis sp. CNS-639
CGGGCCGGGGAGATCGCCGACACCGCCCCCGAAGCCGTCACCACCACGGTCGCTCTGGCCGCGGACCTGGCCGCCGCCGCACAGAGCGTGGCCGCGCGCGCTGGCGCCGACGCGGCCGCGGCCCGCGACGCGATCCCCGAACCGTCCGAGGTCGACCCGGAGAACCCGGACCGGATCACCCACGCCGCACGCGAACGCGAGGCGGCCCTGACCCGGGCCGGGGAGGCCGACACCGCCCGCCAGGACGCCGAACGCGCCGCCCACATCGCTTACGACGCCGCCGACACCGCCACCCGCACCGCCGGGCACGACACCGGGACTCGGGTCGGGGAGGCCCGCGCGGCCGCCCAGAGCGCGGACACCCATCGCCGCGACGCAACGGCGGCCGCCCAGGACGCGGCCGACCGGCACGAGAGCCTGTCCCGTACCGTCAACGTGGCCGCGAACATCGCCGTCGGTATCGCGCTCGGCGACGCGGCCTCCTCCCGCGGCGACGCCGCCGCGCGAGCGGCCGCCCTGGACCGGGCCCGGTCCATCGCCGACCTGACCCCTGCGGGCTCCGTCGCGCGCGCGAGGCTGGACATGCGCATGAACATGCCGGGGTTCTCCAGCCCGTTCGGCTCCAACAACCCCGTCGCCATCGCCGTGACCGACATCGCCGGAGAGGTGCGGGACCCCGACGGGGAGGGCACCGGAACGAGCGGCGCCGACCTCGACTCCCTGGCCCGCGGCCTGGGACTGACCGGCCCCGACGACACGGAGTCAGCCCGGTCGGAGGCGCCCGGCCCCGCGACCGGCACACCCCCCAGCGCCCCGGCGGAGCGGAAGCCGGGGGCGGACCCCGCGGCGGACCCGCTGCCGGACACCTTCCACAGCGCCCTCGACACGCAGACCCCGCCCGGCCGGAGCGGACAGGTGACCGGGGAGGAGACCTCCGACCCCGGGGCCAGGCCCTCCCCGCGGCCGATTCCGGCCCGGTCCGCGCCCGAGCCGAACACGAGCGACGAGACCACCGAGGACGCCCCTGCCGAGACCGGCGTTTCGCGGGAACGGGCGACACCGCCGGGCCCGCTGACCACCGGGACCGGGGATACGACGGCGGAGGCGGTGCGCCCGTCCGCGCCGCCCGGGGCCGAGACGCGCGTACCCACGGAGGAGACACGGACCAGGAGCGGAGAACACGAGGAGGGCGCGCCTCCCCCGCCCACTCCGACCGAGAACGACGGCACCGAACCGAAGCCGTCGGTGCGGCCCGTCGACACCGACGTCACGAACACCGAAGACACGGAGCACGCGCCCCCGCCGTCCCCGCAGCACGAGCACGACACCACCACAGACCCCGTCGAGACGGTGGACGCCACGGGCACGGAACAGCCTCCGCCGTCCCCGGAGAACACCGACACCACGAACGCCGAGGACACGGAGCAACCTCCCCCGTCCCCGCAGGAGAACACCGACGCCACCACGAACCCCGAGGACACGGAACAGCCTCCTCCGCCCCAGCAGGAGAACACCGGCACCACCGCGGACACGACGAACCCCGAGGACGCGGAACGCACGCCCCCTCCCCCGCCTCCGGAGGAGGACCCCCGCACCACCACCGACGGCACGGAGACGGAGCGCCCGCAGACCGACACCGGCGACACGCGGCGACGCGAGGAGCCACCGCCCCGGGACTACCCGGGTTCCGTGCGGCCGGAGCGGACCGGCACCCCCTACGACCTCGGCTACCTGCTGACGTCCAACCTGGTCAACTCCAGCATGATCCACGCCGAGCACCTGCGTTCGTTCGTGGACGACACCCTCGCCAACGACGCCGGACACGTCGACGCCACGGTGCGCGACACGGTCAGGGAACAGATCGACGCCCAGGCGCGCGAGCAGACGGGCGTGTTCTTCCAGCCGGAGGGGTTCTCCACGACGGTCAACGGAGCGGACGGCTCCAGGTGGCAGGCGAGACTGCGGCTGAACCCCTCCCGTGAGGGTTTCCACCACGCGCCCACCCAGCCGAAGGAGGGCTCGGACCCCACGGACCTGAAGCTGGTGGACGAGGCCGGGGAGGCCAACCCGGCCGAGGGCAGCGGCAGCCACGGCGGCACC
Source organism: Nocardiopsis sp. CNS-639 (assembly GCF_000381685.1). NCBI lineage: Bacteria > Bacillati > Actinomycetota > Actinomycetes > Streptosporangiales > Nocardiopsidaceae > Nocardiopsis > Nocardiopsis sp. CNS-639. The sequence continues at coordinate 2,101 of NZ_KB906869.1, forward strand.
AAGTTCATCGGCATGGGGTTCCAGGTCTCCCCCCTGCTCCTCGGAACGGTGGGCGGCGCCGACATCGGCCCCCGCTTCACGTTCAGCTTCTCGGGGGGAACGCGCCAGCGCCAGTCCGTGGACACGGCGGTCAGCCTCCACGACGGCTACAGCAGCTACGAGATCAAGGGCAAGCCCGAGGTCTACACCTCCGACCTGACCATGTCCTTCGAGCTGACGCCCCTCCAGGTCCCCCGGACGCGGGCGCCGGGCAGCGGCACCACCCAGGCGAACCGCAACGTCCCGGCCGACGGCACCGCCCCCAACACCACCGGCAACAACAACGTTCCCGCTGACAACACCGCTCCCAACGACAACGCTCCGAACGGCGACGCACCGGCGAACGGCACCACCCCGCCGGACCGGGCCGTGAACGCCCGGGCCGATTCCGCCAACGGGGTGGTCCTGGTCCTTCCGGGCGCGGTCGCGGCCAACACCGGTCCGGAGACGATCCGCCTGCGCGACCCCTTCGCGACCCAGGACCACCAGCGCGGCCGGAACGACGACGACAGGCCCGTGGGACCGCACGCGGACAAGGGCCACCCCGTGTCGGTCGGCGACATCCGGTTGAGCGACGGGTCCTCCGACAGGTCCTTCCCCGACTGGATCGCCGACCACCTGTGGTCCCCGGAGCAGGACCGCGGGTGGTGGAAGTCCGCGGTCGACAAGGTGACGCCCGGGTTCGTCGACAGGCGCAGGCAGCAGAAGCTGGACGCCTTCCACGACCAGGTCGGGGGGACCTTCTCCAAGAAGTCCATCCGCAACAACCTGCCCGAGATGACCTCGGCGCCTGCGGTCTTCACGGTAACCGACCCCTCGGGCAGGCCCCGGCTGGTGAGCATCCAGTCCGTGCCCACCGCCTACGACGTCAAGTCCCACACCATCCAGCCCGCGAAGTACATCAAGGGCAACAAGGCCGAACGCGAGAGCGGGAGCTCCGTCCGGCACAGCGACTTCCTCGGCGGCACCCTGGGCGCGGGAGTCAGCGTCGACGCGGGGGCCGTGGGCGGCACCCACAGGGCCCGTGTGGACGCGATAGCCGTGGAGGGGGGTGTGCGGGGCCGGTCGACCGCGGAGAGTTCGCAGCTGTCGTCGGGGGCGGTCAACCGCATGAACTACGGCAAGACCGAGTCGTCCGCCTACGACGTGCAGCGCAACTACTACGTGCACTTCGACGGCGAAACCGAGGTGTACCGCTTCCAGGGCGACACCGTCGAGATCCTCACCGTCCAGGAGGCCCGCATCCTGAACGGGGACGAGCCCTCGGACAAGGTGCCCGCGCCCCCGGCCCCCGTCCGGACCGAGGGGAGCGGCACGGCGCCCGAGGCGGTGAACCCTCCCGGGACCGTTCCCGGCACCACGGGGAACCAGCAGACCGGAACCGACGGAAACCGGCAGCCCGGCACCACCGGGGACCAGCGGACCGGAACCGACGGGAACCGGGAGACCGGGACCGACAGGAGCCGGAACGCACCGGACGGCGACGACCGGAACGCGGACACCGGGACCGAGGAGCGCGGTCGGCGGCGGGAGAACGCCCCGGAACAGGAACGGCCGCCCGGGCAGCAGCCCACCGAGGAACGCCCCGACGGGGAGGGGCGGCCCGAGGCCCTGCGGCCTCCCCGCCCGAACCTGGCCGAGGAGAACCCGGTCACCTTCCACGGGGCCGTGCCCCGCGACTTCACCTGGCCCGACGGCAGCCAGTACCGCGACGTCGACGGGCAGCAGCGCAGCATCTACCAGCACATCGCGCACCAGGTGCTGACCGGGCTGGCCGACAAGCTGCCCGGCATCGTCCTGCCCGACATGGCCCGCGACCCGAAGAACTTCGCCAGGCGCCCCGGCCACGAGAACAGCGGCCCGTTCACCGGTTCCACGCGCGAGCACCGCCCCTTCCGGCGCGACCACGAGGTCGCCGTCTTCAACACGCACAGGATCATCGACGCGATCGCCGCGTCCGAGTTCAAGAGCGGCACGGACGGCCTGACACTGCACGGTCAGCCGGTCCACCTGATCGACACCGGGAGGTTCGACCCCAGCGCGCTCTTCAAGTCCGGCCAGAGAGTGATGCGCTCGCCGTTCGTCGCGGTACGCATCAGCGCGGACTTCTCCTCGCTCAGGCACGCGGGAGAGACCACGAGGGGCACCGGAGGCGAGTACGCGGGCTCGTCCGAGATCAGCACCGCGGACGGCTCGCAGAAGCGCAAGACGGTCCGGTTCTCCTCCGGCGGCTACATCCGCCGGATCGACGCCGTCGACGCGGCCGGCAACCCGAGCGACGGCGGCGTGTTCTCGGTCTCCCTCCAGCTGAGCGACACCAAGGGGAAGAGCCGGGGCCTGGGCATGAGGTCCCAGAGCGAGAGGACCGTCCAGTACGCGGAGGACTCCAGCGTCTGGAACTCCGGGGTCCGGTTCAAGGCGAGGCTCTACCAGGACGACGACCTCGGCATGGTCCTGGGCGGTGACACACCGCTGGCCGAGCGCGGACAGGACCTGCTCAGCCGCCCGATCGAGGCAATGGCCACGATGGACACGGCCAAGGCGGTTCCGGGCGGGGAACGCGGGGGCCGGGACGAGACCGCCCCCGCCCCGAGGGTCACCCGGATCCGGCCGATACCGGTCGACCAGGCCCAGGAGATGATCGACGGCCCCACGAGGCCGACGCCGGACAGGGTCCGTAAGACGCGCGACCTGACCGGCGGTGTCAAGAGGCTGTTCGGCGGGGAGCGGAGCCAGCGTCCCCCGGCCGAAGAGGGTACGGCCCCGGCACCGGACACGGGCACCGCGCGGACCACCGGCCAGCAGAACACCAACGGGCAGCAGAACACCGGCTCCCAGACCGGTGACGGTCAGCGGACGCCCGTCCCCAACACCAACACCAACACCAACACCAACACCAACACCAACCAGCCGAACACCGAAACCGCGCAGGACACCACCGGGCAACAGAACACCGACACCGCTGCGGACACCACCGGGCAGCAGGACACCGGCTCCCAGAACGACGGCGTCCGGACACCAACGGCGACGGAGACCACCGGCGACACCACCGGCCAGCAGAACACCGACACCGCCCCGGCACCGGACACCGAGACCGCGCAGACCACCACCGGGCAGCGGAACCCCGCGGAGAACGCCCCCGACACCCGCCCGATCGAACAGCGCCGGGCCGAGAAGCTCCGCGACACCCCCACCACCGTCGAGAACGTCAACACCCGGTTCACCACCGGTGACGGCAACCGGGTGAGCAGCCTGCTCGAAGCCACCTACGAGAGCTTCTCCTCCATCGCGCCCTGGGAGAGGGGCACGGGCGGCCAGCGCCCCTCCAGGGGGCTCGGCTTCGAGCGCAAGCTGCGGCACTTCCTGAGGCGGGGCGAGGGAAGCCGACGGTTCTACGAGAACGCGCTCTCCCCGGAGAACCTCGCGGACAACCCGGCGGCGCGCTCCTCCGGAGGCGCGCGCACCCGCACGGAGGCGAGCGGGGGCCCGCTCTCCCCGATGCACCTCCGCACGACGTCGTCCACCCGGTTCGACATCGACTCGGTCGACCGCTTCGAGCAGTCCGACGGCGCGGTCGTCTTCAAGAGCAAGAACACCCTGGAGACGTTCTCCAGGGACGGGAGGCGGACCGACCTGACCTTCCTGGCCACGGGCGGAGGCCGGGTCAACCCCAACCCCATCCAACCCGCCGAGCAGCCCGCGGGCGGGACCGCTCCCGCCCCCAACTCCGCGAGCGCCCCCCTGATCCAGCTCGGCCCCTCCGCGGGCAAGAGCCTGTTCGACCGCTACACCATCACCAAGCCCACGTCGAGGTTCAACGAGTCGGTCGAGTTCCACCCCAAGATCCCGATGTCGTACTCCTACTCCGCCTCGGGGCGCATCACGCAGGCGCTGGAGTTCGTCAAGAGCTGGAGCATCGGGCCGACCTTCCCCCGCTCCGCGCGCTACCGGGGCTGGCAGGCCGACTCCGACAACCTGGAGACCGGGCTGATCCACATCCGCGACGCCCACGCGTCGGGCATGGTCGAGGACAAGGTCGAGGAGGTCGACGGTGAACTGGTCCGCAGCCCCCAGCCCGAGCCGGAGGCGCCCGGGTCGGTGAAACCGCGCCCGGGCTTCGAGGACTCCGGCATGATGCTCGACCCGGTCAACCCGGACGAGGCCATCCAGAGCCTCGTCGACGACCTGGCCTCGCAGGGCTGGCAGCTGACCAAGGGCAGCCGGGAGATCATCCTGAAGGCCCTCGACTCCCACACCGGGCTCAACCCCAACACCGGGGTGCCGGTGACGTTGAAGATCAGCCCCATCGACCACTCGATCGGGAACCTCAACGCCCCGACGACCGCGCCGCTGTCCCTGGACGCCACCGTGAAGCTGCGGCTCGACAGGAGCAACGCGAAGGTCGAGTACCTGGGCGGCAAGACGGAGTACCGCCAGCGTCAGGGTTCGGAGGAAGGGGACCGGCTCCAGCAGGGCAACGAGAGCTCCGCGTTCCAGGGAGCCCACGGCTCACTCCTGACACCGCTGCCCCAGTCGGGGGGCGACCAGCCCGGGGGCACCACCCCGCCGAGCCGCCCCTACCTGATGGGCCTGCAAGGTGACGGCACCACGACGAACGCGCGCGGCGAGGGCGGGGTCGTCCGGGACACGGACAAGCGCTCCACCCAGCTGACCATGGAGACGCCCTACGCGCGGGTGTCGTCGGACACCCAGCTGACGCTCGACCTGCACATCTCGGAGAAGCAGGGCACGGCCAACTCCCTTCTGGGGGAGACCCCGGGCTCGCGCACGCGCGACTTCACCGGCACGGGGAACTCGGGCCGGGCGCAGGAGCTGTACCCGGCCTTCTCCCTCGACCTGCGCAACGAGGCGAGCACGACCGGGGGGAACGACACCCCCCGCACCTCCACCGACGGGAACGGCAACCCCCGCACCACACCCGGGGAAGACACCACCCGGACGACCGACCAGGGCGACGACAACCCCAGCACCACGCCCGAGGGTGGCGACACCACCCGGACGACCACCGACGGAAACAACACCCCCCGCACCACACCCGAGGCCGCCGACACCACCCGGACGACCGGCCAGGGTGACAACGGCAGACAGCCCGGCGGGCAGCGGACGGGGAACCGGACCGCACCGGAGAACCCCTCCAACGACAACCACGCCTCGCTGACCGACATGGCGCGCTCCCTGACACGCGACATGGACCCGCGGACTCGGGACGCCTTCAACGACGCCGTGACCCTGCTCGAATCCGTCGAGAACAAGGGCAAGGACATCCTCGACCTCGGCCGGATCGTCCTGGCGAAGTCGTTGGGCTGGAACCCGCCCGCGAACGCGGTCGCCGACGGGCGGTACACCCCGCAGGCCGTCGAGAAGGCGGCCGACTACGCGGCGGACAAGCTCAAGCTGAACTCCCGCAACAACGCCATCGACCACGCGCTCACCGAACTCGGCATCAAGGCCTCCTTCGCCGAGGCCAGTTCGGAGAAGGGCGCCGAACTGCCCGAGCTGGGTCCGACCACGTGGATGATGCGCGCCATACCCCACCCGGAGACGGCGCTCATCAAGGACTACAACCCGAGCGTGCGCCTGACCGACTCCTCGGAGACGAGCAGGACCTTCTCCCCGTTCCACAACGAGTCGTCCACGACGACCATGGGTTTCGAAGCGCGCCCCTCGGGACGCACCGGGACGGGCCCTCCGACGACGGCCACCCACTACGGTTCGGCCAACAACACGGGATCGTCCACGTCCGGAGGCGACACCGCGCGGGGGAGCAGGCCGAAGGAGCCTCCCCACTCCGACCGTGTCCGTACCGGACCCGGCTACCTGGTGGAGATGGACACCGACGTGTTCATCGGGGCCAGGACCGAGCTGAGCGGCCCCTGGTACAAGCGCTCGGCGCGCTACGTCGGGGACAAGGCCGCGTCCGCGGGACGGGCGGTGCGCGGCGCCTTCGGCGGCCGGCGCACCCCCTCGTCCGTCCCGGCCCGCCCCGCCCGGTGGCAGCAGGGCCGGACCACCGTCAAGACGACCCGGTGGATCTCCCACGGCGACGCGGTGCGGATGGGTGTCATCACGCCCGACCACGCCACCCGGATCGCCCCCCTGACCGAGCGTTTCGCCCGGATCCAGAAGGCGCTCGGAAACGCGGAGAAGGCCTACCTGGAAGCGCGCTGGCCCCTGGACCAGGCGGCCTCCGACCGCATCGCCGCACCCGACGACCCGCGGGTCCGGCAGCGTTACGAGGATCTGGAGGGCGCCTACGAGGACCGGCGGCAGGAATTCGAGGGGGCTGTGCGCGACTGGGTGACGGCGCTCCAGGAGCTGCGCGACGGTCTGGGCGACCCCTCGTCCCTGCCCAGGCCGCGCACCGCGACCGCACCGGACCTCGACACCATCCAGGAGGAGCCGCCTCCTCCCCCGGCCCCGCAGCGGAACGCCGATGACCCCGCCGCCGACCCGGAGGCCATCGAGCTGCCCGAACGGAACAACCGGCAGCCCGGGCAGGAGGGACGGCAGCCCGAGCGGGGCGACACCGCACCCAACCTCCTGGACACCCTCGGCTCGGACCTCAACATCCGGCCGCGGGAGGCCGGAGAGGAGGAAGCTCCTCCCCAGACCCAGCAGCGGAACACCCCGGACCCCGCGACCGCCGAGTCGCCCGAGCGCGACGACCGGCCGCAGGAGGACGTGCCGAGGAGAGCACCCGAGCCGAGCCCGGCCGAGGTGCTCGAACGGGCGCGGCAGAGACTGGCGCGGGACATGGTGATGGGCAGGGCCCTCCAAGGCCAGGAGGGCTCCTCCCGGAACGGGACCGCCCCCGCTGACAACCGCCCGGAACGCCACTCACGCAACCAGACGAAGAGGCCCCTCAGCCACACGGACCAGCGTTCGGGCCCGTCCTCCGAAACCCACGCCCGGCCCGAGTCCGCGACGGTCCGGAGGCCGAGGGCGTGGGCGACGCCGACCGGGGAGGACGGGAACGGGTCGTCCCAGCACGACGCGGCCCTATCCGGCGACCGGGCCGGAACCCGTCGCGGCCCCGCCCCGGAGCGCGTCGACGACCCCGCCGACGGGTACACGGCGAACGACGAGGAGAACCTGTACGACGCCACCGACCAGGAGTCCAGCGACGAGGAGGAGGCGCCGCGCGTCCGCTGGCTCGACAGGCACCACCCGGAGGCGGCCTCGCTCAGCGAGGAGGAACGCGCAGAGCTGATGCGGTCGCTCATGGAACGGTCCATGGCGGTGGGCCCGCCCGTCCCCGAAGGGTTCCGGTACGACATGGACCTGGGCGGGCCCGTCGACGCCGCCTGGCTCGAAACCCAGGGAGCACAGGGCTTCCCCTGGGAGTCCGACACCACCGCCCTGCCCGGGCCCTCCACGACCCCGAGCGCACCGCAGCAGCAGGACCGGCCCGTCGAAGGCCAGGACCAGCGGCCGCAGCCGGCGCCGTCCGAGGACGACGCGCTGGCCCGGGCCGCCGAGGACGCGGTGTCCACCTTCGACGGACAGCGCCTCCCCCTCCACACGCGGGCCGGGACCGATCACGACACCCTCCCCCAGCCGGACCAGGACACCCTCTCCGAGGCGTCCTCAGTGGACTCGGAAACGCTCAGGGACATGCGGCTCCGACTGGAGCGGCTGATGTCGTCGGACCCGGCCCCCTCCGAGGGCGACCGGCCGGCCCCCGAGGACACCGGTCCGACGGGCGACCACGGCCCACAGCCTTCCCCCGCGCAGACGGAGCCGCAGGGGCTGGACGACTGGCTCCGTACACGTAGGGACCAGGACGGACAGCAGCCGCTGTCCGCCGAGGCGCCGCAGAGCGTGATACACGTCAGCCAGCTGAACCGTCACCCCGAGGCGGCCTCCACCGACCCCGGAGACGAACGCGCTCCCCAGCCGCCGGAGATCGACCCCGCACCGGAGGAACAGCGCTTCCCCGACGAAACTGGGACGAACCCCGCTTCCGAGGACCGGCCCGCCCTCCGCCGTCCGCAGCCCCGTGTCCTGCGCGTCCCCTCCGCGAACCCGGACCGGAACGAGTGGAACAACCGGCTCCAGGCCATCCAGGACTGGCGGACCAACTGGGAGCACGAGGCGCGGACACCGGAGGAGAGGCAGCGTCTACGAGAGGACTGGAGGGCCAAGTGGTCGCTACCGGCGACGACCCGGCCGAGCGAGAACGGAACCTCCCAGGACGACGCCGGCCCGACGAACGGCCACGGTCCCCAGCGCTCCCCTGGCCAGACCGAGGCGGATCGCGCCCCTGGGAACCGGCCCGTCCCGCAGACGGAGACCGCCCCGGCAGGGGAGGAGCCGCGCTCCTCCACCCCGGCCGAGACGGACCCGGTCTCCGACAGCCCGCAGCAGAGCCAGACGACCACGCAACCGACCCAACCGGCACCCGAACAGGCCCCCATCCCCCAACCCCTCACCCGGAACCGGGGCGACGAGGGTTCCTCCACCCTGCCCCAGGAGCGCACGGACACCTCCCGGCAGGAGGGGAACGTGCCCTCGGCGGAACAGGCTCCCCCGGCCGCCGACCCGGCGTCCGACCTGTTCGCGTTCTTCGAGCAGGAGCTGAACGGTCCCGCGAACACCGGAGGCGGCATCCCCGCGCAGGACACCGCGCACGCACCCTCCGGCGGGGGGACGACGACCCGGCCCGCCCCGGCCGTCAACGACGGCCGGGCCCAGGAGACCTCGGCCCCCGGGACAGCGCCCGAGGCGACCGGGTCCGACCCGTCCCGGAGACAGCCCGAGTCCGAGGACGGGGAGACGGCGAAGGAGCCCGAGCACACACAGGACGAGGAGGAGAAGAAGGAGGACGCCGAGGAGGAGAACGAGGACGCCCCCACCGACTCCAAGGACCAGCACAAGGACGAAGGCGGCGACGACGGCGGCGACGGCGGCCCCGACAAGGGCGGTTCCGGGGGGAACAGCGGGGACCGGACCGGCGGCAACGGAGGCTCCGGCCAGGACCGCTCCGGAGGCGAAGGCGACCAGGGCGGCAGCGGTGGCAGCGGTGGCAGCGGCAGGACCGGTGGGGGTGACCGTTCGGGCGACCGTTCCGGGGACCGGGACGGTTCCGGGGGGAAGGACCGCGGGAAGCAGGGGGAGGACCGTTCCCCGCGTGGAGCCCACCAGGGCGGCACGAGCCGCGGCCGCGGAGAGAGCCCGGCCCGCCCCGACACCGACGCGGACCCGGTTCCGGACCTGGTCCCGGACACGGACTCGGACGGCTACGACAGCGACGACGACCTGTCCCTGTACGACCTCCCCGACACACCGGTACAGCGGCCCCGAGGCTCAACGTTCGACGAACCGCTGGTCCGACCGCAGTCGGACCAGGACGGCTCCCCCTCCGACTCCGTGGACCCGAAGTCCTCGGACAAGGAGAACGGCTCGCCCGACGCCCTCGGCTCCAAGCCCTTCCCCGACGACTTCCTGAGCCTGCTCAACCCCAAGGCCGACTTCGACCAGTCGCTGCCCAGTTCGGTGACCGACATCCTGGCCTTCCCCGTGATGGGCGACAACGGCGGGCCGTCGAACCGTCAGCCCGGACAGGACGACAGCGGTCAGGACGACTCGCGGACCGGGGCGGAGGGCAGCGGCCAGGAGAAGTCGGACCAGTGGAAACCCGCCACCGAAGTCTTCGGCATCCAGGGCGAGGAAACCGAAGGGGACCCCGCTTTCCCCAAGTACCTCACCGACGGGAGAATCCTCGGAAGGATTCCCGAAGCCGACAGGACCACCGACCAGGACGGACTCATCACCCACGTCAAGGACAAACCCCTCGACAAATTCGTCCACGAACTCGTCAACATGCGGGCGAGGGAAATATCCTACCTCGTCAAAAACAAGGTGCCCGTCCGCGTCGAATGGCACGACCTCGGCAGGATGGACAAGAACCTGCCCAAGAAATCGAGGCCGAACCTCGACCCGGAGACCGGGAGGAACACGGACGGCTACCCCCATGAGGAAGACGGGGAGGAGTACTTCGTCAAGATCCCCCTCACCCCCGAGGACCTGGGCCACGAGAACGGAGCCGTCAACTCCGTCGTCGTCGACCGCAGGACCGGACTCGTCGCCGAAGGCCTCAACGGCAGGCCCCGCCACTCCGTCATCGCGCCCGAACTCCTGCACCCCGAGATCAAGAACCGCATCGACGGCATGTTCCTCCGGAGCAAGTACGAGATCCTCCAGAAGGACGGCACCACCCGCAGGATCAGCAACTACCCCCACTACGACAAACCCGCCAGGCATGCCGAGGTCAAGGCTGTCAACCGTCTCCTGAACGCCACGGAAGACGCACAGATCAGCCACTTCCAGCTCGACAACAAGTTCACACTGAAGCCGCCGTGGGTCCCCTACTGCCCCTCCTGCGCGAACTGCGCCCGCATCACCGAGGGAGCAGCCGCCCCGCGCAGCGGGAAGAACACGCACACCACGGACGACATCAGGAACATCACGTACTACACCCCGAGAAGGGCCGACGCGGAAATCGACCCGGACAGAGGCATCGAACATGGATTCCCGACATACGACACCCCCTTCGGCGGGCCACACGACCCCGACGACAGAAAGAGAAAACCGGGCGAGGACGACGGACTTCACCGGGAGGGAGACGACAAGAGACAGCGGTAAGACCTACACGCAGACCTTCGTGCACGGTCTGGAGAACGGCCCCAGAATGTCCTGGCACGGCAACGGACAACTCGCCGGTCTGGAAAACGTCTCCACCGGAGGAATGCCCGTGGGACCCGCCCACTACTGGAACACCGAGGGCCGCCTCGTCTTCGAGTACATCGACGACGCCTACGCGAACCACCGTCTGTCCCGCAGATGGGACTCCTCGGGCCGCCTCATCAGCGAGGAACACCACGAGGCACAGTTCGGCGGAACCGACACCGCGACGGGGGAGGAGGTGTTCATCCCCTGGCAGCCGATCCGACTGGCTCCCGGCATGCGAGCCCCCGAACACGGGGACTCCCTGCCCGCGGTCAGCGCCGCGGACCTCACCACCGCCGACGTCGAGGGGCTCGGCCGCCGGGCCATGTACGACGGCAAACCCTTCACCGGTGAGGCCGTCACCCTCGACCGCCGGGGCCGGGTCGAGATGCGCACCTTCGTCGAGGGCGTCGAGGACGGCCCCACCCTGACCTGGGCTCCCAGCGGAAAACTCGTCATCCAGGGCATCACCCAGCGCCCCCACGGCCCCGTCGGCCCCTGGCACCAGTGGGACGAACAGGGCCGCCTCCTGCGTGAGGTCGTCCACGACGCCCTGGGCAACCGCGTCATCGTCCGCCAACTCGACCAGGCCGGAAACATCGCCCACGAGGAGCGCAGACCCCCCACACGCCTGGCCCGCGACCCCCGAACCGGCCGGGAACACCCCGCCCCCTGGCTCTGAGAAGCGGTCGCACTCCCGCACCGGGGTCGCGAAGCCGTCGCCCCCGCCTCCGTGGAGCCCGTTCCGGAGGGAAACGACGCGGGCCGGTCACCAGGCGCTCATGGAACGTACACGGGAAACCGAGTACGCTACCGCAGTCGGCCCTCCCGTCCGAGGCCCCGCCCGCACGGACGGCGGCCCCCGCGGCGGCCGCAGCCCCCGCCCCGTGCGCGGAAGGACCCCCTCGCGGAGGCGGAGAGGCCCCGCGTCGGCGCACGCCTCCCGGTCCGGCGTTCCGCGGAGGGTCGGCGTAGGGTCGGGCCCCCGTCCCGTTCCCCCGCGCGGCCTCCGACGGGACGGCGCCCCGCGCCCCGTCGGGCCGCCCCACCGGGCGCGAAGCGCCCCCAGGACACCCCCAGAGAGTCTGGAGCACACCTCAGGTGACCGCACACACCGATCCGGGGACCACCCGGTCCCGGCGCCGCCGCACCGCCGCCGCGGCGCTGGCCCTCGGGCTCCTCGCCCCCCTCCCGGCTGCTCCGGCGGCGGCCGAGGCGCCCCAGGACCCCGTCTCGCTCGCGCAGGTCCACCCCTTCAAGGCCGACAACCAGCCGTGCGCGGCCACCGGCGGGGACGTCGTGGAGCAGCGGCCCTGGACGCACCACTTCCTGGGCCTGTCGCGGGCCCACGACCTGAGCACCGGCGAGGGGGTGGGCGTGGCGCTGCTGGCCCCGGAGGTGGACGGCGGCGTCCCCGCGCTGGCCGACGCCGTGGAGGGCGGGCAGTCCGCCGACTGCCTGGGGTTCGGCACGTCGCTGGCCGGAGTGGTCGCCGCCCGGTCCGTGGAGGACAGCGGCCTGGTCGGGGTGGCTCCGGACTCGTCGGTGACGGCCGTGGCCACCGGCAGTCCGCAGACCGGTCTGGCCTCGGCGCAGGAGATCGCCGCCGGGATCGGGAGCGCGGTGGACTCGGGGGCCCGCGTGGTCCTGGTGGGCACCGGCACGTGGGAGGCGTCTTCGGCCCTGGAGTCGGCGGTGGCCGCCGCCGAGGAGGCCGGAGCCGTGGTCGTGGCCCCCGCGACGGTCCCCACCTCCCGGGGGCCGCTGCCGGGCCAGCCCGCCCAGCACGCGTCCGTGCTGAGCGTGGCCGCGCACGACGTGGAGGGCCTCCCCGTGGCCCAGCGACCGCTGGTCCTGCCCAGCGGGGACCTGGCCCGCGTGGACCTGACCGCGCCGGGCGACCGGGTGGTGGGGACCGGGCCGGGCGGCGGCCACGTGGCCACGGCGGGCGACGGCGTGGCCGCGGCCTTCGTGGCGGGGGCCGCGGCCCTGCTCATGGCGCGGGAGCCGGACCTGAGCGCCGCGCAGGTGCGCGAGCGGCTGACCACCACGGCCTACGCCTCGCCGCGGGGGGACGCGGACCCGCTGTCGGGACACGGCAGGGTGGACCCGCTGGCGGCGATGGCCATCGCCCCGGGCGGCGTCCCCGCCGGTGTGGTGGGCGAGGGGTTCGTCCCCGACCCCTCCCCCGAGGGTTCGGTGGACGCGCCGTCCACCGCGGTCGTGGTGTCCGTCGGGCTCCTGCTCATCGTGCTGTGCGTCCTGGGCGGAGCGGTGGTCAAGCTCGGGCGCGCGCGCAAGTGGCGTCCCGCCGCCGCGGGTGAGCCGGTGCCGATGCGCTCCGACGAACCGGTGCGCTGACACCGAGACACGGGAGGGGGCGTCCGGCGTACCGGACGCCCCCGAACACGTTCCGGGGCCGGGCTCCCCTCCTGGAGAGGCGGGGAGCCCGCCCACCCCGCGCGGGGACCCGCCCGCGCGGCGCGGGCGGGTCCGGCGTGTCACTCCTCGGCGCCCTCGGCGATGGCCAGCTGCACCTCGACCGGGTCGCGGCGCGCGATCCACAGGGCGCGTCCCGCGGGCATCGTCCGCGCCCGGATGCTGCCGAACATCATGCCCTCCGAGGGCGGGGCGGACAGCAGGATGCTGGGCGTGTTGGAGTCGATGAGCGTCCGGATGACGGGATCGCTGGAGGCCCGGCTGAAACCGCCCGCGGCGTGCACGAGCACCACGTGCAGGCCGATCTCCGCGCCCTGGCCGAGCATCGGCAGAAGCGGGGCCAGCGGGCTGGGCCCGCTTCCGGAGACCATCTCGAAGTCGTCGATGAGGATGAACAGTTCGGGGCCCGTCCACCAGTCGCGCTTGCGGATGCGGTCGGGGGTGATGTCGGGCCCGGGCAGGCGCGCCTTCATCGCCTGCGCGGCGGCGGCCATCATCTCCTTGACGTTCTCGCCCGACACCGCGTAGCCCAGCTGCATCTCCTTGGGCACCGCGTCGTAGAGCTGGCGGCGCTGGTCGGCCAGCACGACCCGGGCGGTGGTGGGCCCGTAGTGGCTGCGGATCGCGTTGGTGATGTGGCGCAGCAGCGTGGTCTTGCCCGTCTCGGTGTCGCCGACCACGAGCATGTGCGGGGTGACGCCGAAGTCGTGCCAGAACGGCTGCATCCGGCGGCTCTCCAGGCCCATGGGCACCTTGAGGCCGCCCGCCTTGGTGAGCTCGGACCCGGGCAGCTCACGGGCGTGCAGGATCGCGGGCAGGGTGCGCACCGCCGGGGCGGAGGGCCCGTCCCAGGCCGCGCGCACGCGGTCGACCAGCTCGGTCATGCCCTCGGACAGCGTGACCGAGTCGGGGTCGCCGTCGGCGCGGGGCAGGCCGGTGAGGAAGTGGTGCTTGGTGTCGGTGATGCCGCGCCCGGGCACGCGGGGCACGGTCTGCGCGGCGCGCATGTGGACCATGGAGTCCACGGGGTCGCCCATCCGCAGTTCGAAGCGGGTGCCCATGAGGTCGCGGACGCCGGTGTGGAAGTCGGCCCAGCGCGGGGAGGCGACCACGACGTGCACGCCGTAGTTGAGGCCGCGCTGCACGATCTGGACGATGGAGCCCACCAGGTCCGCGTAGTCCTGGCGGATGGTGCCCCAGCCGTCGATGACGAGGAAGACGTCGCCGTGCGGCTGGTCGGCGAACTCCCCGGCGGCGCGGCGCCTGCGGTAGGTGCCCATGGAGTCGATGCCGTTCTCGGCGAAGAAGACCTCACGCTTGGTGAGGATCTCGTTCATCTCCATGATGGTGCGGACGATGCGCCGCTCGTCGGTGCGCGTGACGACGCTGCCCATGTGCGGCAGGTCCTTGAGCGAGGTCAGCACGCCGCCGCCGCAGTCGATCCCGTAGAACTGGGCCTGGGCGGGGGTGTTGCACACCGCGAGGGTGAGGATGAGCGAGGCCAGCATGGTGCTCTTGCCGCTCTGGGGGCCGCCCGCGATGCCGACGTGTCCCCCGGCTCCGGTCAGGTCGGCGACCAGGGGCAGGCGCTTGTGCTCGAAGGGGCGGTCGATGATCCCCAGCGGCACGCGCAGGGTCGTCTCCTTCCTCCAGGCCAGGCCGCCCTCGGGCAGGCGGGTGCCGACCATGGCGAGCAGCTCGTCCACCAGCAGCGGCACCTCCAACGGGGGCAGCCACACCTCGCGGGCCGCGGGGCCGAGGTCGTCCATCCTCGCCAGCGCGGTCGCCAGGAGCGACTCGCTGGTCTCCTCCTCCTGGACCTCGGGCTCCTCGGGTTCGGGGACGGCCGCGGCCACGGCGGTGTCCGCGAAGAGCACCACCTCGCCGCCGACCGTGCTCCTGCGGGTGGCGCGGCGCTTGACGCGGTAGGGGCCGGAGACGTAGGCGGCCTTGAACCGGGTGAGGGTCTCGGTGTCGGTCTTGAGGTAGCCGTTGCCGGGGGCGGAGGGGAGCTGGTGGGCGTCGGGCACGCCGAGCACACCGCGGCTCTCGATGGCGGAGAAGGTGCGCAGCGCGATCCGGTAGGACAGGTGGCCCTCCAGCTGGTGCATGCGGCCCTCGTCCAGGCGCTGGGAGGCCAGCAGCAGGTGGACGCCGAGGCTGCGGCCCAGGCGCCCGATCATGACGAACAGGTCCATGAAGTCGCGGTGGGCGGCCAACAGCTCGCTGAACTCGTCGACGACCACGAACAGCGTGGGCATCGGCTCCATGTCGGGGTTGGTCTCGCGGGCCCTCTCGTACTCCAGCGCGGAGCTGAAGTTGCCCGCCGCCCGGAGCTGTTCCTGGCGGCGGACCAGCTCGCCGTGCAGGGCGTCCTGCATGCGCTCGACCAGGATGGCCTCGTCGGCGAGGTTGGTGATGAGCGCGGAGGTGTGCTGGAGCTTGTCGAGGCCGATGAAGGTCGCGCCGCCCTTGAAGTCGACGAGCACGAAGTTGAGGGTCTCCGGCGAGTGGGTCAGAGCCAGGCCGAGCACCAGGGTGCGCAGCAGCTCGCTCTTGCCCGAACCGGTGGCGCCGATGAGCATACCGTGCGGGCCCATGCCGCCCAGCGCGGACTCCTTGAGGTCCAGCTCCAGCGGCGCGCCGTCGGAGTTCATGCCGATGGGCACGCGCAGCCGGTCCTTCTCGTGCAGCTCGCTCCACATGCGCTCGCTGTCGTGCCGGTGCAGGTCGGGGATGCCCAGGAGCGTGGTCAGCTCGAAGTCGGTGGTGAGCGGCTCGGTGACCTCGACGACCATGCCGATCCGGTAGGGCGAGAGCAGGCGGCCCAGGGAGGTGGCGCGGTTCAGGCTCAGGGTGTCGGGCCGGCCCAGCACCTCCTCGGTGTCGCGGCCGCTGTTGTCGCGGGAGAGCATCACCAGGCGCTCGGTCTCCACCCGCAGGGCCAGGGTGTAGGGGTCGTCCTCGGGCGGCATCGGGTCGGCGACGTCGATGACGACGGCGTTGCGGTAGCCGCCGCCCAGTATGCGCGACCCCGGGGGGATGCGTCCGCCGTCCACGACGACGACGGTGAAGGGCTCCTCGCGGCTGGGGGCTGCGGTGGGGTCGAAGCGGGGGCGGTCGGCCAGGTCCGGGAGGAGCTGTTCGAGCTCCATCGCGTCCGTGCACAGCAGCCGGGCCTGGCCCGCGCCGTCGCGGGCGGTGGGGTGCTGGCTGTGGGGCAGCCACTTGGTCCACGACCACAGTGGCAGGGACTCCTGGGAGCAGCACACGGCCACGCGCAGCTCGTCGTGGGCGTGGAAGACGGTGAGCTGGCCCAGGAGAGCGCGGACCAGGCCCCGGCTGGTGTCCAGGTCGCCGCGCATGGTGATGCGGGAGTAGCCGCGCAGGTAGATCTGGACCGGCTGGTCCTCGACGGTGCCGTAGGCGCGGATGAAGCGGCGCAGAGCGTGGGCGCTGAGGGGTTCGAGGTCCTCCACCGGTTTGGAGGAGACCGGGGAGATGGTCATGGACAGCGCCTGTTCGCCCACTGCCATGCGCGCCTCGGCGAAGTCGTCGTCGGTCCCCCTGCGCTCCCACAGCCGGGAGGTGCGCACGATCGACCACAGGGCGTCGGGGTGGGGCGCCCGCCAGAGCATCGCGTCGCGCTGCTCGGTGACCACGCTCCGCAGGCGGGTGCGCATCTGCTTGAGGTAGCGCAGGTAGTCCCGGCGGTCGTCGTTGAGCTGGCGTCGGCGCTCCAGCATGCTGCGCAGGTACTGGCCGCCGATCATGACCACCGCACCCACGAGCATCATGCCGCCCGCCAGATAGGGCATGATGCTGCTGCCGTCACCCATCCTTCCGGGGCGGATGAACATCAGCAGCATCGCCATCGAGGTCAGCGCCATCGGCAGGTAGGTGAACACCGACGAAACGTTGGCCTGCGGTTCGGGCAGCTCCGGGGGCTCCTGGAGGCTGACCTCGCCCGAGGGCAGGTCCGGCCCGGGGCGCCGCGGGGGGCGCCGGACGAGGATCGTACTCACGGGGCGGGGTCCTCCCTTGCAGGGAACAACGGGGAGCGGTCCGGCAAGCCGGGACCGGAACGGGGCCGTAACCGGCGTCCGGAACCGAAGACTGACAGCAGAACACTACTGTTGCCAACTAAAGTGACAGACACCAAAATTTAAAACAACACACCTCCAAAATGGGTCGCCGGAGTGTTACCGTCACTTCCACCCCTGTCACGACCCCGCCTCATGATGGGCCCCCACCGGATGAACGATGTCGCCTCCCCGGACCTGTGCCGACTGCTGATCCGCGCCCCCGCGCGCTCCTTCGAGATCGCAGCGCCCACCGAGGTCCCCCTCTCCGAGATCCTGCCCACCCTGGTGCTCTACGCCGAGGGTGACAACGGCGAGGACCTGGACGAGAGCGGACTGGAGCACGACGGCTGGGTCCTCCAACAGCTGGGCGACGAGCCCCTGGAGGAGGACGAGACCCTCCGCTCCCTCGGGCTCTGCCACGGAGAGACCCTCTACCTGCGCCCCCGCCGCGACCAGCTGCCGCCGGTGCACTTCGACGACCTGACCGACGGCGTCGCGACCGGTATGGGCGAGCGCCCCGACCGTTGGCGCCCCGAGGCCACCCGCGTCCTGCTCCAGGCGCTGGGTCTGGTCGTGCTCTTCACCGGTCTGGCGGTCATGGTCAGCGGCGGCCCCGGACTGCTGACCGCGGTGTCCGCCGCGTGCTCCTCGATCCTCATGCTGCTGTCGGCCTGGGCGGCCTCGCGCGCCATGGGCGACCTGGCCGCAGCCACCGGCCTGGCCGCGGCGGCCACCCTGTACATGGCGGTGGCCGGAGCCTCCGTGCCCTCGGGCGACCCCGGCACCGCGCTGACCGGAGCGCGGGTCCTGACCGGCGCGGTGACCGCCGCCGGGGCCAGCGTGCTCGGCCTGGCGGCCGTGGCGGGATCGGTGCCCTTCTTCGCGGGCCTGTTCACCGCCGAGGTGCTGTGCGCGCTGGGCGCGCTGGCCCTGATGTTCATCCCCGGCGCCACGGTTCCGGCCGTGGCGGCGCTGACGGCGCTCATCGCGCTGCTGCTGGGCACGTTCGCCCCCCAGTTGGCCTTCCGCCTCTCCGGTCTGAAGCTGCCGCCGCTGCCCTCCAACCCCGACCAGCTCCAGGAGGGCATCGACCCGTACCCCGCGCGCGGGGTCCTGGACCGCGCCGCGCTGGCCGACCGGTTCCAGACCGCCCTGTACGCCTCCACCGGCGCCGTCCTGACGGTCTGCCTGGTCGTGCTCGCCGCCTCCCCCGGGTGGGTGCCGATCACGCTGTGCGTCATCGTGTCGCTGGTGATGCTGCTCCAGTCGCGCGGCCTGGCCAGCGCATGGCAGCGGTCCTTCGTGGTCGCGCCGCCCTGGATCGGACTGACCGCGCTGGTCCTGGTCCTGGTGTGGACGGCCGACCCCCTGCCCCGCACCCTCGCCATGGTGGGCCTGTTCGCCGCCTCCGCGATCCTGGCGGTGGTGTCGTGGAACCTGCCGGGCACGCGGCCGCTGCCCCACTGGGGCCGGGCCGCCGAGATCATCCAGTCGCTGCTGACGGTGGCCATCGTGCCCCTGGTCCTGGCGATCTTCGGCGTGTTCTCGCTCCTGCGCGGAATCGGCGGCTGACATGCAGTCACGTCGCGACAGGGTGATGGCCCACAACTTCACGGTGGGCCGCCTGGGCACGGCCATGCTGGAGGGCGACCCCGACGCGGTCGACGCCCCCATGCGCCGCACCCGCACCGGCACCTACATCGGCGTCGCCATCGGCGCTGTGCTGTGCGTCGGCTTCCTCGTGTTCGGCCTGATCTTCCCCGGGGGCGCCACCAGCTGGCGCCAGGAGGGGCGGCTGATCGTGGACCGCGACACCGGGGCCTCCTACCTGTACTCGGCCGGAACGCTGCGCCCCGTGGCCAACGGCGCCTCCGCCCGCCTGGTCCAGGGCGCCGACGCCGCCGTGAGCCTGGTCTCGGCCGACTCGCTGGAGGGCGTGCCCGTGGGCGGCCCCGTCGGCATCGCCGGCGCGCCCGACGCCCTGCCGACCACCGAGGGGCTGGAGGAGTCGGTCTGGCGGGTGTGCGCCCTGCCGCCCGAGGGCGAGGAGGACGAGCGGGGCCGCACCGCCCTCGTGGTCGGCACGGCCCCCGCCCCGAACCCGCCCTCCGCCGAACAGGCGGTCCTGGTCTCCGGCCCGGACGGCGCACCGCACCTGCTGTGGAACGGCACCCGCCTGCGCCTGGACGAGGAGGGCGGCGCCGTCCAGGCCCTCGGTTACGGCACGAGCGACGCCCCGCCCGTCACCTCCGCCTTCCTCAACACCGTGCCCACCGGCCCCGACCTGACCGCGCCCGAGGTTCCGGGCGCCGGCGAGGACGCGGGCGAGATGGCGGGCGAGCCCCGGCGCGTGGGGCAGGTGTTCGCGGTGTCCACCCCCGGTCAGGAGGACCAGCACTACCTGCTCACCCGGGACGGCCTGGTGCCGCTCTCCGTGACGCACGCGCTGCTGCTGCTGGCCGACCCGGACGTCTCGGGCGCCGCCTACCCCGACGCCCCCGCCGAGGCGCTGCCCCTGCCGGCGGGCGAGGCGCACAGCCGACTCTCCGACGGCCAGGGGCCGCGCGAGGAGCGCCACCCCGTCGCCCCGCCGGAACTGGTGGGTGCCGGCGCGGGCGTGCCGTGCCTGCGGCTGGCCCCCGACGGCTCGCTGTCGGTGAGCATGGACGACCCCGCCGGGGTGGAGGCCTGGCCGGTCCAGGAGCGGCCCGGCATCGCCCCCGGGTGCCCGACCCCCGACCTGGTCGGCATCGCCTCCGGTCGGGGCTCGCTCGCCGCCGCCCAGCCCGTGGGCGGCGGAGGCACCGCCACCACCCACTACCTCGTCACCGACAGCGTGGCGAAGTACCCGGTGCTCGACGAGACCGCTCTGACCTCCCTCGGCTACCAGACGGCCCAGGCCGTCCCGGTCCCGACCTCCCTGCTGCGGCTGCTGCCCTCCGGGCCGGTGCTCGACCCGGAGGCCGCCGCCCTCCCGCTGGCGCCCTCGTCGATGCTCGAGGACGCCGGATGCCCCTGATGGAACCAACAGAGGAGATCCCATGTCGCAGATGACACAGACTACGGACGATGGTGAACGGCTTGCGCAGGAGGCGATGACCGAGGCCCACGCCAAGTGCAACGAGGTCTACACCAGCGTGGACGCCACGCGTGACAAGCTGCGCGCCTCCTGGCAGGGAGCGGCCTCCAACAGCTACAGCGAGGCGGTCGTCGCCTGGCTGGAGGAGCTGCGGCTCATCACCAACGACATGAACCGGATGATCGGCACCTTCGGCGGCACCGTCCAGGCCATGCACAGCACGGAGGACGCCAACATCATCGCCGGTTCGCGGTGGATCAACGAGCTCAACCCGAACCAGGCCGGCTGAGTCCGGGCCGCCACTTCCACCCGCACCCGTCCCTTTCCGGAAGGCGAGACCATGAGCATCAACGGTTTCAGCGTCACCTACGCCTACGTCAACGAGGCCACCGACGAACTGCGCGTCCAGACCAAGAACGTCGAGAACCAGCTCGAGCAGCTCAACACGACGATGCAGTCCCTCCAGAGCCAGCTCGAGGGTGCCATGTTCACGGAGTACCAGAACAAGTACCGGTCCTGGCAGAGCAACGTGGCCGACATGAACACCCTGCTCCTCAAGGCCGAGATGGCCCTGAAGCAGATCAGCCACGAGTACTCCTCCACCGACAGTCGCGAGGCCATGAACTGGCAGGCGCTGCTGTAGTCCGCTCCCCCTCCCCCCCCGGGGCGGGCGACCCACCACTCCCCTCGCGGCCGCCCGCCCCGCTTCGCTTCACCCCATCCCCCGCCACCCCGACACAACCCAGACGAACTGCCGCCCTACGGGCGGTGAGGAGGTTCTGACGTGGAGTCCCCCCTCTTCGACTTCCGTGCTGCCCTCTCCGGGGAGGAGCCGGATCCGACCGAGACCGAGGAGGCCACCACCCTCCAGGAGCAGAACACCAACACGAACCGGTCGGAGTCCGCCCCGATCAGCGTGGACCTGACCAGCGGCCTGCTCATGCTCCGGCACGCCGGCTCCTCGGTCGAGGTGGACACCGCCACCCGGGAGGCGGTGCTCGACCCGGGTGACTCCGAGGTGAGCGTCGGCGACGACGGCGTGATGCTGTTCGGCACGCAGCAGGCCGGGGACACCGGCTCCCCGCACGTGCTCGCCGACCAGGGGGTCGCGCGGGTCGTCACGGTGTCCGCGCCCGAGTCCGGGGACGTCTCCGGACTGGAGCCCCACACGGAGAGCCGGTTCGAACCCGCGCACCCGGGAACACCGGCGCTCCCGGTCGAACCGGCGGCCAGGTCCGTCGGGGTGCCCGCCAACGCGGAGCCGGTCCCCGAGGGCGAGACCACGGAGCCCGTACCGCTGGAGCCCATGCTCGTCGCGGAGCCGCTCCAGCGCATGGAACCGATGCAGCCGCTGGAACCGGTGATCCCCGCCGAGCCGGCGATCCTCGCCGAGCCCGCCCAGCGGGTGGAGGCGGCGGAGCCCCTGGTGGGCGGGGAGGCCGAGCAGGGTGAGCTGCTGGAGCCGCTGACCCCCGTGGACACCGAGAACACGAAGGTGGTCTCCGGTGTGGAGCCCATCTCCGCCGACGCAGACGACCCCGCTCTCGGCGAGAGCGGCTCCGAGATCCCCGGGGCTCCGGTCGTGACCCTGGACCCCGAGACGGGGGTCACCACCGTCGAGGCGGGCGAGCTGAAGTTCGTCCTGGACTCGGACGAGGGCACGATCAGCATCGAGCCCGGAGACAGGAACGTTCCCCTCGACCCCGAGGCGGCACCGGTCACCGTCGAGGCCGGACACCTGGGCCTGACCATCGACCCGGCCAAGGGGACCGTCGGGATCGAGACGGGCGGTTCCGGTGACGGCGAGGAGAACCTGCCGACCACGATCGAGATCGGCGACCTGAAGCTCACCCTGGACCCCGAGACGGGCGAGGTCTCCCTTGACCCCGGCAGCGGGGACGTGGAGGTCGATCCCGAGACCGGTCTGATCACCGTGTCCGAGGACCTCGACGGCGAGGAGGACTCCGACGGCGAGGAGGGCACCGGCGACGAGGAGGACGATCGCCCCGGCGGTGACGGGCCCGGCGAGGACGAGGCCTCCGAGGACGACCAGTCCGCAGGCGACGGACCCGGCACACCCGGCCAAGACGACTCCTCCAACCACGACCACACCGGCGGAGACCACACCGGCCAGGACGAAGCCTCCGAAGACGACCACTCCACAGGCAACGGACCCGGCACACCCGGCCAAGACGACTCCTCCAACCACGACCACACCGGCGGAGACCACACCGGCCAGGACGAAGAGCAGGACTCCCCCGAACACGTGGAGAGCCACCGCCCCGGCGCGAACGACCCGGGCAGCGGCGGGACTCCGGGAGTGCCCGGGGGCGCTCCCCCGCCCACGGTCGCGGCGGGGACCCACCGGGACGACCACATCACCGGCGGAGACGACGACTCGGACACCGCCGGGGACGACAGCGGTCCTGAGCACCTGGATCCGACCGTCTCGTTCGACCCCTCGGTCGTGGACACCTCCGAAACGCCCGACGAGGAGACCGGGGGCGGTGAGGACACTTCCGGGAGCGGCGGTGAAGAGGGACCCGGCAACGAGGAGGACACCGCCGGGGACGAAGAGGACGGCGAGGACACCGCCGGGGACGAAGAGGACTCCGAAGGAGACGACGAAGACTCCGAAGGAGACGGCGAAGAGGACGACGAGGAAGACGACGAGGAGGACGACGAGGAGGACACCGAGGACGACGGCGAGGACACCGAGGGCGACGAGGACGACGAGGAGGGCGACGGCGAGGGAGACGACGAAGAGGGCGACGACGAGGACACCGGCACCGGGGACAGCGGAGGCGGCGACGAGGGTGCGGGCGCCGGCACTGGTGACAAGGGCACCAAGATCGACCTCGACCGGATCAGGGATTTCCGCTCGAAGATCGTGGAGCCCCTCCAGAGGGACCTCAACATCCTGGTCACCGAACTCTCCGTGTACGAAGGGGTGGCCGAAAGCGGTTACCAGCGGCTCGGAGACCCCGGCATCCTCGAAGAGGCCGGGCGGCTCACGAGCAAGATCGACAGTTCGATGAGCGGGATCTACGACTTCATCTACGGCCTGAACCAGGAACTGATCGAGATCGACCGCAGGCTCTCGGAGAACCTCCTCGTCTTCGCCAACCTGGAGGACGAGCAGAACCTCACCGCCCAGGAAGTCCACAACCTGATCTATTCGAGCCAGAGCGGTTCGGGTGGCTCGGGCGGCTCGGGTGGTTCCGGCAACGGTAACGGTAACGGTAACGGCCAGGACGAGGACAGCAGCGAAACCTAGTCCACGAACGCGATCCGCAGAGGGAGGGGACCATGCCAGAACCAGAGATCAAGTACGAAGACCTGCCGGACAAGCCGCTGCACGAGCTCATGAACATCTTCGCCGGCACCGACGGCGACTACAAACCGATGGAGAGCATCGACACGGTCACCAAGGACCCCTGGGTCGCGGACGGGCGCTACCACTTCCATGAGACCACCAATCCTTTCACCGGCTTCTCCTGGAACTACGGCGGCCACGAGATGGACCGCTGGTGGAGTTACAGGGAGTACTACACGGCGTACACGACCGGGTACGGCGGCGGCAGCTACCCCTATGAGACCTACGGCATCGACTACGCCGGCTACACCATGCAGAAGCACCTGTGGGGCGAGAAGACCCTCAGCGACGGCAAGGAGGACCTGCACACAGACGACACCCCTCCACCGCAGGACGGGTTCCGGCAGCAGCTGAGCAACCTGGCGCACCTGGCCGACTACGGGAACAACCAGCTGACGTCCGAGAACTGGGACCTCACCCGGTTGCAGAAGACCATCGACAGCCTGGGCACGCTCTACGACACGCTGACTCCCTACATCGACGGTGAGGGAGGCAGTCTGAACAAGCTGTGGCAGGAGATCGACGTCCCCGACGGAGCCATGCAGGGCTCGGCCGCCGCGGCGTACAAGTACCGCCTCCAGGACATGGCGTACCGGATGACCTCCGTGCACATGGAGCTCCCCGAGTTCAAGGCGGAGCTGGAGCGGGTCAAGACGATCCTGACGTTCGCCACAGCCGTCCTCGCCTACACGGTGGACCAGGCCCTCAACACCAGGGGAGGGCGCGTCCAGGAGGTACTCGACGACTGGTACTTCTACACCTCCGCGGGGACGGAGGAGTTCAACCCGGAGCGGGACCAGTTCCAGGTCACGATCGCCTATCCCGAGGAGACCGGCGGGGACAAACTGACCGGTATCCCCGGCGATCCGCCGACCCAGGACAACATCAACAACGTGCTCTACCAGAGGTTCCGTAACCACTACGAGGGCGTCTACGAGGCCGCCAACCACGTGCGCGACCTCATGGCGCACACCTACACGCAGGCGCACGCCACCATACCGGTCATCGTGGACCCCGCTCCGCTCCCGCCGCCGACCCCCGAGACCGGTGGCGGCGGCAACGGACCCGGCGGCGAGAACCCGTTCGGCGACTGGGACAACCCCTTCGGCGACTGGGAGATCGACAACCCCTTCGGCGACTGGGAAATCGACAACCCCTTCGGCGACTGGGACAACGAGGGAGGCGGTCCGCCCCCGCCGCCGCCACCGCCCCCGCCGCCACCGCAGCTCCCGTACAACGGCCCCGGAACCGGTGGTCAGGGCCCCGGAAACGAAGAGTTCCTGCCCCCGCCGCCGCCACCGAACCTCGGGCTCAACGGGCCCGGCACAGGCAACCCCGAGGGCCTGGGCGGTCCGCCGCCTCCCACCCCGGACCTGGGCCTCAACGGGCCCGGCTTCGATCAGCTGGGCAACAACAGCCTCGTGCCCCCGCCGCCCCCCAACGACCTGGGCCTCAACGGGCCCGGCCTCGGCCAGGGGGGCAACAACGGTTCCTTCGTGCCCCCGCCACCCCCCAACGACCTCGGCCTCAACGGGCCCGGCCTCGGCCAGGGGGGCAACAACGGTTCCTTCGTGCCCCCGCCGCCCCCCAACGACCTCGGCCTCAACGGCCCCGGCTTCGGCAGCGGCGGAGGCAACGACCCCGGCGCGAACGGGCCCTTCATCCCGCCGCCCCCGCCTCCGAACCTCGGCCTCAACGGCCCGGGAAGCGGCCGCGGGGGCTACAACGGCTCCCTGGAACGCGATCCGGCGACGGGGCTCCCGATCAACCCCGAGACCGGCCAACCCTTCCCCGTCGACCCCGAGACCGGACTGCCCTACAACCCCGACACCGGGCTGCCCATCAACTA